>DASZWS010000180.1:0-12245 GCA_035546515.1 Vitreimonas sp. | reverse complement strand
TGCGCGCGGGCGTGACGAGCGTGATCTCGCTGGTGACGTTGTCGAAGACGAGGATGACGGTCGGGCGCACCAAGAGCGCGTCGGGCGTGCCGATCGGATCGGCGGCCTTGTCGGGCAGCTTCTCCATCAGCCGCACCATGTCATAGCCGAGATAACCGAAGAGGGCGGCCGCCATGGGCGGCAAGCCCTCGGGAAGTTTCAACGCCGAGCGCGCCAACAGTTTGCGTAAACTCTTGAGTGGCGCGTCGCGCTGCGCGCGAAAAGCGGCGTCGGCAAAGCCGCCGCGGCTGGTTTCGGCGCGCCCCTCGCGGACGCGCCAGACGAGATCGGGTTTGACCCCGATGATGGAGTAGCGGCCCCGGAATTCGCCGCCTTGCACGCTTTCCAGCAGCAACGAGCCGGGCTTGTCTGCGCCGAGCTTCATCAGCGCTGACACGGGCGTCTCAAGATCGCCAATGCGGCGCGTCCACACGACGCCGCCGCCGTCAGCGTAGGCCTTGGCGAACTCCTCGACTGTAGGCGAATACGCGCGTTCGCGTTCGCTCATTGGCCTTGGTCGCCGCCTTCCGCGGCCGCGCCGCTGGGCGGGAAGAGGCGGGTCATCAGCGCCGTGTTCTTTTCGGGTTTGGCGTCGGCGGTGATCTGCGCTTCAATCGCCTCGCCGAAACTTTGCGCCAGCTCCTGTTGAACCTGCGTGCGCATGCGCTCCACCAGCTGCGGCACGGTAGCGGGATCGACGCGGTTGATGCGCTCCACTTGCGCGATCAGGAACTCGTCGCCGTGGGCGCAGAGCCCGCTGATGGGCTGCTGCGGGCGCTGCACGCATTCATCGCTCACCACCGCATTCGGTTGCGCGCCGAAAATCTGACTGCCCAAACGCTGCGCCGGAATGCGCGCCACGCCTTGGCGGTCAATCGGCGTGGACGTCAGAACGATCTGCATGTTGTGGGCGCGCGCAGCTTGCGCGAAGCTTTGGCCGTGCTGCACCGCTTGCGCCACCTGGTCAGCCATTTCGGTCATGCGCCGATTGATCTCGCGCGCGACCCAGAGATGGGCGAGGTCGTCGTGGATTTCAGCCAGCGGGCGTGCGTGCGGCGGGGTGACGTGATCCACCGCGACCAAAGCTTCGCCGTCGGTCACCTGCATGAAGTCGCTGGCTTCGCCTTCGGCGGTTTGGAACGCAGCGCGCAGCAATTCCGGCGAGCCAGAGAGCACCGGCACTGGCTGACCGTGCGTGTCGTGTCCTTGCGCTTCGACCGCGGGAACGCTGACGGTGGCGAGGCCAGCGCTTTGGGCGGCTTGCGCCACGGTTGAGCCGCCGGCGCGGGCTTCCTCGAAATTGCTGATGGCGGTGTCGATCAAATCGCCTGACGCGACGGTCTGGAGTTC
Source organism: Vitreimonas sp. (assembly GCA_035546515.1). Taxonomy (GTDB): domain Bacteria; phylum Pseudomonadota; class Alphaproteobacteria; order Caulobacterales; family Aquidulcibacteraceae; genus Vitreimonas. The sequence continues at coordinate 10,856 of DASZWS010000180.1, read as the reverse complement.
GGTGCGGATTTGATCCTTGTAGGCGCTGAATTGTGGGGTGACGCCGGGGGTGACTGACAACGTCTTCACCACCACCCAGGAGAGCTGACCCTGTACGGCGCGCGCAGGTGCGTTGGGCGCTTGCGAAAACACCGCGGCGGCGACAGGCGCGTCGGTGACGGCGGCGCGCGCTTCGTCCGTGCCATGGATGACTTGTAGATGCAGGGCCTGCGCGACCGCATCCGGCGCTTGGCCGGCATTGATGCGCGACGCGACATCGTTGGCCTGCGCTTGACTCTGGGCGACAATGCGGACCGAAGAGCGCTTCTCCGGCGTGCCTAGAGATGGCGCGCGGCGATCGAACTCGTCCTGCACTTGTTGATCGGTGACGTTGGCGCGCTGCGTGAAATCGGCCTTGCGCGCGAGCACCAAAGTCACTTGGCGAAATTCCGGCAATTGCAGGCGATCTTTGATTTGATCGTAGAAGGTTTGCAGTTGCGCAGCCGTCGGCGGCGCGACATTGCCGGCCAGGGATATCGGCGCCTGCGCAACGGTTACCGTGCGATTTTCAGAGGCGATAGCGACGCCGATGGCGCCGAAGCTCGACGGCGCGCGCACGCCGGCGGCGAGCGATTCCATGATCATCGATGAGGTCAGGTCGGCGCGGATCACCCTCTCGAATTCGGGACCGGTGTAGTTGAGGTCAGCCAAGAAGGCCTGATAGCGCGCCTGGTCGAAACGATGTGTGGCCGGATCGGTCACCGGATATTGGCGGATCTGCGCCGCGACTTGGGCGTCGCTGGCGTTGACGCCGTTGCGCTCGGCATAGTTGTTGAGCGCGGCGCGGCTGATGAGCGCGTCCAAGAGCTGCTGCGGGGCGCCCTGCTGGATAGCCTCTTCGCGGGTGAAGTTATGGCCCTGCGCCCGTTGGCGCCGCAGCGCGATATCCAGTTCGCGGTTGAGTTCGGCGGGCGTGATCTGCGCACCGCCCACCTTCGCCACATATTGCGCGAACGGGTTTTGCAGGCCGTTGTGGGGGATCAGGAACAGCACCGTGGCCACGCCGATCAGGCCAAAAATGATCGTCGCGACGAAGCCGCGCGTGACTTTCCGAAATTGCAGAAGCATGAGGCGATCCGATAAACGAAGCGCCGGACCATAGAGACGGCCCCCGAGAGGGGCAATCGCCCGGCATGCACGGGATAAGGGAGGACAAATGGCCGCGCGCACGCCATTGATCGCTGGAAATTGGAAAATGTACGGCCGCCGGGCGGATTTGGCGGAAATCGCCAAGCTGGGCGCACGGCTGGGTGAGGCGAAGGGGCGGGTCGAGGCGCTGATCTGCCCGCCTGCGCCCTACATTGCGGCGGCCGTCGAGGCGGCGCGCGGGAGCACGGTGGTCATCGGCGGCCAGGATTGCTCGAGCGTTGGCGCTGATGCGGCGCGGACCGGCGAGGTCAATGCCGGCATGTTGGCGGACCAGGGTGCGCGTTATGTGATTGTGGGCCACTCGGAACGGCGGACGCTGCTGGGCGAGACCGACGAGGTGGTGAAGGCTAAGGCGGAGGCGGCGGTGGCCGTTGGGCTGACGCCGATCGTCTGCGTGGGTGAGACCGCCGCGCATCGCAGCGCCGGCCAGGTGGGCGCGGTTGTCAGCGCGCAGAGTTTGGCGAGCGCGCCGGGGCAGGGGAAGTTCGTCATCGCTTATGAGCCCGTGTGGTGCATTGGCGGCGACCGCACGCCGACCATGGATGAGATCGGCAAAGCGCACGGATTCATCCGTGCGGCGCTGGCCGAGCGCTACGGCGCGGCAACCGCCGAGGCGACGCGCATTCTCTATGGCGGCTCGGTCGGCCCGAAGAACGCGGCCGAGGTGTTCGGTGCGCGCGGTGTTGATGGGGCGCTTGTGGGGCGGGCCAGCCTCAAAGCGGATGACTTTTCAGCCATTATTTTCGCGCATCCGGCTGCATCCTGACGGTGCGAAAGGGCGGGCTGGTGTTTAGGATGGCCCTCAGCTATTGAGCGCGCTTTCGTGCGTGTCCATGTTAGGACGCGGGCGGGCGTACGCGTGGTGGGAAAGTCAGAATGTATCTAGTGGTCCTCGCTATCCACGTGCTGGTCTGCGTCGCGCTGATCGGCCTGGTTTTGCTGCAGCGGTCCGAAGGCGGCGCGCTTGGCATGGGCGGGGGCAGTTCCGGTGCGCTGATGAGCGGGCGCGGCGCGGCCGACGCACTGGCGCGGATGACGCAATTCGCCGGCGGCCTGTTTCTGATCACGTCGCTGGTGCTGACGGTAATCGCGGGCGCGGCCTCGTCCAGCGCCAACCGCTCGATCTTCGATAGCTTGCCGCAATCCACTGGCTTCCGTCAGAGCGCACCCGCGACGCCGACACCGACCCCAGCGACGCCTGCGCCAGCGCAGCCGACGCCAGCTCAGCCTGATCCGACCCAATCGAGCGCCCCGCAAGCCGTGCCGCAGAACCAGCTGGCGGCGTCCATTCTCCCGGGCCCGGCATCAGCCTCGGCGGCCACCATTCCCGCCTCAAACAGCGCTGAGCGTGCTGGTCCGGTCGCGGCGCAGCATCCGGCGGTGACGGCTCCGGCCCGGAACACCGCTGGCGCGACAACGCAGCAGGCCTCGACCAACCCGGTCCATGTCGCGGCGCAACCACAGACGACCGCCGCGCACACCCCGCCGCCGGCGACCCATGCTCAAACCGGCGCCGCAACAACCCAGGCGGCGTCAGGCGGCTCGCCGAATTTGGTGCTGCCGCAAAGCCCCGGATCGCTGGCGTTAACCCAAACGGGAGCGCAAACGAGCGAATCGACCGATCCTAATGCGGTGACGGCAGTTCGCCGCGAACGGGCGGCGGGCCCAGACCAGTAAGTTCAGCCGTCCCTATATCGGGGCGAGCCCGGACAGAATGGCCGGCAGTTTGGAAGGATAATGGCGCGCTACGTGTTTATTACCGGCGGCGTGGTCTCTTCCCTTGGGAAGGGCATCGCCTCCGCCGCCCTGGGCGCTTTGCTGCAAGCCCGAGGATACCGGGTCCGCCTCCGCAAACTCGATCCCTATCTCAACGTCGATCCGGGCACGATGAGCCCGTATCAGCACGGCGAAGTGTTCGTCACCGACGACGGCGCCGAGACTGATCTCGATCTCGGCCACTATGAGCGCTTCACCGGTGTTTCAGCGGCGCAGGCCGACAACATCACCACCGGGCGCATCTATCAGGAGATCATCGCCAAGGAACGCCGCGGCGATTATCTCGGCGCGACGGTGCAGGTGATCCCGCACGTCACCAACGCCATCAAGGAATTCATTCTCTCCGATCACGGCGGCGCGGACTTCGTGCTGTGCGAGATCGGCGGTACGGTGGGGGATATCGAGGGCCTGCCGTTCTTCGAAGCCATTCGTCAGCTCGGACAAGAACTCGATCCTGGGCAGGTGGCGTTCGTGCACCTGACGCTGCTGCCGTACATTCCGTCCGCGGGCGAGATGAAGACCAAGCCGACGCAGCACAGCGTGAAAGAGCTGCGCTCTATCGGTATTCAGCCGAACATTCTGTTGTGCCGCTGCGATCGCCCGATCCCGGAAGACGAGAAGCGCAAGATCGCGCTGTTCTGCAACGTGCGCGAGAGCTCGGTGGTAGAGGCGCGCGATCTGCAAACCATCTACGAGGCGCCGTTGGCGTATCACGCAGCGGGCCTCGACACTGAATTGCTCAAGCATTTTGGCGTCACCGTTGCGCCGCAGCCCGATCTCACCAAATGGACCGAGATCGTGAAGCGGCTGAAGACGCCAGATGGCGAAGTCACCATCGCTGTGGTCGGCAAATACACTGAGCTGAAGGACGCTTACAAATCGCTGATCGAGGCGCTGCATCACGGCGGTGTCGCCAACAACGTGAAGGTCAATCTGCGTTGGGTGGAGAGCGAGAAGTTCGAAGAAAAGGGCGACGGCTGGGTCGAGGACTTGCATGGCGTGCACGGCGTGCTGGTGCCGGGTGGGTTCGGTGAACGCGGCAGTGAAGGCAAGATCGCGGCGGTGACGTTCGCGCGCGAACACAATGCGCCGTTCTTCGGCATTTGCTTCGGCATGCAGATGGCCTGCATTGAAGCGGCGCGCAATCAGGCCGGTTTGAAGGGCGCGAGTTCAACCGAATTTGGTCCCACCAAGCATCCGATCGTCGGGTTGATGACGGAATGGCTGAAGGGCAACGAGTTGGAGAAGCGCGCAGCCGAGGGCGACATGGGCGGCACCATGCGCTTGGGCGCGTATGCGGCGACGCTCGATCCGGAAAGCAAAGTGGCCCGCATCTACGGCGACACCGAGATCAGCGAACGCCATCGCCACCGCTACGAAGTGAACACCAAATACCGAGAGAAATTGGAAGCCGCGGGGCTGCGCTTCACCGGCATGAGCCCGGATGGCGTGCTGCCCGAGATTGTCGAGCGCGCGGACCATCCGTGGTTCATCGGCGTCCAATATCACCCTGAACTGAAGAGCCGGCCGTTCGATCCGCATCCGTTGTTTGCGAGCTTCATCGAAGCTGCCGTGGCGCAGAGCCGGTTGGTTTGAGGAGCTACACGCATGACTGAACGCTTCGAGCGCCATCGTCAGCCTTGGCGGCCGGACGAGGTACAGAAGCTGCACATGCTGGCCGGCAAGGGCATGTCGCTCAAGGCCATCGCCAAGGCGCTGACGCGCAGCGAGGAATCGACCAAGGATCGCGCCAAAGCGGATGGTGTAACCATCGTGAAGCTGCGCTAGCGCACGCGGTGGCGAGCCAACAAACAGTAGCCGGTCGACAGGTGCGGTGCGTCGTGCCAATCCGTTTGCCCATGCGATTTGCGTTTTTGCTGTCTCTCGCCGTCGCTCTAGCCACGCCGGCGTTCGCACAGGACGCCACGGCGAGCGGAGGCGGGGCCAATATGCCGCTGGCGATCCTGGTGCTGATCATCGCGGTGGTGGGCTGGTTTGGTTTGCGGTCGTTCATTCGCAGCCTGCGGGCGCGCAAAACGGAAGCGGCGGTGCACGGCAGCTTCAATGATTTCGCGCTACAGGCGCTGGTCAACGCCGCAAAGATTGATGGGCGGGTGGCGGACTCCGAGCGCACGGTGATCGCCGCGGCGCTCAAGGAGCTTGGCGGCGGCGACGTGGATGCGGCGTTCGCCAACGCCAAGCTCGGCAAGGGCGAGCTGGTGGCGTACCTTGCCAGCAAATCGAACGCATTTACGCACGAACAGAAGCAGTGGTTGTTGAAGTCGCTGCTGGCCGTGTTCGTGGCTGACGGTGTGTTCGACGAAGCCGAGCATGCCGCGCTGGTCGATTACACCGCGGCTATCGGGTTTGACCGCGATCGCGCCCCAGACATGCTGCGCAAGCTGGCGCGCGATTTCTCGCGCGGCAACATCACCTAAGTCGTTACGCGGCGTATGAACGCGGCGGAGTCGTCCAGCACCGGTGCGTTGCCGCGGAAGAGGCGGGACAGCGCCAACATGATGCCGACATGATCGACGCCGGGATAGATTTTCGCTTCTACGGATTCACCTACGGTCTGCGCCGCATGTTGCATCGCATCGATGCTGCGCCGGTGCACAGTGCTGTCTTTCTCGCCCCATAGCAGCAGGAGGGGCGGGCCGTCGCGGCGCGCGAATTGGGTGGGTTGGGTCCTTTGAAGATCGCTTGTCTGGCCGAACGCGTCTTGCGTCGACGGCACATCGAGCGGGAGAAAATCGTACGGCCCGGCCAAACCCACCACGCCCCGCACCAAGCCGGGGTTTACGCCTGCCGTTCGCAAATAGTGCGAGTTCAGGCCAAGCATGATGGCGTTGTAGGCGCCTGCGGAATGCCCCATCAGCACGACCTTGCTTGGATCGGCGCCGAGATCGGCGGCGTGATCGATCACTGTGCGCACCGCCGCCGCGCAATCTTCGACGAACGTCGGAAACCGTACGTCCGGCACGAGCCGATAGTCGGGGATCGCTGTCAGGAAGCCGCGCGACGCGACGGCGTCGCCGACGAACTCATAGTCGGCCTTCGCGCCGGAATTCCATGAGCCCCCGTAAATGAACACCACAACCGGGACGCCGATCGGCAGATTCTGCGGTGCATACAGGTCGAGTTTCTGGCGCGGGTTCTCCCCATACGCGAGATCACGCCGCACCCTGCGCCCGCCCGTGTCCTTCGGCGTGAAGGCGTTGAACTGCGCCAGCGTAGGTGTGCACGCCGCCGCCAACGCTGCAGCGCCCACCGTCCAGAAGTTCCGCCGCCGCATAAGCTCTCCTGACACAAGAACCACCTAGGTTACGCGCGCCTTGTCTGGCCGGACCACAGACGCGGGTCAAAATCCCTCTGCATCCAAAGTAACCGGGATCGTCATCTTGCTGTACACATCGATAACCGCGGCTGGCGAGACCGCGGTCTATCGGGTTGGGGAGAAGTCCATGAAAGCGATGTTTGTGCCGGTGCTGGTTGGGCTTGCGGTGCTCGCTGCGAGCGGCGCGAGCGCCGAACCGCGCACTGTCGGCGCGTTCGACAGCATTCGCGCGCAGGACGCTCTTCGCGTCGACATCAGCCGCGGCGACCAATTCAGCGTCGATGTGTCCGGGCCCGAGGCGGCGCGGGTGCGCACGGAAATCAATGGCGGCACATTGCAGATCTCGGAAATCAACCGCCCGTGGTTCGGCCACGACCGCCACGTCGCGGCGACCATTCACGTGACCATGCCGCGCGTCGCCGGCATCGCCAGCGCCAAGGGCGCCACGGTGATCGCCGAGGACATGCTGGGCGGCGAGGTTGGCCTGGCCGCCTCGATGGGCGGTGAACTGCGGGTGGGTGGGACGTGCCAGACCGTCAGCGTGACTGCTTGGATGGGCGGGATTATCCGCGCCAATGATTTGCGCTGCGCGCACGCCACTGTCGCCGCCTCGATGGGCGGCGATGTCCAGGTGTTCGCGAGCGCCGATTACACGGCCTCCGCGTCCATGGGCGGGGAAGTGCATGTCGCCGGCGGGGGCGCCCGGGGGCGGGTGGCCACCTCCATGGGCGGTGAAGTCAGCCAGGACTAGGCTGCATCCAAAGCGCGGGGCAGGCGCATCCTGGCTGTTAGAAGCCGGGCGCGAACGCTTGGTTGACGGGAGTCAGTCATGAAATTTGTCCTCGCTGCCGCCGCGGTCGCGGCTCTCGCACTGTCAGGTTCGGCCAGCGCAGAGACCCGCGCACTTTCAGGGTTCAGCGCGGTGAAGGCTGTCGATCACATCACCGTCGAGGTCCGGCGCGGTCCGCAATATGCGATTGATGTCACCGGCCCAGAGGCCGACCGGATTGTCACCAGCATCGACATGGACGGCGCCCTGAAAATCAATGAGCGCAATCGGCCATGGTTTGGGCCGGACCGCGGTGTCAATGCGCTGGTTCGCGTCACCATGCCGACCGTGACCGATCTGGCGGCGGCCAAGGGCGCCACGCTGACGGCTTATGACATCGAAGGCGAAGACGTGTCACTGGTCGCGGCGATGGGCGCTGAACTGACCATCAACGGCGCGTGCCACGCAGTGGATGCGACAGCAGCCATGGGCGGGATGGTGCGCGCCGCCGCGTTCCACTGCCAGACGGCGGACATTTCGGCGGCGATGGGCGGTGACGTGCGCGTCTTCGCAACCGATACATTCGACGCGACGGCGGCGATGGGCGGCAGCGTTCACATCAGCGGCGGCGCGCATGGCGACACCACCGCGGCGATGGGCGGATCGATCGAAATCGCCGACGGCGGGCGCGCCGATGACCGTACCGCGGTTATGGGCGGGTCGGTCTCTCAACACTAAGGAACAAGCCTCGCCGGCGGGCGTTTGCGTTCCATCATGGAACCGGATGTCATAGAGCCGCCGGCGAGTGCTACTGCGCCGCCGCAAAAGCCGCAACGGCCGCTGCCCGACAACGCCAACGCGCTTATTCTGTTCAATCAGGGCGCCGGCAGCGTGCATCAGGGCGATCGCGAGAAGCTGGTCGAGGCCGTGACGGCGGCGGGCGTCACCCAGTACACAGTGCTGGGGATCGATAAATTATCGAAGAAGCTGTTCGACAAGAACCGCGGCTTTGATGTGATCATCGTTTTGGGAGGCGATGGCACCGCGCGCGCCGCCGCCGAGTTGGCGCCGCGCAACGGGCCGCCGCTCATCCTGTTGCCGGGCGGCACGCTCAACGTGTTGCCGCAAGCGCTATACGGCGCGCTGGCGTGGCCGGAGGCGCTCGCCGCGGCGCTGGAGCGCGGCGTCATCAAGCGCATGCCAATCGGCCGGGCCAATGGCTCGACGTTCTTTGTGGCCGCGATGTTCGGAGCGCCGACGCTGCTCGCACGGGCGCGCGAGGCTGTGCGCGAAGGCAAACCGTGGATGGCGATCGGCCGCGTTCGGCATTTCTTCGTCCGCGCATTCAATCGCCCGCTGCGCGCGCGCGCCGGTAACGATAAGCTACGCAAGACGGAAGCCGTGGCGGTCCTGTGCCCGTCTTTCTCCGGTGCGCTTGAAGGCGACACGATGGAATTTGTGCGCCTCGACGTACGCCATCTTGTGGATTTGGCGCGGGTCAGTTTTCGCGCTCTTGGCGCTGGCTGGCGCAACGATTCCACTGTCGAGACGCAGCACACTGACCGCGCGGACGTGTTCTCTTACGGCGCCATCCCTGCGGCGTTGGACGGCGAGCCGAAAATGTTCATCTCGCACGTGCGCATCCGCTATAGCCCCAACGGGCCGCGCGTGATCGCGCTTGAGAGCGAGACGCACAACGACAACGCCGAAGCGCTGGACGAGGCCAAGGCCTGAACCGCGTGGAAATCGTCCACTTCACCGATCCGCATTTCGGCTGCGAGAATATCGAAGCGATCCGCGCCGCAACACGTTACGTCGCCGACCACAAACCCGATCTGGTGATTTGCACCGGCGATATCTCCACGCTCGGTTTAGCAAGCGAGTTGGAGGCCGCCTGCGCGTGGCTGCGCAGCTTGGCGGCGCCGGTGATGCTCACCCCCGGCAATCACGACGTGCCATATCACAATCCGCTGGGGCGAGCGCTTTATCCGTGGGACCGGTTCAACCACGCCTCCCGCGGATTGCGCGTCAGCCCGTGGCACACGAAGGATTGGTGCATCGTGCCGATCAATACGGCGCGGGCGATGCAGATGCGCTTGAATTGGGCGCAAGGCGCGATCACGCATGCGCAGACCGAGGCGGCCGCACAGTGCCTGCGCGAGGCGCAACCGGGCGCGCTGCGCGTGGTGATCACGCACCATCCGCTCGACTGGCCCAACGATGCGCCGATCCACGGTAAGACTTTCCGCGGGCCGCGCGCACAGGCGGCGCTCATCGAGGATGGCGCGGAATTGTTCTTGAGCGGGCACCTGCATTTTGCGTCGGCGCGCATGATTGGGCAGCGCGCGCTTTCGATCACCAGCGGCACGCTCTCGTGCCGCGTGCGTCATGAGCCCTGTGCGTTCACAGTGATCCGCCGTCCAGCCGCGGACGTCATCGAGGCGGAGGTGGTGCACATCGTTCAGGGCGTCTGCGAGACGGCGACGAAGCGCCAGTTCTCGCTTTCAGGCGCGCAGCGTGTGGCGGCGCCAGCGGAGCTTCACCCTCAGCCGGGCTGAGCGCCAGGGATGACGCAGCGTTGCGGGACCGCGCCTAATCGCCTTCGCGGGTGTCGAGGTCGGGGTCGCCGAGGCCGTCTTCTTTTTCAGCGGTGAGATCGACGCCGATTTGTGCAGCGCCTTCTTCGAGGTAATCGCCGAGGAGGGGCTCACCCATCAGGTAGCGCCACGTTGGCGCTTCGGCACGTTCGCGGGCGGCGCGAAAAGCTTCTTTCCAGCTGGCATAGTCGCCGCGACCCATCCACATCAGCGCCACGAGTGAGGTTTGTGCGTCGACATCGAGATCAGTGATGGCGACGCGGAGTTCGCGCCCGACGGGATTGTCGCCATCGTCTTCCATGGCGCTGACGAAGCGATCATCGGCGGCGTCTGAGGCGTCGTCAGGATCGTCGTTCGGGGTCAGTTCATCGAACGCGCGCGCTTTCAGCACGATGTAGGCCAGCGTCTCGCGGTCGAGGCCAAGATTGGACGGCGGTTCGGGAAATTCGTCGCGGATCGCCATTCACATCCTCGTATCGTTGATTTGGCTGTGCTCGCCGCCGGGGCGGGTGATCGCCTCCAGCGCCATGCCGGCGTTTTCACTCTGCGCCGACGTCGCCAAATCCGCCAGTGAGACGATGCCCACCAGGCGCTTGTCGTGGTTCAGGACCGGCAGGCGGCGCACTTGCACGTCCCCCATGTTGGCGCAGACGTCCTCGACGCTTTCATCGGCGAAGCAGTAAAGGACTTCCGCGCTCATCGCTTCGCTCACTTTGGCGTCGCCGTGCTTGCCAAGCGCGACGCCGCGGATAGCGATGTCGCGGTCGGTGATCATGCCAACGAGGCGGTCGCCTTCGGCGACGGGAAGGGCGCCCACGTCGCATTCGGCCATTACCAGGGCCGCGTCGCGAAGGCTGTCGTCGGGACCAATGGTCCGTACGCTGGGCGTCATAAGGTCCTTGATTTGCATGGCTGGCTCCCGGGCGGTGAGATTTCGGCCTCTGGCTCGCCAACGCGGCGCTGGGAGCGGGGTTCCGGGCGGCGCTGGACTTGCCCCAAGGCTTGCAGTGGGCGCCCCAATCGGCTATCCGCCCCGCTTTCCCGTGGACCTGCCCGGGACCAGGAGTTTTCCGGCCATGGCCGTTCCGAAGCGAAAAACCACCCCCTCGAAGCGGGGCATGCGCCGCGCCCACGATAAGCTGAAGAAGAACGCTTACGTGGAAGACGCGGAATCGGGCGAGCTGCGCCG
>DASZWS010000179.1:0-1527 GCA_035546515.1 Vitreimonas sp. | reverse complement strand
TGGCCCATGGCTGACAGGCGAATGGTGAGATCGGGCGTGGCGTTGAGCAGGAATTTCGCGCGCCAGCCGGTGGTGTCGGCGCTGTTGATGTTTTCGGCGCCGCGTGTCGGATCGTCGATGTAGCCGCCGTCGTGACGGCTGTAGCCGCCGAGCATGAGCGCGGCTTGCGAGCCAACCGGAATGTTGAGGGAGAGGCGCGCTGCGTACGAGGCGTCGCCGCCGTCGGTCGCCGCGCCCGACACGCGCAGGTGTCCCGCGAAGGCACGCGGATCGGGATCGACGGTGACCAGCTTGATGAGGCCGCCCATCGTGTTGGCGCCATAAAGCGTGCCTTGGGGTCCGCGCAGCACTTCGATGCGGGCGATGTCGAAGGGATCGAGATCAGGCGCCATGAAGTTGCCGTAGCCGGCAGCGGTGCTGAGTCCGAACGGCGTTTCATCGACATACGTCCCGACCGAAGCGCCGAGGCTGCCGGCGTTGACGCCGCGCAGGCTGAGTTCGGTTTGGCCGGGCTGCGTTGACGTTGTGACCAGGCCGGGCACTAGCGGCGCGTAATCGGTGAGGCCGTTGACCTGCGTGCGCTCCAGCGTTTGCGCGGTAAGCGCGGTGACGGATTGCGGCACCTCGCGCAGCAATTCTTCGCGCTTCGACGCTGTGACGACGATTTCTTCCGTGGCCGACGTGTTGGTGTCGTCTTGTGCGTAGGCCGCCACCGGCAGCAACGACGCGGACGCCAACAGCGCCAAAGTAACTCGCCCGAACATTTTCCCCTCCGCCTTCGCGCCAGCTCCCCGCCAGCTGGCTTCAGACAGCGCTCAAAATCCCGAAAACGCAATACCCTTGCAAATATCGGGACGAAGGCGCCGCAGGCACGGGCATATTGAAATAAAGGACCATAAAAATATTCAGATACAGCACGTACGGGGTAGGTGCGGGTAAATCTGAGGCTGCCTTCCGGGGCCAGAAGAAGCGACCAATGTCCCGATTATGCAACGTTGATGCGGCGGCACGCGGGTGCTTCAGGCGTTTTGGGCGACCGTCGCGGCCTGCGGGCAACTTATCGCTTTTCGATATGGGCTGGCGTAAGCGTCAGTAGTCTGCGGCCCTGATTTTGAAAACGGCGGGTTCTCCATGCTCAAGGTTGAAAGTCTCACCCATCGCTATGGCAACGGCGTCGTCGCACTCGACAACGTGTCGCTCGACATCGGCGCGGGCATGTTTGGGCTGCTCGGGCCGAACGGCGCCGGCAAGTCCACGCTGATGCGCATTTTGGCGACGTTGCAGACGCCGACATCAGGCGCAGTCCAGTTCGGCGACATCGACGTCATCAAACAGCCTGAACTGTTGCGCCGTACGCTTGGCTACTTGCCGCAGGATTTTGGTGTTTATCCGCGCGTCACGGCGGAGGCGATGCTCGATCACCTTGCGGTGCTCAAAGGCATCGTCAACGCCAAGGAACGCCGCGACGCGGTTCACGCGCTGCTGAACCAGGTCAATTTGTGGAACGTGCGCAAGAAGGCGCTCTCC
>DASZWS010000178.1:0-3249 GCA_035546515.1 Vitreimonas sp. | reverse complement strand
CATCCAACGCGATTGCAGGGGATCGCGCTCTGACATGGGCTCGTTCCTGGAAGTGTTGCGCCAGTTGAGTTTTGAGACGCGAAATGCGCGTCGCAACGGCGCCTGACGAAAGACCGACGATCTCGCCGATCGATGCGGCGTCGAGGCCCTCAAGATAAAGCGTGATGATCTGACGATACGGCGCCGGCAGGGCGCGGATCAGCGCGCGTAAGCGCTCAAGCGCGTCGGACTCCTCGACGGCTGCGCTTAGATTTTGGGGCGCGGGCAGATCAGCGATTTGGTCGAGGCTGACTTTGGCGCGATTGGCGCGGCTTTCCCTGCCGATATGCGTCGCCGCCACGTTGTTGGCGACGCGATAGACCCACGTGCGCTCTGAGCAGCGGCCATCGAAGGCGGCGAAGCTGCGCCAAAGCGCGACGTGCATGTCTTGCAGCAAATCACGCCGCCGCTCGGGATTGGCCTCCGCCGCGTGCGCAAGCCGTTGCAGCGCCGGGCCGTACTCGGCGGCGGCCGCGGCGTAGCGTTCATCCTGGCCAGCGCTCATGCCAGGATAGTCTAGCGTCGCCGTAGTTTCTTACGCAGGCACGAAACGAAGCGAGACGCCGTCGTTGCAATACCGCAGGCCGGTGGGGCGCGGGCCGTCTGGGAACACATGGCCTTGGTGGCCCAGGCATTGGGCGCAGTGGTACTCTGTGCGCTCCTCGATGAGCTGATTATCGACCGTAGTGCCAATGTTTTCGTGAATGACGTCGTAGAAGCTCGGCCAGCCAGTGCCGCTGTCGAACTTCCACTGCGAACGGAAAAGCGGCAGGCCGCAGCCCAGGCACACAAAGGTTCCGGTGCGGTGCTCGTTCAGTAGTGGGCTGCTGAAGGGGCGCTCGGTGCCCTGCTGGCGCAGCACGACATAGCTGGCCGCCGGCAGCTGGGCACGCCATTCAGCGTCAGTCTTGTGGCGCCACGGCGAGTTGGCGAAGCGCCGTTCGCTGGCCTGGTCGCCGGTGGCGGCGGCAGGCGGGGAGCAGGCGAGAAGCGGGAGCACGGCGGCTGCGCCAAGCAGGGAGCGTCGGGAAAGGTTGTTCATGCGGCCTAATACGTGCGCCGACGGCGGTTGGTTTCAACCTGTTTTGCGACCAATCAGGCGGTAGCGGGTACACCCAAGGCGGCGAAGCAATCGTCGATCGAGTGGACGTAGGCGTAAGCTGTGGAGAAGGCCGCCGGCGTCAGCCGGGCGTCTATGGTGTGCTGCATCAGCGTGAAGAAGGGCGACCAGAAATCGTCCTCACAGAGGAAAATGATTGGCTTCTGGTGCAGATCCAGCCGCCGCCAGGACAGCATTTCCACCGCTTCCTCAAGCGTGCCGATGCCGCCCGGAAGCACCACAAATGCGTCGCTCTGCTCGAACATGATCTGTTTGCGCTCGTGCATGGTGTCGACCATGCGGTGGGGCACGTTTTCCAGGACGATCTCGCGACGTTCGAGGAATTTCGGCATGACCCCGAGCACGTCGCCGCCGGCCGAGAACGCCGCTTTGGCGCAGCGGCCCATCAGGCCAATCGAGCCGCCGCCATACACCAAGCGCAGGCCGCGCCCGGCCAAAGCGGCGCCAAATCTGGTTGCGAGGTCGAGATAAGCGGGCTCGGTCGTCTCCGATGAGCCGCAATAGACACAGACCGAGGTCACCGGACGGCCGAGAGGACTGGAATCAGCCATGTGTTCAATCAAACTAAGCCATTAAGGCCGCATTGCGGGGAAAAAGCCGCGTGCCTAAGTCCCAGCCTTCAAGGATTGTTCCAGAATGCCCAGAGGTGGTGGTGGCGGCGGTCGACACGGCAGCGAGGTTCGGCCCGCCGGCAAGGCAATAGCCGGACCCGACGACGTCGCGCCGCCGCTTTTGCGGACGACGCGTAGATTGTTGGGATTGGTCGGCGGGCTGCATGAGCCGGCCTATCGCTGGCGCATCATTGCGGCGCTGGCGCTGACGCTGCTTGGCAAGGTGCTGGCGGTGTTCTCGCCGCTGATCTTGGCGGACGGCATCAACAAGCTGTCACACGGACAAAGCGAAGGCCTGTTCCAGGCTTTCCTGGGCGGAGCGCTGTTCTGGGCGGGCATGCGGTTTGCCTCGACGGCGGCGCCGCAGTTGCGTGACGCGCTGTTTCAGCCGGTCAGCGAAGAAGCGCAACGCCGCGCAGGAACGCGGGTGTTCCGGCATGTGCATTCGCTCTCGGTGCGTTTCCACCAGTCCAAACGCACGGGCGCAGTTTATCGCACCATCGAGCGCGGCGTGCGCGCTGTAGATTTCTTGCTGCGCTTCCTCGCCTTCAACATTGCGCCGACGCTGGTGGAGTTCGCACTGGCGGCCGGCGTGCTGTCGGTGAAGTACGGGCCGGTGTTTGCGCTGGTGGCGTTCATCACCATCGTCATCTACGCGTGGATGACGTTTGGCGTGACGGAATGGCGATTGAAATACCGCCGCGAAATGAACGAAGCCGACAGCGAAGCGGCGGGGCGCGCGGTCGACTCGCTGCTGAATTTTGAGACGGTGAAAAGTTTCGCGGCGGAAGCGCGCGAAAGCGATCGCTATGATCGCGCTTTGGCGTCGTACGCGCAGGCGGCAGTCAAATCCAATACCTCGCTTATTCTGCTGAACGTGGTGCAGGGCTTCATCATGACGCTTGGCTTGGCGGGCATGGTGGTGGCGGCTGGCTATTTCGTCTCGCGCGGGCACATGGGGCCGGGCGACATCACCGCGGTCATTATGATTATGACCAACCTCTATGCGCCGCTGAATATTCTGGGTTTTGCCTATCGCGAGATCAAACAGACCTCGATCGATATGGAGAAGATGTTCAACCTGCTCGACGAGGAGCCGGACGTTGCGGACGTGCCGGGCGCGCAGCCGTTGCGGCCGGAGCGCGGCGAGGTGGTGTTCGAGAATGTCTCCTTCGCGCACGAGGGCCGCGACATGGGGCTCGATGCGGTGTCGTTCACGGCGCATGCGGGCGAGACGACGGCGATTGTCGGGCCGAGCGGCGCGGGCAAGTCGACGATTTTGAAGCTGCTCTATCGGTTTTATGATCCGGCGAGCGGTCGTGTGCTGATCGACGGCCAGGATTTGAAAGGGGTCACACAGACGAGTTTGCGCGGCTCGCTTGGTTTGGTGCCGCAGGACGTGGTGCTGTTCAACGACACCATCCGCTACAACATCAGCTACGGCAAACCGGAGGCGACGCAGGCGGAGCTGGAGGAAGC
>DASZWS010000177.1:0-4856 GCA_035546515.1 Vitreimonas sp. | reverse complement strand
CTGATTTTGCGCGGCCCATCTTTTTCGAGGATGAGCGCGTTCTCTGCGATCGAACCGATGCCGCCGATGCCGGAGCCGATCAGAACGCCGGCGCGGTTTTTCTGTTCGTCGGTGTCACGCGGGAAGCCGGAGTCGGCGATGGCTTCGTCCGCCGCGGCCATGCCGTAGAGAATGAAATCGTCGACGCGGCGCTGTTCCTTCGGCGACATCGCCTTGTCGGGATCGAACGCTTCCGCGTCGCCCGCGCCGCCGCCGCGCCCATCAACGCGCGGCACGAGGCAGCCGATCTTGCACGGCAGATCGTCGACCTTGAAATGCTCAATGCGGCCCGCCCCAGAGCGGCCCGCGATCAAGCGTTCCCATGTCGCTTTGGCGTTGCCGGCAAGGGGCGTTACGAGGCCGATGCCGGTGATTACAACGCGCCGCATCTGCGGTTGGGTGCGGCGGGCGTTAGCCCACCTTCTCCGAGATGAACTTCACAGCATCGCCCACCGTTTGGATGTGCTCAGCCGCGTCGTCCGGGATCTCGATGCCGAACTCTTCTTCGAAGGCCATGACCAGTTCGACGTTGTCCAAGCTATCGGCGCCCAGATCGTCGATGAACGACGCCTTCTCGGTGACCTTCTCCGGCGGGGCTTCGAGATGCTTGATCACGATCGCCTTCACGCGCTCAAACACGGTGCTGTCCGACATCCACGCCTCGTCTGATAATTCTATTATTGGAGCCCAAGGGCTATGTGCGCCGGGTTTTGGCTACCGGGAAGCCCTGACGCAAGCTTTTTTGTCTCTGAGGGGCGCCGATAAGCGCCCCTACGGGTTCAAATCATGGCCATGCCGCCGTTTACGTGCAGCGTTTGCCCGGTGACATAGGCGGCCTCGTCGCTCGCGAGATAGACCGCAGCCGCAGCCACATCGGCGCCTTCGCCGAGCCGGCCGGCTGGGATTTTTCCCAACAGCGCAGTCTTTTGCGACTCGTTCAAAACATCCGTCATCGGCGAGGCGATGAAGCCCGGCGCGATGCAATTGGCCGTGACGTTGCGGCTGGCGACTTCGGCCGCGAGCGCCTTGGTGAAGCCGATCATTCCCGCTTTCGAGGCCGCGTAATTCGCCTGTCCGGGGTTTCCGGTGACGCCGACGACCGAGGTGATGCCGACGATCCGGCCCCAGCGATTCTTCATCATGTTCTTGAGCGCGGCGCGTGAGAGCCGGAAATAGCTCTCGAGATTGACCTTCAGCACAGCTTCAAAATCGGCGTCCTTCATGCGCAGCAAGAGGCCATCCTTGGTGATGCCGGCGTTGGCGATGAGTATGTCCAAACGTCCGCCAAGCGCCGCCTCGGCCTGACCGACAAGCGCGTCCACAGCGGCGCTATCGGCGAGGTTGCAGGTGAGGATCGGGTGATCGCCGCCTATTTCGGCCTTCAGCTTTTCCAACGCTTCCACACGCGTGCCCGACAGCGCGACCTTCGCCCCTTGGGCCGCCAGCGCCTTGGCGATGGCGCCGCCAATGCCGCCGGAGGCGCCCGTCACCAGCGCGGTTTTGCCTGAAAGATCGAACATCACATTCTCCTGCGCTGGCCTTATTCCGCAGCCGCCATCGCCGCAAGTTTGTTCACGGTGTTCCAATTCCGCGCGGTGCCGAGCTTCGGCAGCTTGAGCTTGGACACGCCCTGGCCCTTGAGAAACTTGATGTAGAGGCAGTTTGCGCCCTGCTTGGCTTCCTCGCCGAACAGCGCCGTCTTCTCGATGGTCTCGATCTCTGACGCTGTGGCTTTCGCGCGCATGAAATAGACGACGAAATAGTTCGGGTTGGACTTGGCGAAAGCCTTGAAGGGATTGGCGGCGATGATGGCTTCGAGCTCGGCGCCGGTGCGAACATAGACGTCGGTTTTGAGGCCGAGGTCTTCCAAGATCATTTTCTCCAGCTTCGCTTCCAGCTTGGCGTCCGTCAGCTTCGAACGCAGCACCAGATTGCCACTGGCGATTAGCGTTTCGACGTCAGTGAAACCGGCGGCTTCGCACGCCGCACGCAATTCGCTCATCACCAGCTTGCGGCCGCCAAGATTGACGCCGCGCAGCAAGGCGACCTGGCGGTTCACACCGTCTTCGCGAACGCTTCCAAATCCGCAGGCTCGTTCAGCGCCAATGCTTCCACGTCCGGCGCGTTGCGTTTGACCATGCCGGACAGCTGCTTGCCCGCGCCAACCTCGACGAACCGCGCCACACCGCCTTCGCCCGCCATCCACTCGACGCTCTCGCGCCAGCGCACGCGGCCGGTAACTTGCTCGACCAAGAGTTTGCGGATCGTCGCCGGCTCATTGATCGGCCGCGCCGTGACGTTGGCGACGAGCGGCGCAGCCAAAGGCGCAATGTTGGCGGCGGCCAAAGCCTCGGCCATCGCGTCGGCTGCGGGCTGCATCAGCGGCGAGTGAAACGGCGCGGAAACCGCCAGCGGAATTGCGCGCACGCCCTTGGCCTTGGCCGCGGCAAGCGCTGCATCGACGCCGGCTTTCTCACCGGAGATGACGACATTGCCGATGTTGTTGTCGTTGGCGACAACAACAACGCCGGCGGCGGCGCCTTCGGCGGCGATCGCCTCAGCCGTCGCCACATCGACCTTGCCGATCAGCGCCGCCATGGCGCCTTCGCCCACCGGCACAGCGGCTTGCATCGCCTGTCCGCGCTTGCGCAGCAGCTTGGCGGCGTCCGACACCGAAAGCGCGCCAGCGGCGGCAAGCGCCGAATATTCGCCAAGCGAGTGACCAGCGACGAAGAGCGCCTTGCCAGCATTGACACTGAACTCGCGGTCCAGCGCGCGCATCGCGGCAAGGCTCACGGCCATCAAAGCGGGCTGAGCATTGGCGGTGAGAGTCAGTTCGTCGGCCGGACCTTCGAAAATCAGCTTCGAGAGCCTTTCGCCCAAGGCGTCGTCGACCTCCTCGAACACCTCGCGCGCGGCGCCGAAGGCGTCGAAGAGACTGCGCCCCATGCCGGGGGTCTGGCTCCCCTGACCGGGGAAGATGAAAGCGATGCTCATGGACCGGCGAGTTAGCCGCTACGTAAGCGCGCGTCCAGCACAGCGCATGGCCTTCGCGGGCGCGGTAAAAAGTTCTAGGCTGAGGTTCCTATGAAGATCGCCCATCCCTTCATCCAGCTGCCGCTGAAATTCGACGCCGCACGCATGGCCGCCGAGATCGCCGCGATCCCCGAATCGGAGTGGCGCCCGCATCCGCAGAACTTCCCCGGCAATTCGATGCTGCCGCTGGTGGCGGTGAACGGCGAGCCGGAGAACGAGAGCTTCGCGGGACCGATGCGCCCGACACCGCATCTGGAGCGCTGCCCCTATGTGCAGCAGGCGATGGCGGCGGTGGGGGTCACTGTTGGGCGCTCGCGGTTGATGCGCCTCTCGGGCCATGCCGAAGTCACCCAACATGCCGACCAGGGTTATTACTGGGTCAATCGCGTGCGTGTGCACATTCCGGTGGTGACGCAACCGAGCGTGCGCTTCGAGTGCGGCGGCCACGCAGTGAACATGGCCGCCGGCGAATGCTGGATTTTCGACACCTGGCGGCTGCACCGCGTTATCAACGCCAACGACGATCAGCGCATCCATCTGGTGATGGACACCGTCGGCGGCGAGCAGTTTTGGAATTATGTCGCCGCCGGCCGCCCTCAACCGGGTGAGACGCCGAACGGCTGGAACGCTCGCAACATCGGATTCGATCCTGATGCGCGCGCGCAGCTACAGCTTGAGAACCGCAATCTCCCCGAGGTGATGACGCCTTGGGAAGTGGAGACGCACCTCACGTTTCTGCTTGGCGAGGCTGGGGCGCATGCACAGCTCGGGGCGGTGCAGAAGGCGACCACGGATTTCATCCGCGATTGGCGCGGGCTTTGGGCCGCTCATGGCGACAACGCCGCCGCCAAGCCGTTCTACCGCCGGCGCTTGCAGACCTTCATGGAAGCCGTGAAGGCGCCCGCCAGCCAGATTACCATGGGCAACGAAATCAACCTGATGGGCGCGATCCTGGCTATGATCGGTCGCGTCGCTGTGGCCGCCGACGCGCCGCCGCGCGCCGCTGCCGACGCCGTGGTGATGTTCGACCGCGCTTAAGCCGCGGGCTTGCGGACAAAGAACAGCACTTCCTTTTCCAGAAGGCCGAATCTGTTTTCCGCACCGCCGTAATTGGCGCGATCCTCAGTCCAGCGGAATTGCTCGACCTCGAAGCCAGCGCGCTCAAGCCGCGCGACGTAGTCGGCGCGCGTGTAAATGCGGATGTGATCATCCTGCCCGAAGCGGCGCTCGCGCTCGCGCGGATCTTCAACCGAAGGATCCTCGATGGTGCTTTCAAGCTTGGCGCCGATCGGCACTTGCATCACACCCCAGCCGCCCGGCTTCATCACCCGCAAGCACTCGCGCATTGCTTTGGCGTCGTCGGGGATGTGCTCCATCACATGATTGACGATGACGGCGTCGAAGCTCGCGTCCGGGTACGGAATGTCGGTGAGGCTGAAATTCTGATCGACGCCCGTGTCCATCAGATCGGCGCTCAGATAGCCGCCTTGTGCTTGCTTGCGCAGCCAGATCCCCAACTGGACCTCTGGCGCCACATGCAGCACCCGAAGGGGGCCTGTGACCAGTCCGCGTTGAGTCAGGAACAGATAAATCAATCGACCGCGGTCCACCGACCAGCAGACCGGACAAACCACGTCGTCGCGCCGTCCGCCGCCGATGACCTCAAGTTCGTACAGAACGGCATGGTCTTCGCCTTCAGACCAGAAGCTCTTCACATCGGCGTGGCAAAATGGGCAGTGCCGATTTGAGCCAAAATTGTTGATGCGGCGCGAAACCCGCTC
>DASZWS010000176.1:0-4789 GCA_035546515.1 Vitreimonas sp. | reverse complement strand
CCGCCCTTCAACGCCGCATTCCAACTCGCGTGAATGATGGCGGAGGTCATGGCGGCGGCGATGGCGAGCGGCGGCACGCCCCGTGTGTGCGCGCGCCGCTCCCCGCACGCAAGCATGACGCTACGGACGACGTTCCCTCCCTGCGCATGCGTGCTATGCAAACCGCGGGAGTGAATTGAGATGAGTGATCGCGAGTTCGAAGTCATCGTGTACGGCGCGAGCGGCTTCACCGGCCGTCTGGTGGCCGAAAACCTGCAGCGCACCTACGGCGATCAGGTGAAATGGGCGATGGCTGGCCGCGATCAGGCCAAGCTTGAGGGCGTCAAAGCCGAAATCGGCGCCAAGGCGCCGGTGATCGTGGTCGACGCCAAGGACTCCGCTTCACTCGAAGCCATGGCGGCGCGCACCAAGGTCGTGCTGACAACGGTCGGCCCCTATCAGCTCTATGGCGAGCCGCTGCTCGCGGCCTGCGTGAAGGCCGGCACGGACTATGTCGATCTCTGCGGCGAGCCCAACTGGATGGCGGCGATGATCGCCAAGTACGGCGACGCCGCGAAGGCGTCCGGTGCGCGCATTGTGTTTTCCTGCGGTTTCGACTCCATCCCCTTCGATCTCGGCGTCTTCTATCTCCAGAAACAAGCCAAAGAACGCTTTGGCGCCCCCGTCCCACGGGTAAAGGGTCGCGTACGCAGCATGAAAGGCACCTTCTCCGGCGGCACCATGGCGTCATTCCTCGCCACCATGGAAGCGATCAAGCGCGATCCGTCGTTGGTGAAGGCGATGGCTAATCCCTATGCGCTGGCCGGCGAACAAGGCGCGGCGCAGCCTGACGGCGACGCGGTGAAGCACGACGATGGCATCGGCTGGTCCGCGCCGTTCGTGATGGCGGCAATCAACGTCAAGAATGTGCTGCGCTCGAACCGCCTATCGAACTACGCCTACGGCCGCGATTTTCAGTACGATGAGATGGTCGCTAGCGGCGATGGCGCCGACGGCGAGAAACGCGCACGCGCCATGCTCAAGCAATCCAATCAGCAAAACGCGATGATGAGCTTCGGCCCGACGCGCGCGATCTTGCGTACCTTTGTGCTGCCGAAGCCCGGCCAGGGACCCAACAAAGAGCAGCGCGAAAATGGCAGCTATGATGTGCTGTTCGTGGGCGAAGCCGCCGACGGCCGCACGCTCCGCGCCAGCGTCAAAGGCGACAAAGACCCCGGCTACGCCTCCACTTCGCGTATGATCTCGGAATCAGCTCTGTGTTTGGCGCGTGACGTGTCACGCGAAGAAACCGGCGGCGGCATTTGGACAACAGCACCAGCGATGGGCGCGAAGCTCATCGATCGCTTGCAGAAGAACGCCGGCCTGCGGTTCGCACTGGAAAACTGAACGCGCCTAGAGGATCGGGTCCATCAGCCAGTCCAACGTCATGTGCGCCGTATAAGGCGCCAGCAAGCCGCCACTGCGTTTGCCGGCCCAAGCCCACAGGATCGCAATCACCGCGATCAGCGCCTGCAGGCTGAGCGGATATTGTTGGTGCGTGGCGCCGAACATGATCGATGAGAGCACGGCCGCCGGCCAGAACCCCAGCGCCGCCGTAAGCGCAGCCAGGATGAAACCGCGATACACGTATTCCTCGAAGAAATTTGAGAACAGGTTCGCTGCGGCATTCCACGGATCGACATGCGGCGCATGAAAGGCGCCCTGCTGACCCGTGGCGAAGAAGAACGCCACCGTGATCGCCACTGACGCCAAGCCCGCCGCCAGGCCCCACGCGAACGTCCGCCACCGCAGCGAAAACTTGAGGCGCGGCAACCATTCCGCCCGCACCAATAACGTCCACAAAACAAAACAAACGAGTGCCTGCAGCGTCGTATAGAGAAAGAGGTGCGGGATGAGTATCCAGACGCCGTGGTAAGCGGGATCGCCGAACGCACTCAAAACCGCATCGCGCAACAGCGGCGCGGGCCAGAAGTTCACCGCGTAAGCGAGCGCTGCCAGCGCAACCAAAGCAACGCGGCGGCCAATGCTATTCGATGCGACGCTATCAGTCATGCGCCGCCGTCATGGCGTAACTTCCCTGCGCCTTCAATGCGCCTCACGACAGTGTGTGCCAACGACGCGACGGGCGCCGCCCTTAGCGCAAGCTCGCGCAGAAGCGCTGGATACGCCCGCACGCGTCTTCCAGCTCCTCGGTCGCCGCCGCGTACGACACGCGGAACGCCGGCCCGAGCCCAAATGCTTCGCCGTGCACGATGGCGACCCCTTCGCTCTCCAACAACTCGCCCGCGAACGCTTCGTCGTTGACGATTTTGTTGCCGCTTGGCGCCGTCTTGCCGATCAGGCCGGCGATCGAGGGGTACACGTAGAACGCGCCCTCCGGCACCGGGCACTTCACGCCTTTAGCCTGGTTCAACATCGACACCACCAAGTCGCGGCGCGATTGAAACAGCAGCTTGTTCTTCGGAATGAAATCCTGCGGTCCGTTCAGCGCTTCAACCGCCGCCCATTGTGCGATCGATGAGGCGCATGACGTCGTTTGGTTCATCACCCCGGCCATCGCCTTGATGACATGCTCAGGCCCCGCCGCATAACCGATGCGCCAGCCGGTCATCGCATACGCCTTCGAGACGCCGTTCATTGTCAGCGTGCGGTCATAAAGCTTGGGCTCGACCTGGGCGATGGTGGTGAATTTGAAGTCGCCGTAGGTGAGATGTTCGTACATATCATCGGTGAGGATGTGCACGTTCGGAAACGCCAGCAGCACTTCCGCCAACGATTTGAGCTCATCGTGCGTGTAAGCCGCGCCCGACGGATTCGAGGGCGAATTCAAAATCACCCACTTGGTCTTCGGCGTCAGCGCCTTGGCCAAGTCCTGCGGACGCACCTTGAAGCTGTGCTCCAGCGTCGTGTCCACGAACACCGGCGTGCCGCCACAGAACATGGTGATGTCCGGATAGCTCACCCAGTACGGCGACGGGATCACCACTTCGTCGCCCGGATTGAGCGTCGCCATCAGCGCGTTGAAGATGACCGTCTTGCCGCCAGGCGACACGTTCACCTGCGTGCGCTTATAGGTGAGTCCGTTCTCGCGCTTGAACTTGGCGCACACCGCGTCCTTCAGCTCCGGAATGCCGTCGACATCGGTGTATTTGGTTTTGCCCTCGCGCATCGCCCGTGCGGCGGCTTCTTTGATGTTCTCCGGCGTGTCGAGATCCGGCTCGCCCGCAGCGAGCGCAATCACATCGCGGCCTTCGGCTTTGAGCGCGCGCGCTTTGCGGCTCATTTCAGCGGTTGCAGGCGGCTTCACGCGCCTCAGCGCGGCGGAGAGTTCGATGCTCATAACAGGGTCCGCTTAAGACGCGCCGCACGCGAGAGCAACACACAAAGCATTTCACATTTGACGCAGCTTTCATGCGTTCTGCGCGCAGCTTGACTCATAATTCTACATATATAGATTGCTCCCATGGCTGGACCGATACGCCGCCCTTCCGCGCAAACTCTAGCCGTGCTTTCCACGCTCGCCGATGCACGCCGGCAATGGCGCTACGGCCTGGAACTCGCCGCCGCAACCGGCCTCAAGTCGGGCAGCCTCTATCCGATCCTCGCGCGCCTCGATGAACGCGGCTTGGTGGAGAGCAAGTGGCTTGAACCAGAAAAGCCAGGCCGGCCGCCGCGCCACGCCTATCGCATCACCGCCGCAGGCCGCGCTGCGCTCAGCGAAGCACAATTGCAACAGCCACGCGGCGCTCAGCTCGCCACAGAGGGAGGTCACTAATGACACTCGCCGACTGGATCATGCGCACCGCGACAAGCAATCCGCCGTTTGGTCGAGAGGCTTGGGCGCAGGCGATGCAAACGGAGTACGGCGAACTTGCAGACAGAAAACTCGGTTGGGCAATAGGTTGTTGGACCGCCATGCTCGGCTGGCGCATCCGTAGCGAAGCTACGTACGCCGCGATCATGATTGCTGTTACGTACCTTTGGACACTGGGTGTGTTCGACGAACCGGTGATCAATCTCACGCCGCGCGAACTCACTTACGGCGGACTGGTGCAACCCTATCTCGCGGCCATGCTGCTCGTGAATATTGCCTTGAGCGCGTTTCGTCCCGATCGCGCCCTCGCGACCGCGATAACGATGATCGCATTTAGCCAGATCGGCTGCATCTGGGATTATTATCAAGCACGGGAGGCCTTTCCGTTGCTCGCCGATGGTCCGATCCACCCGTACAACTCGTACTACTTTGTCGCGATCTTTGCACAGATCGGCGTGTGCTGCGTTGGCGCAAAAGTGGGACTGTGGCTCAACGCACGCGCCATTCGGTTTCTCGCGCGCGAAGCGCAGGGCGCACCGGATCCGGTGTGATATACATCACCAGCTGCGCGGCTCGCTTGCCAATCTTCGCGACGACAAGCCCACAGCGACATGCTTTTGCCGCGCAGCCAAGAGCCAATGCCGTGGCCGCGCATAAACCATCGCGCATCTTACGCGGCGCACGCTGAGGGAGACAGCGCATGGCGGGGGAGCGGATCAAATTGCTTACGTGCGCGGTTGCGGCCGCGTTCGCGAGTGTAGCGCCGGCGCTCGCACAGCAAGCTCCCGCTACTGGGGCGGCGCAGGCCGCCTCTCCCGACGCCACCACCCAAGATGAAGAGATCGTCGTCCGCGCCGATGGCGATCAGGTGCGCATCGATCGCCGCATCTACGCCATCCGCAACGACCCCATCGCGCAGGCGACGGACATGTTCGATGTTTTGGGCCGCATCCCCTCGGTGAGCATCGACCCCTC
>DASZWS010000175.1:0-3504 GCA_035546515.1 Vitreimonas sp. | reverse complement strand
GATGCGGAATTGGTCGTTCAGTTGCGCGGGACCATCGCTGAACGGATCAGAGCAGCCGTTCTCGGTGATGATGACTGGCGGGTTGCCGTAGTCGTCGCGCAGACGCTTCAGAATCTCCCACATGCCGGCTGGATCGATCTCGCGATTGAACGCATCGCGCTCTGTGCCAGCGGGCGGATCGCCTTGGGCGATGTGTGCGTCGCTCATCAGATCGAATTTCATGTAAGCAGGCGAATAATAATTCGCGCCCATGAAATCGATCGGCTGCTTGATGATGGCGGTATCCTCGGCGCGCTGGAAGGGCTCGACCAGTTTCTGCGCCTGGTCGGGATAGGCGCCTTTCAAGAGCGGATCGAGATAGGCGCGATTCCACAGCTGATCGAAGCCATCGGCGACGAGGCCGTTCAAGCCGATGCCGCCGGGTGCAGGACGCGACGGCGTCAGCGCCAGCGTCGTGCCGATCTTCAGATCGTTCCTGCGCGCGCGTAGCGCTTGGATCGCCAGTCCTTGCGCCAAATTGATGTGATGGGTGAGCGGGCCAATCAGCTTGGCGTCCTTCAAGCCGGGCGCGTGGATGCCCAACACATGCCCTGCGATCACGTGCACCGAGGGCTCGTTCATGATGATGAAATGCTTCACGCGGTCGCCGAGCTTGTCGCCGATGATGGCGGCATAGTCGGCAAAACGCTGCGCCGTGTCGCGGCGCTGCCAACCGCCGTTTTGTTGCAACGCCAGCGGCAAGTCCCAGTGAAATAAGGTGGCGTATGGCGTGATGTGCTTGGCGAGCAGCGCGTCGACCAGGCGTGAATAGTAATCGATACCGGCTTGGTTCGCCGCGCCCGCGCCCATGGGCACGATGCGCGGCCAGGCGATGGAGAAGCGATAAGCGTCGAGACCCTGCTCAGCGAGCAGCGTCACATCCTCGGCGTAGCGATGGTAGGAATCGCAGGCGACGGATGCGTCGGAGCCATCGGCGATGTTCGACTTCGGAAATACGTCCCAGATACTGGGGCCGCGTCCGCCTTCATCCCATGCGCCCTCGATCTGAAATGCGGAGGTCGCCGCGCCCCAGATGAAATCACGCGGAAACTGCCGCGACGTCGGCGCTGGGAAGGTGTGATGCACGACGGGCGCGCCACATCCTGTCAGCGCCGCCGCCGCCGCACCTAGACCTAGTTCACGCCGTGTCAGCATCGCAGACCCCCGTTCGTCGCAACATTACGCGACCGCGGCCCAAAGTCTCCACTCCACAGCGCCGCGCTTGCCTGTTAGAGACGGTTCGGTGCTGGTGTTTTATTTCGTCCTCGCCGCCTTGGGCGGCTATTTGCTCGGGTCGATTCCGTTCGGCTTGGTGGTGACACGCGCCGCCGGCCTCGGCGACATCCGCAACATCGGTTCCGGCAATATCGGCGCAACCAACGTCCTGCGCACGGGGCGCAAGGACTTGGCGCTGGCAACGCTGTTACTCGATGCTGGCAAAGCGGCGATCGCGCTCCTGCTGGCGCGCTGGCTCAGCACCGGCTCGGCTTATCAGCTTGAATACGGACTGGTTGCGGGGCTCGCGGCGTTCATCGGCCATTGTTTTCCGATCTGGCTCAACTTCAAAGGCGGCAAGGGCGTCGCCACGTATTTCGGTCTGCTGCTGTTCGGCATGCCGCCGCTGGGGGTCGTCGTGGGCGTCGTCTGGATCGCGGTGGCGATGATCTTCCGCTACTCGTCCTTGGCGGCGTTGGTGTCGGTGGCGCTGGCGCCGCTGCTCGCGTTTATCGGCGGCTATTCCTGGCCCGAGCTGATCTTTCTCGTGGCGCTGGCGGGCCTCGTCTATTGGCGCCACAGCGCCAACATCCAACGCCTGCGCACGGGCACAGAGCCGCGCATCGGCGGCAAGAAGGACGGCGAGGCTGCACCGCCGCCGCAGGCGCCGGCGACGCCGCCCGCCGAGAGCTGAGCGCAAATGGCTCGCACCCTGGCGCGTCCGGAGCGGATCGCCTGGGCCCGGCTGGCGCGCACGCCGCGCATCGGACCGCTGACGTTTCACCGCCTGATCGCCCATCATCGCACCGCCGCCGCGGCGCTTGAGGCGCTGCCGCGCATCTCCAATCTCACGGCGCCCGAGGCCGCGCGTGTCAGCAACGAGATCGACGCGATCGAGGCCATCGGCGCGCGCCTCGTCGCTTCGTGTGAGCCGGACTATCCGCCGCTGCTCGCACAACTCGACGCGCCGCCGCCGCTGTTGGCGATGCGCGGCGATGCGGCGCTGCTCAAGAAGCCGACTGTCGCCATCGTTGGCTCCCGCGAAGGCTCCGCGGCTGCGCTGATGTTTGCCGAGCGTTTGGCTGGAGAGTTGGGAGAAGCGGGCTTCGTCGTTGTATCGGGATTGGCGCGCGGGGTTGATGCGGCAGCGCACAAGGGATCGCTGGCGACCGGCACAGCCGCGGTGTTGGCGGGCGGGCTCGATCATCCCTATCCGCCGCAGAACTTGAAGCTGCACGCCGAGATCGTCGAACGCGGCCTCGTGGTCAGTGAAGCGCCGCTTGGGACCGTGGCGCGAGCGCGAGACTTTCCCCGCCGCAATAGCATTATCTCGGGCGTGTCAAGTGCGGTCGTCATCATCGAGGCGGCGCTGCGGTCCGGCTCGCTCATCACCGCGCGCGCCGCCGCCGATCAGGGACGCGACGTAATGGCCGCGCCCGGCTCGCCGCTCGATCCACGCTCGCGCGGCTGCAACGCGCTCATTAAGCAAGGCGCGACGCTGATCGAATGCGCAGAAGACGTGATCGCCGCGCTCGGCAACGCCGCGCCACAGCCGCGCCCGCTCTCCGCCGGTCCGCTGTTTGCCGAAATCGAAGCGGCGCCGGCGGGTTTGCCTGGACGGATCGCCAAGCTGCTCTCACCGACGCCGGTGCACGTGAACGATCTGGCGCGCCTCGTGGCGGCGCCGGCCGGAGCGGTTGCAGCAGCGCTCACGGAATTGGAGCTCAACGGCCAAGCCGCCTCGTTGCCTGGCGGTTATGCGGCGTCTTCGGGCGCTGCCTTTCCCTCTTCCGCGTAGAGTTGGGCGCGCGCGACGCGCTGGGTGCGCTCCAGCAAAGCGGCGAGTTCGAAAAGGCGCGCACCGCGCGCCATCGTCGCCAATTCTCCGCTCAGCGCCTCGACATGCGCGGCGACATCATAAGCGGTGATGACATCCTCTTTGGCGGCCACGTTTGGGTGCTCCACAACTTATGGGGGTTAATAACCCCCTCTGGTTGTATATGGCTAGAGCGATTTTGACGTTCCGCTAACCATATGACCGACAACAGAAATTTAGCTCCGACACGGCATAACCCACGGCTCGACCCTCCCACCTCGCGTTGACAAGGTTGGGGGGCAACCCCCAGTTACGCGCCGCTCCGGCGTCCTTCGACCCCGGTCCAAACCCCGAGAGCACAAGTTTCCGAATGAACGTCGTCGTCGTTGAGTCCCCGGCTAAGGCCAAGACAATCAACAAGTATTTGGGCTCGG
>DASZWS010000174.1:0-4025 GCA_035546515.1 Vitreimonas sp. | reverse complement strand
ACGTTCCTGACGCGCTTCGATCTCATCGAGCGTCCACGCCGGCACGTTGGCGAAATCCTTGGTCAGCGCGTGAATGGGCGAATTGCCGCGCGACTTGAAATAGATGTTGCGCTTGTCGGCGTAGCCTTTGTTGCCCGCCTCGGTGTTCTGGTCGTACGTGACCAGCGTCAGATTGCCGATCAGATTGGCGGCCTCAGTGCGCATCGCCTGGTCGCCAAACAAGGTGTTCCACTCCGCCCCGCCCGAACGCGGCAGGATGTGTTCGACCGTGACGTCGTCTGTCATGGACAAGAGGTGGCCGCCGGGCATCGCCGCTTCCAACCGTATCAGCAGCAAGCGACGCTGGCGGTCGCGTTTGCGTGAGCGATTGAGCGTAGCAATGAAGCGCATCAGCTCCGCTTCGCTCAGTTCAAGCGCGCCTTTCGGCCCAAAGAGCTGACGATCATCGCCGCACGCCTTCATTGCCCGCGCATAGCGCCCGTCTTGCGAGCGATTGTCGACCACGGAAAGTTCGCAGGCGAAGGTGAAGCGGTCGAGCGCCTGCACGAAGCGCCGTGCGCGCTCGTGTTCGGCGGAATGCTCCGCCAAAAAGGCGATGAGCGCCGGCGCCCAATCCCAGGCTTCGACCTGCTTCATCATGTGCACGCGCCGGTTTACGTCGGCGCTGGCGGGGCCGACGTCGATCGACTCGCTGAAGATCGCCCGTAGCGCATGGGCGTAGCGCGGCAATTGCTCGAACAGGAATTTCTCGACGCCGCCGCTCCGGTCCACGGCCTGGCGAAAACTTTTGAGATCGTCAGGCGATGTGAGCTGCTCGCCCGTCAACAGGAACGGCATCATGTACAGAAGTTTCGCGAAGTTCTCGCGCTCGAACATATCCTCCACCTGCTCCCACTTGCGGGCGGCGGCGGTGGCCTTGGCGTCGGGCAAGCCTGCGTTTTCGAGCAGGTCGGACTTGATGATGTCGGCGCCGGATAGAGGCGAGCCGCGCTTGTTCAGCGTGTTGAACACAGTCTGCGCGCAACCGCGCTCGGTGGCGTCGACCACATTCAAAGTGCAGCAGCGGGCGACGAAGGAGAAGAAATTATCGAGCTCACGGTCGTCAGTGCCGCGCAGCTCGGACTCGATGGTTTCAGCGGCGGCGACGAGCAAATCCTTGGAGTCGATGCCGATCTCGGCATGATGGGCCAACTCGCTCATCTTGCCGGGCTCCTGCACGTAGCCGCGGTAGAAGTTCTTGTCTTCTTCGCGCAGCGTCAGCCGCGGCGTATCGCCATCCATCAGCAATTGCTGGAAATGCTTGGCGCGCCCTGGCAGGCGGTCGCGCACATAAGCAATGAGCATCGACAGCGTCGCCAAGCGTTGCTGACCGTCGGAAATCTCGAACTTGCCCTGGGCATTCTTCACCAGCACGATCTGGCCAATGAAATAGAACGACGCCTTGCGCGCATAGGCGCGGCGCAAATCCTCGATCAACTGCCGCACCTCACGTTCGGTCCACGTGAAGGGACGTTGATAACGCGGCACTTTGAGACCGCCCTTGCGCATTAGTACGCTGGCGATGTTGGCGATTTGCGAACTCAAGCCATTGGGTGTGTCGCCGAAGGGAGCGGCCATGTGTCGACCCGTTTAGTGTTGTCCTGCGCGTAATCGTTATCGCGCTGACACAAACGTGCAATGTGCGATCGTGCATACGTGACCAACGGCCCCGTGGCGTTTCCAAAAGGTCACGATGTTCCCTGCATGCGCGATGTCGGCGTGATGATGGTCACATCAAATGAGGGCGCCGCACCGATCTGCGCGAACGATTGAAATCCGCGCGTTGCGAACGCTGCATGGAGCGCCCGCGCGCCCAATGCATCGGTGAAGCCCGCGCGGCGTACGCGCGTCTGACCTGCGGGCGCATTCAAGACCTGTGCGACGCGGCGCGCAATAGCTGCGCCGGAATCCAGCCACGTGCACGCACGCGGCGCCGCGGCGGCGAGTTCTATGCTGAGCAACGGAAAATGTGTGCACGCCAGAGCGACCACATCGATGTCCGCCCCGCCGGGCGCTGCGAAGAGGCCCTCCATCGCCTCGCCAAGCGCGTCTGGTGCTGGCGCCTCGTCGCGCAACTTCTGCTCCGCCGCGGCGACCAACGCCGCGGAGCCAAAGCGCACGACACGTTTATCGCGCGCGAATTTTGCAATCAGATCATCCGTGTATGGGCGTCGCACGGTCGCGGGCGTCGCCAGCAGGCCGATGACGCCGGTTGTCGTGAGCGCCGCGGCCGGCTTGATTGGCGGCACAACGCCGATGACAGGCACAGGGAGCGCGGCGCGCACCTCTTCCAGAGCGATCGTTGAGGCGGTGTTGCAGGCGACCACCACGGCGTCGGGCAACCATTGCGCGCTCAGCGCCGACAATAACGCCGGCACCCGCGCCTTCAGCGCCGCGTCCGACTTCAATCCGTACGGCAGCCAAGCATTGTCGGCCGCGTAATCGAGTTCGAGCGCAAATCCACTCGCCGAAATTGCGTCGAACACGGACAACCCGCCGACGCCGGAATCGAACACCAAGACGCGCGTCACCGCGTTAACCATTTGGCTTTTTGCATACCCCGAACTGGGTATTTCAGCGCACTGATTTTGCAACGAAATTTTTGACGTGCCCCGGTCACCGTCACACTCCCGTCATTACCTGTGGAAACCGCTTGTTAACCCGGTTTGCGGGAATCGTTGCGCGGGTTAGTGACGCTCGGATGGGGTTTTACGTCAACGCGCCGCGGCGCGCGTTAGTTTGACGGGGTCGGTACAATGAACGCGATCGGAAAATCTTCAGTCGTCTTCGTGACGCTCTCTGGGTTGTTCTGGGGCGGCTGGGTTCTGGGCTCGCAAACGCCGGAGGGCCAAGAAGCTCTGGCGCGCGCGTACGCGGCCTACACTGACCAACAGGCCGAAGCGAACCAGGATCTCTTCAGCACGACGGCGCTGCGTGCGGTCGTCTGTGGCGGCGGCGCCAACGGCATCGACGCCGCTGATCAGAAGCCATGTCTTGCAGTTGTCGCTGCGGGCCGTCTCTTCATTGTCGATGCGGGTTCCGGCGCATCAGCCGCGCTCGCGCAGCACGCCATTCCGATGGGCCGGCTCGAAGCCGTGCTGCTGACGGACGCCGGCATACAGAACATCGCCGACCTCGATGAACTCTACGGCGCCAGCGTCCGCACGCGCACGAGCCAATTGCTGCCGGTGTACGGCCCATCTGACACGCAACGCATGGTCGATGGTTTGAACCAGGCCGCCAATTTCGACGGCGCGCAGCGTGGGCTGCAGGCTTGGGGTCCGTCACCGGAGCCGGGACGCCCGGTGATCGTGTTCGAGGCCGA
Source organism: Vitreimonas sp. (assembly GCA_035546515.1). Taxonomy (GTDB): domain Bacteria; phylum Pseudomonadota; class Alphaproteobacteria; order Caulobacterales; family Aquidulcibacteraceae; genus Vitreimonas. Next base: position 661 of record DASZWS010000174.1, on the reverse strand, counting down.
CGGCTTGGTGGTGTCGGCGTTCACGACACAAGCGGACGCGTTTGCCGGCCGTGTCGGCTATCGCTTCGATTATCGCGGCCGCTCGATCGTCGTTGGCGGCGACGGCCAGATCGTCAATTCACCGGCGGCGGGCAATGCCGACGTGGTGCTGCAAAACGCCCAAGGCGGACTCAGCCACCAGGCGGCCGACAACGGCGCTGGCCTCACGGTGCTGACCGGCGCGGACAACGAAATGGCAGGTCAGATGCAGGTCGCCGAGGCCAAGGCAGCGGGCTATCATGACGTGGTCTCCGGGCGCGTCGGCATGCTGGTCGAATTGCCGCTGGCGAACAACGACATCAACGTCCGCCGCCTCTAGGCTATCGCAGCTGCACTGATAGACTTGTGACGCGGTCGCGCCCTAAACAGGCGGAATGCGCGCGCTCGCCCTTGCTGTGTTCTTGTGCCTGTTCGCGGCCGCGCCTGCTTCGGCGGATCGTTTCTTGCTGCGCTACAATGGCGCCGGGCTGGGCTTTCTTCCGATCGGCAACATGACTGTCGACGCCGACGTTGACGACGCGGCGTACAATATCACTGTGACGCTCACCTCAGGCGGCCTGCTGAATTTCTTCGAGCGCACACACCTCGAGGCCACCTCCTCCGGCACGATCGATGGAAACGC
>DASZWS010000173.1:0-11468 GCA_035546515.1 Vitreimonas sp. | reverse complement strand
GGTTGATGAGGTCGAAGGCGTCGGCAACGATCTGGTTTATAGCGTCGAGACCTATCTGACGCCGCGCGCCTTCCACCGCTTCAGCAACGGCGCGGACACGCTGACGGCGCTCAAAGTCACCAGCCCGGTCAATTTCGACGATATGGAAGTGGTGCGCGTCATGGCGCGCTCGAAGGACGGCACGCAGGTGCCGGTCAACATCATCCGCAAGAAGGGCACGCAGCTGAACGGGCAAAACCCGACGCTGCTCTACGGCTATGGCGGTTACGGCATCAGTCAGGAGCCAGGCTTCCTCGGTCCGTCACGTCGCGTGTGGTTCGACGCGGGCGGTGTCTATGCGGTCGCCAACATCCGCGGCGGCGGCGAGTTCGGCGAGGACTGGCACGCCAACGGCGCGCTGACACATAAGCAGAATGTGTTCGACGACTTCGCGGCGGCGGCGCAGCTGCTGATCGACCAGCACTACACCTCGCCCGAGCATCTCGCGGTGCGCGGCGGCTCCAACGGCGGCCTGCTGATGGGAGCGATGATCACCCAGCATCCGGACTTGTTCCGCGCTGTGGTCTCCGATGTCGGCATTTACGACATGCTGCGCGTCGAACTCGATCCCAACGGCCAGTTCAACACCACTGAGTTCGGCACGGTGAAGAACCAGGATCAGTTCAACGCGCTCTACGCGTATTCGCCGTACCATCACGTGGTCGATCACACCGTTTATCCGGCGGTGCTGATGCAGACCGGCGAGAACGACGGGCGCGTGAACCCGATGCAGTCGCGCAAGATGACGGCGCGGCTGCAGGCGGCCAACAGCTCGGACCATCCCATCTATCTCATCACCACGAGTGCCGCCGGTCACGGCATCGGCTCGCCCTTGAGCGTCACCGTTGGCCAGATCGCCGATTATACGGCGTTCCTGTTCGATCAGCTGGGCATGACTTGGCCGCCTCCGGCGCGCCACTGATCTGATTGCGACGCGAAGCGGGGGGCGCTAAGAGGGCGCTCCCCGCGATCCGGCGCGGGGCAAACGGCTCGGAGCGTGGCGCAGCCCGGTTAGCGCACCAGTCTGGGGGACTGGGGGTCGCGAGTTCGAATCTCGCCGCTCCGACCAATACTTAGCCCCATTCCGGCAGGGACTTTTTACAGGGCTTTTTACAGCGGCGTTCGTGGAACGGTCCGCTTCTGGCCCAATCCGGACATTGGCTCGACGCCGGTGCCTTCGCCCGGCAAACTGACCCGAAGTAAAATGCAAGAGGCGAACCTCATGTCCTGGGTTTCGGACGCCTGCGAAAGTATTGCCTCGCTGCGCGGAAAGCGCATCACGCGGGCCACCGTGGTCAAGATGGCGCTGATCGACCAAGGCCCTGGTGGATTGCCAGTCTTCCGTCACCCCGCAGCGCCGTTCGTCCAAGCAATAAAGATAGAACTTGCTCTCGACGACGGACGCTTTGCCTTGTTCTCGAATTATCAAAACGACGGCGATTTTCCGATCTCGATGGGAATTCTGGCTGAGTCATCAATCGAAGCGCATTGGGCTGATGCCACCCGAGAAGGCGAGCCATCGATTTATCGGCTTGCGTCGCCCCCGAATTTCCCGCTCGGTCTAGTCACCAGTGCCGAGACGCGACTCAACGCAAACGGAGACATTGCGGAAGTCGCGATGGCAGTAGAGGGCCGTGAAGTGGTCTTGCGCGCGGGCGAAGTAATCGAGCATGCCGGAAACACTTTCGCATTTTGCGACATGGCTGGTTCGATCTTGCTTTTTCTCAGCGCAGACGCTCGCTCAACAGCCAAACTCAACGAAACACTGAGTTGGAGGTAGCGTCTGTTTTCGGCGAATAACGGACTCATTGGTCCGCCTCGTCGTCCGGGTCGATGATGGTTGGCGTACGCAGTCCAACTGACAGCCATTTCCTAATCGGGACGTGATATCGATAGAAATACGGTTGGATCGTTCGCCGTCGCCACGCGTCTTCATACTCAATACGACCGCTCAGTAGCAAATCGACGCGACCGGAGAGCATAAGATCGGGAAGATCGGGTCGCACAGGCGCGTCTCGGTATTCAATCTGCAATTCGTTGGTCGCGTCGCCAGCGGGAATGTACCCTTCAATTTGCAATGTGATTTCTTGTCGGGGACTGCCCGGACCTCCTCGTGGATGTGCAAACAGTTGTCCGGTCATGTTCGTGATATTCGCGACGGACCGTCCAGAGTTACCCAAATTGAAAACAACTGTCGGGATGACCTCTCTAAAGACGTCTCCTCTGTTGAGAAAGCTGGCGATGTTGTCCCTAAGAAGATTGATATCGACGCGCGCGCCTTCTAAGTCGCGCTGCATTCGTGCGGTTCTGCGAGCGGTTTCGACAGCGCTCGCCGACGTCCGATTGGCCGCGATCATCGTGACGGTTTGAATCCCGCCGATCATCACCAGTAGAAGAGTGAATGCGGCAAGCAGAACGTCTGTAAGACTAAAGGACCAGAACCCGCTGTCGTGGCATCGGCAGCAACTGCACGCCAGTGGCACGGGTGCCGTGTCGTTGCGATTGTATGCACTGTCTACGGGAGGCTCGCATTCCCCGAGAGAACCGCACTGAAATTGTTGCCCGGCTTCGACGGGTGGACGTTGCGGCGACTCCCCCACCATCAGTCGCGCGATTAGAACCAGCGCGAGTAGCATGGCCAAAAGCACAGTCGGTCGAGACGTAACCCAGCGCGGCATGACGTATTCCTAGTCCTTCTTGTCGCGCCTTCGCATTCTTTCAATCGCTGAAATGACGACGGCCTTGCGGCTGATATAGACGCGCCGAATGCGGGCCGACTTACCGGTTTCCCAACCAAGCACTTCGTCAATCTCGCGGTCTTCAAATCCGTTGTGCATGAGCCGCGTTGCAAACGTCCCGCGCAAATCGTGAAGCGTCTTGCCTGTGGCGACCTTCGCCGCCGTGCGCGCATCGCCAAGTCGAGTTCCGCCGCGAACATTTGCGTGCGCCGCCGCGCGGCTACCATTGTGTGCGTGACGAACGCGGCGACACGCTGCTGATCGGCATCGCCACCGCGCCATTCTAAGCGTGATCCTGACGCACCGACGTCAATGTCAAAGCTATCGAGCCGCCCCGGAGCTTGCTGCGGGCTGTTTGCCGTGCGCGCGCCGCTATTCAGCCATCCGATGAACGTTGCTGGCGCCCGCGTCGGGGGTCAGCGAGGCAAGCCGCTTCAGCGCACGCTCGGCGACAACCAGGTCTTGATCCTCCGCCACCATTTCGGCGCGCAGCTTTTCGAGACCGGCAAGTTCGCTGGCGATCTGGGCGCGTCGCGCCGTCACCGTGTCGAGGTTGGGCCCATTCATGACAAAACCCTAATTTCATGTACAACCAGCGCCAACCCGGCGCGCACGTTAGGCGATCAGAGCCGCGCGCCTTTCCCCGAGTAACGTGCTGTACAATCCCCGCTAGGGGCGGCGTTCCACTGTTGCGCGAATTTTGGCGAGCGCGCTGCGCCCTTGCTCAAGGCCGCCGGAGACCAGGCCGCGCAGGGCGCGCGTAGCGTTTTCGAGGCTTGGCTGTGGCGCAACGTCCCCGACTGGCGTGATCTCCACCGACTGACGGTCATAGCCGGAGAGGCGCGCCAGCACGCGCGCTGTTATCTCCAATTCCTGATCCTCCGCCAGCAACTCCGCATGTCGTTGCTCGACCTGCGCCAATTCGTGTTCGAGCGCACGGCGGCGAACCGTAACCGCTTCAAGATCCACGTTGCTCATCGGTTAAATCTATCGCGGCCGTCACCGCCACCAAACGCCTGCATGTGTGAGGCGTATCGCGTCGGCGCGACCGTCCAGATTCGCGTTTCACGCGCTATGTGCGGCCGCCTCCCACACTCGCGCGAACCCGGCATGTGTGTGGACAACCACAAAGGGAATTAGCTCACCCACGAGGGTATTCCGCTGTTTGATCCTGAGGGGACGAGCGGAACGGCGCATGCGTGCGGCCGGGGTAGGGGTCATGCGGACTGCAGTTGGGACTGTAAGCAAGCTCGCTTTGTTGGCCACATCCGCGTTCGGCTGGATGACGCAGCCAGCCTTGGCGCAGCAGGCGCCAGGCAATGCGGCGCTTCCGCAAGGCGGTGAAGTCGCGGCTGGCTCAGCAAGCTTGGACTACTCGCAGCCCGGAAACCTGTTAGTGAACCAGACGACGGCGTCGTCGATCCTCAACTGGAACAGCTTCAACGTCGGCAGCGGCAACAGTGTCACCTTCAATCAGCCAGACTCGCATTCGGCGACGCTGAACCGCGTCACCGGTGACACTGCCTCGGAAATCGCCGGATCAATCTACGCGCCCGGCACGGTGCTCCTGGTCAACCCAAACGGCATCGCCATCACGCAAGGCGCGGTCGTGGACGTCGGAAGCTTCGTCGCTTCCGGCGTCGATATTGCTGACGCGGATTTTCTGAGCGGGACCTACACGTTCAGGCGCGACGGCCGCTCCGGCGTTGTCGCCAATCACGGAACGATCCGCGCGCGCGACGGCGGCAGCGTGGCGCTGATCGGCGCCGGCGTCGTCAATGACGGCGTGATCGAGGCGCGCCTCGGCCGCGTTGCGTTCGGCGCTGGCGATCTGGTGACGCTGGATTTTGCCGGTGACGGCTTTTTGTCGGTCGGCCTGCCGGTGTCAGAGCTGAGCGACCTGGTGGACGCCAACGGTCACGCGCTTTCGTCGCTGATCGATGCAGGCGGCGCCGTGCACGCAGAAGGCGGGCGCATTTATCTCTCGGCTGAGGCCGCGTCGAGCTTAATGATGCGCGCCATCAACGTGCCGGGCGATCTGATCGCCAGCAGCGTATCGCACGATGCGCAGGGCAATATCGTTTTGGAGGCCGGCGCAGGCGGCGCCACCGTGACCGGCAATCTGAGCGCCGGCCATATCGACGTACATGGCGGCAATGTCGCCTTGGGCGGCTCGCTCAACGCCGACGGCGTCAACGGCGGGGCAGTCAACGTCGCGTCGGACCATGACCTCCTGCTTGCCGGGCATACATCCGCGCGCGGCTCGAGCGGCGCGGGCGGCGCCGTAAACTACAGTGCTGGCGGCCAGCTCATCGAAACCAGCGCCAGCGTCACCGACGCCTCCGGCGCACAGGCCGGCGGCGCCATCTCCGTAAACGCCGACGATATCCTCTCTTCCGGGAATTACGCTGCACGTGGCGTGACAGGCGCCGGTGGTCGCATCGACGTCACCGGTGGCAACGTCACACTTGCTTCCGCACATCTCGACGCCAGCGGCAGAAGCCAAGGCGGTTTGGTTCGGGTCGGCGGCGCCTACCAAGGCGGCGCAGGCTTGGCGCCTGCATCGAGCGTCTTCTTGAATGACGGCGTGACGATCAACGTAAGCTCTTCCGGCGGCGCCGGAGGCACGGCGATTGTCTGGTCTCAGAACGAGACCACGATGCTGGGCGGCGTCGACGCGCGCGGCCAACGCGGCGGCGGCTTTGTCGAGGTTTCGTCCGCCGATACGCTGCGAACCGTCGATCTCTCGCGCATCGTCACCGGTCCAGGCGGCACGTTGCTGCTCGATCCTAAAAACATCGTCATCGGCGATTTTGCCACGGCGCAGACCTGGCAATACGCCGCTTTGGTCGGCAGTGCTGCCGGTAGCACGCCTCCAGTTTCAGGTCTCGATACCGACGACGATTTCGGCATCAGCGTCGCGCTGAACGCCACCGGCAATCGCATGGCGGTTGGTTCGTTCCTCGACGATGGTTTCGGCAATGGCCAAAGCAATTCGGGCGCGGTGCGCCTCTTCACGTTCACCGACTCCGATTTCAGCGGCGGCGCGCTCAGCGGCGTGATCGGCAACGGCTATGTGGGCGCCGGCAACTACAACGTCGCGCTCGACGAAAACGATTTCTTTGGCGTCGCCGTTTCTCTGAACGCTGCTGGTGATCGCCTCGCGGTAGGCGCCCGCCGTGACGATGGCGCGGGCAACACCACCTCTGATTCTGGCGCGGTTTATCTCTTCACCTTCACCGACACCAACTTCAGCGGCGCCAATCTGGCGACCACGGTTGGCGTGGGCTACGGCGTCAACATCGCCCTCGATTCCACGGACTTTTTCGGCAACGCCGTCTCTCTCAACGCAGCTGGCGATCGACTGGCTGTCGGCGCCTACCAGGACGATGGCGCGGGCAACGCCTTCACCGACTCGGGCGCGGTCTATCTCATCAATTTCACGGACACCAACTTCAATGGCGGCACGCTCGCGGGCCGCATCGGGCGCGGCTACACCGGCGCGGGCAATTACGATCTCGGCGCAGCGCTCACGGCCAATGACTGGTTCGGTTACGCCGTTTCGCTCAACGCCGCGGGCGATCGCCTCGCGGTGGGCGCCCCGCAAGACGATGGCGCCGCCGACACAGCTGCCGACGCGGGCGCTGTGCGCCTGTTCAGTTTCACCAATACGAGCTTTGCCGGCGCTTCTCTGGTGTCGACGATCGGCGTTGGCTACGCGGGCGGATCGAACCTCAATCTGGCGCTGGATCCAACAGACCTCTTCGGTGCGGCGGTAGCGCTCAACGCCGCCGGAGATATCTTGGCAGTCGGCGCGCCCCAGGACGACGGTCAAGGCAATGGCGCCACAGACGTCGGCGCCGTGCGCTTGTTCAATTTCACCAACACGAATTTTGGCGGTGGGACGCTCGCGGCCACGATTGGCAATGGCTATGTCGGCGCCAGCGACGTCAACGTCTCGTTCGTTCCGACATCTTCGAACTTCGGCCGATCGGTCGCGCTTGACGCCACGGGTGCTCGGCTCGCCGGCGGCGCGCGCGGCTACGGCGCGGCGGGCAGCGTGCTTTTGTTTGCCGGCTCCGCCCTACCGTATGGCGCTGGCTTCCTGTTCAGCGACAGCCCGTCGTCAACGGTGAACCTCTCGCGCGCGGCGCTGCAAGCGACGCTGTCGGCCGGGACAAACGTGACCTTGCAGGCGAATAACGACATCACGCTGAACGCAGGCGCTGATCTCATCGTCAACAACACCAGCGGCAATGGCGGCGCGCTGACGCTGCAGGCCGGGCGCTCCGTCTCCCTCAATGCTGGCGTTACGACTGACAACGGCAATCTCACGATCGTCGCCAACGAGCAGGCTGCTCATGGCGTCGTCAACGCCCAGCGCGATGCGGGCGCAGCGGCGATCAACATTTCCAGCGTCAACGCCGGCACGGGCGCCGTGCATGTGACGATGAGCGATGGCGCTGGCGTCGCCAACGCGGCCGCCGGCAATGTCAATGTGGGGACGGTCACCGCCGGCAGCGTTCTCGTTGAAAACGCCGCCGCCAATACTGGCGACATCGTGCTCAACGGCGCCGTGACTGCCAGCAGCGGCGCTTCGCCAATTGTGCTCGCCGCCGGAGCAGGGCGTGTGGTCAACACGTTCGGAGCTGGCGTGCTTGACCCGGGCGCTGGACGGTTTCTGATCTACGCGCTCGATCCATCACACATCGTCGCCAACGGTCTCACCGCCAATCCCTATTACAACACACCGTACAACGCGGGTAATCCGGGCGGCGTAACCGGCGCTGGCAATCGTTTCGCTTATGTGCTGGCGCCCACTCTGTTGGTTACAGCAGGCAGCGGCACGCGCGTGTATGGCGATGCGGACCCCTCGCTTGGCTACAGTATCACTGGACTTGTGGGCACGGATACGCTCGCCGGTGCTGTCCAAGGCAGCGCCACCGTCGTCAGCACGGCGGCGGCGAACGCCGGCGTCGGTAATTACGCGACAGTCGCGAGCCTTGGCTCGCTGGCATCGGATTACAATTACGGCTTCAGCTTCGCCAACGGCAACCTGGCGATCACGCCGCGCACGCTACAAATCACTGCGGACGGCCAGACCCGCGTTTATGGCGATGCGGACCCGTCGCTAACCTACGCGATCACCGGCGGTTCATTGGTGTTCAGTGATGCGCTGACGGGTGGGTTAACGCGCGACGCGGGTGAGAACGTCGGCAGTTACGCCATCAATCAAGGTACGCTCACCGCGGGCGGCAATTATACGATCTCCTATGTCGGGTCGAATTTGGTGATTACGCCGCGTGCGTTAGAGATCACCGCCGATGGTCAGTCCCGGATTTATGGCGATCTTGATCCCTCGCTGACCTACACGATCAGCAATGGTTCACTCGCCTTTGCTGACACGCTGAGCGGTGCGCTAACGCGCGATGCAGGCGAGAACGTTGGCAGCTACGCCATTACGCAAGGCTCGCTGACCGCGGGTTCGAACTACACGGTGTCCTACATCGGTGCGAACCTCGTCATCACGCCGCGCGCTTTGCAGATCACCGCAGACGGCCAAACTCGCGTTTACGGCGATGCCGACCCCACGCTGACCTACGCGATCACGGGCGGCTCGTTGGCGTTCAGCGATACGCTAAGCGGCGCTTTGGTCCGGGACGCTGGCGAAAACGTCGGCGGCTACGCGATCAATCAAGGGTCGCTGACGGCGGGCTCGAACTACACGATCTCCTACATTGGCGACAATTTGCTGATCACGCCACGAGCGCTCCAGATCACCGCGGATGGTCAGTCGCGTGTCTATGGAGATGCCGATCCTACGCTAACCTACGCGATAACAGGGGGCTCGCTCGCGTTCAGCGACGCATTGAGCGGTGGCTTGACGCGCGATGCGGGCGAGAACGTCGGCACCTATGCTATCACTCAGGGCTCGCTGACGGCGGGCGGCAACTACACCATTTCCTATATCGGTGCGAACCTTGCGATTACACCGCGGGCCTTGCAAATCACCGCCGACGGGCAAACGCGCATCTATGGCGATCTCGATCCGTCGCTGACATATACGATCACCGGAGGATCGTTGGCGTTCAGCGATGTGTTGACGGGAGGTCTTACGCGTGACGCCGGCGAAAACGTCGGCAGCTACGCGATCAATCAAGGGTCGCTGACGGCGGGCGCCAACTACACGATCTCCTACATTGGCGACAGCTTAGTGATCACGCCGCGCGCGCTGCAGATCACCGCCGACGGACAAACCCGCATCTACGGCGATGCCGACCCGTCGCTGGCATACACGATCACTGGAGGCTCGCTGGCCTTCACCGACGCGTTGAGCGGAAGCCTAACGCGTGATGCGGGTGAAAACGTCGGCAGCTACGCCATCAATCAGGGCTCGCTGACCGGCGGTGGCAATTACACCATCTCCTACATCGGCGCGAACTTGGTCATTACCCCGCGCACGTTGCAGATTACGGCCGATGGCCAGAGCCGAATTTATGGTGATCTCGATCCATCGCTGACTTATGCCATCACTGGCGGCTCGCTCGCTTTCACGGACACGCTCTCCGGAGGTTTAGTGCGCGACGCCGGCGAGAACGTCGGCAGCTATGCGATCAATCAAGGGTCGCTGACGGCGGGATCTAACTATACCATCTCCTACATCGGCTCGAACCTCGAGATTACGCCGAGATCACTGCAAATCACGGCGGACGGGCAAACACGCATTTATGGCGACGCCGATCCCTCGCTCACGTACGCCATTACAGGTGGCTCGTTGGCGTTCACTGACACCCTGTCGGGTGCGCTTACGCGCGCAACCGGCGAAAACGTCGGCACATATGCCATTAATCAGGGCACGCTCTCCGGCGGTTCGAACTACACGATCTCCTACATCGGAGCGAACTTGGTCATCACGCCGCGTGCGTTGCAGATCACCGCAGACGGCCAATCGCGCATCTATGGCGATCTTGATCCGACCTTGAGCTATGCGATCACCGGCGGGTCGCTGGCGTTTAGCGATACGCTCACAGGCGGCTTGACGCGTGATGCCGGCGAAAACGTCGGCAGCTACGCAATCAATCTCGGCACGTTGAGCGCGGGTTCGAACTACACGATCTCCTACATCGGTTCGAACCTGGTGATCACGCCGCGGGCGCTGCAAATCTCGGCCGACGGCCAGACCCGCATCTATGGCGATCTCGATCCGAGCCTAAGCTACGCCATCACCGGCGGTTCCCTCGCATTCAGCGATACGCTGAGCGGCGGGCTCGCCCGCGATGCCGGGGAGAACGTCGGCAGTTACGCCATCAACCAAGGCTCACTGACGGCAGGGTCGAACTACACAATCACGTATATCGGGTCGAATCTGGTCATCACGCCACGGTCACTGGAGATCACAGCGGGCGGACAAACCCGAATCTATGGCGATCTGGATCCGTCGCTCACCTACGCCATCACCGGTGGGTCCTTAGCGTTCAGCGATACGCTGAGCGGCTCTCTCACGCGTGATGCGGGTGAGAATGTGGGCAGCTACGCAATCAACCAGGGCACGCTCACTGCGGGCTCTAACTACGCGATAACCTATGTTGGCTCTGATCTCGTTATCACGCCACGCTCCGTTCAAATCACCGCGAATGGCGTGAGCCGGACCTATGGTAATAGCGATCCGGGCTTGACCTACGCCATCACCGGCGGCTCGCTTGCCTTTAGCGACACGCTGAGTGGTGCTCTGACCCGCGCCGCTGGCGAAAACGTCGGCAGCTACGCGATCACCCAGGGCTCGCTCACGGGCGGCGCCAACTACACGATCACCTATGTCGGCGCTGATCTCACCATCACGCCGCGTTCGTTGCAGATTACCGCCGATGATATCTCCAAGTACTTCGGCGACCCCGATCCGACCTTGACGTACGCCATCACCGGCGGGTCGCTGGTATTCGGTGATACGCTTTCGGGACTATTGGTGCGTACGCCAGGCGAGGCTGTGGGCGACTATTCAATCACGCAGGGAACGCTCGCCAATTAGAACTACGCCATCACCTTCGTTGGCGGCGAATTCCACATCGAGCCTGTCGCTGCGATCCCGGCACTGCGCGAAGGCGACAGCCCGCGTATCATCGCCTCGGTCGGCAACGGCGGCGGCTCGAACGGCGGCAACACGCCGGTGGATTCATTCCGTACATCACAAACAACAGCGCCTTCCGGGTTCGCCATCGCACCGGGCGAGGCGCCAAACGCCGGCGCGGCGCCCGCGCAAAGCGACTCCTATTGTGTGGAGACACTCAACGGCGTCTGTGTCGTATCTGGTGGGGACAATGCAGCATCTGAAACGCGGCCGCAAACGACGCCCAAGCGGGCGGAAGCTAGGCCTTCTGCTGACGTCGATGGGGAGCGTGATCGCGTCCGGCGCGGCGCTGGCGCCGGCGTTCGCGCAGACGCAATCGCCGAGCCAAACACCACCCGGTGAAAGCGCGGCGCGTCCGGGCGCGAATGCCGTCTTCGTCTTCCCGCCCGCGCAGGGGCTCACGGCGCCCGCGGGCGCTGAGGATATTCATTTCTCGCTGACCCACTTGGTGATCGAAGGGCAGTTTCCTGAACTGACAGCGGTTGGGGACGCGATCGCGCGACGCAATGAACTGCAAGAAGGCAACGTCGGCGGCTGGGTTTCGGTAGCGGACATCTACCGCTTCG
>DASZWS010000172.1:0-8613 GCA_035546515.1 Vitreimonas sp. | reverse complement strand
TGGCCCTCGGGCAGCATCGCCGCGGTTTCGGCGAGACCCTTTTCGTTGACGTCGAACAGGCCGACGAACCAGCCGCGTTCGGCGAAGAGCTTGGCGGTGGCGCGGCCAATGCCGGAGCCGGCGCCGGTGACGAAGATGGTTTTCTGTTGCTCGCTCATAAGCAAATTGGTGCGCGTGCGCCCGCGCGTGGTCAAGCGTGCCGCAGCGTACGGCGTAGGGCGGCGGGCGGCGCGCCGTAGAGGCGCACAAAAGCGCGTCGCATGCGTTCGGGGTCGCCAAAGCCGGTTTTGACGGCGATGGCTTGAATGGCGCCGCCACGTTCCAGCCCGGCGCGTGCGGCTTCGGCGCGCAAACGCTCGACCGCTTTTGCAGGCGTGGCGCCGGTTTCGGCCGCATAGGCGCGCGCGAAGTTGCGCGGACTCATGGCCGCCTCGCGCGCGAGGCGCTCTACGGAAAGATCCTCCGCCAAATGTGCGCGCATCCACGCATTGAGCTTGGCGAATCGGTCGCTCTGGGCGTCGAGCTCCAGCAAGGTGGAGTGTTGCGCCTGACCGCCGGGGCGCTTGGCGTACACCACCATTTCGCGCGCGACTTCGGTGGCGACCGCTGCGCCCAAATCTTCTTCGATCAGCGCCAATGCGAGATCGATGCCGGCGGTGACGCCCGCGGACGTCCACACCGGCCCGTCCTTGATGTGGATGCAGTCAGGTTCGACGCGCACGTTGGGAAACAGCTTCGCCAGTTGCGGCGCGCGCCGCCAGTGCGTGGTGGCGCGCTTGCCGTCGAGCAGCCCCGCTTGCGCCAGCAGGAATGCGCCGGAGCAGACACTGGTGACGCGGCGCATGCGTTTGGGCGCGGCGCGCAGCGCGGCGATGAGCGCTTCGTCCCGCATCGCTTCACGTGTGCCTTCGCCGCCGACAACGATCAGCGTGTGGACGCGGGCTTGGCCTTTCAGCGCTTCAGCAGGCCAGCATACGCCGGAGGATGAGGCGATCATGCCGGCCGCGCTGGCCGCCACCTTCAGCCGGTAAGCACCGGGCGACACGCGCGCAGCGATTTCGAAGGCGGCGATGGGGCCGGCGGCGTCCAGCAGCTGAAACCCCGGAAACAGCACAACGAGGATGGTGCGCGGGGCGTGGGCGGGGGCCGGCGGAAAAGGAGGCTTCTTTGACATTGCTGCCAAGCCTGCCTCCGCGCATGTTGGGTCGTCAAGTGAAGGGAGAGTTCAGATGGCCGCCCCGTTTCGCATCGTCTTCATCCTCTATTCAAAGCTGACGCAGCTCGATTTCACGGGGCCGTACGAAGTGCTGGCGCGCATGCCCGGTGCGGAGGTGGTTGTCGCATCAAAGGAGGGCGGGTCGCTGCAGTCGGAAACCGGGCTGACGTTCGGCAACCTTGCGCGGCTCGCCGACATCGAGAGTTGCGACATGATCATGATCCCCGGCGGGCCGGGGCAAACCGCAGCGATGCAAGATCCAGAATTCATGGACCAAGTGCGCAGACTGGCGGCGACGGCGAAGTATCAAACCTCGGTCTGCACGGGATCACTCATCCTTGGCGCTGCAGGTTTGCTGCAAGGCAAGCAAGCGGGCACGCACTGGGCGTACCGCGAATTGTTGCCGCTGTTCGGGGCCGTTGCGAGCGATCAGCGTGTGGTGCGCGACGGCAACGTCGTCACCGGCGGTGGCGTCACCGCCGGCATCGACATCGCGCTCAGTATCGTCGCCGATCTCAAGGGCGAGGACGTCGCCAAGATGATTCAGCTCATGATCGAGTACGCGCCGGCGCCGCCGTTCAACGCCGGCCGCCCGGAGACTGCGCCACCGGAAACGGTGCAAGCGGTGAAGGCGCGGTTCGCTGCTTTTTCGCAGGCGCGACGGGCGGCGATTGAAGAGATGACGGGGACGTCGTGATGCTTGAGCTCAGGCCGAACTGCGAATGCTGCGATTGCGATCTGCCGCCTGAGAGCGCCGACGCGCGCATCTGCACGTTCGAGTGCACCTTTTGTGTGAGTTGCGCCGAAGGCGTGCTCGCGGGTGTGTGCCCGAATTGCGGCGGCAATTTCGAAAAGCGGCCGGTGCGGCCAGCGGCTAAGCTCATAAGCTCTCCCCCGTCCACGAAACGGGTGACGCGAAGCATGCCCTGCGGCTAGGCTTATCCTCCGAAGTGGGGGATGTAGGCCATGCAGATCAATCGACGGGCGTTCGTGGGCGCCAGCGTTGTCGCGGGCGCTGTGGCGGGGTCTGCGCGCGCCGCGACTGAGTCGAGCCGCGGAAGCGCAGCGCAGCGCGCCGCGCTCAACACGCTCTCGCATTATGTCGAACAGCATCGCGCCGATTGGGGCCTGCCAGGCATGACTGTCTGCGTCGTCGATCGCGATGGCTACACCGGCTTCATCCGCTCCGGCTTCGCGCATCTGGAAGATCGCACGCCCGTGGGTGCGGCGCATCTCTTTCAGATTGGCTCCATCAGCAAAATGATGTGCGCGCTGGTGGTCTGGCAGCTGGTGCAGGAAGGCAAGCTCTCGCTCGATGCAAAGCTTTCGGCGTTGATGCCCGAGCTGCGTGTCGACAATGGCGGCGACATCACGCTGCAGCATTTGCTCAATCACACTGCCGGCTTGCCCGACGATGCGCCGATGCAAGACGCCTTGTGGAGCGCGTGGACGCCCGGCTTGAAGTGGTCATACTCGAACACGGGCTACGAAATCTGTGGTGAGATCGTCGCGCGCACCGATGGCCGCTCGTACCCTGAGGCGCTCGCGGCGCGTCTGCTAACGCCGCTTGGCATGCGCGAAACCAAGGCCGGGATCCGCGTGGGCGATCGTATGGCGTATGCGCAGGGCTACGAGCCGCCGCTCAATGATCGCGCGAACCTTCGGCCGGGGCCGCGCACACAGACACCGTGGATCGATACCGATTTCGCCGCGGGGTGCGTCGCCTCGACTGCGCATGACATGGCGATTTTCGCGCGTTTCCTGATTGATTTGGCGCAAGGCAAGGGCGGCGCCGCTCTGCGCGATGATGCTGCCGCGCAATTCATCGCTGTCGCTGCCCCCGCGCCGGGCTGGGCCGAGAATGCGCAATACGGCAACGGTATCGCCCGCATCGTCGACCAGGATCGCCACTATTGGCATCACACCGGCGGCATGGTCTCGTTTTCATCGTCGATCCACGTCGACACGGAGGCTGGGGTTGCGTGTTTTGCGTCCTCGAACATTGGCGGCCTCAATTACAGGCCGCGCGATGTAACGCTCTATGCGTGCCAGCTGTTGCGGGCGGCGCGGGACGGCGGGCAAGCGCCGGCGCCAAAGCCGACGCGTGCCGTGGTCGATCACCCGGAGAAATATGCTGGCCGCTACACGGCGCAGAACGGCGAGAGCTTCGAGCTTGTGGCGGCCGGTGATCAGCTGAAGATGCGCTATCAGGGCCGCGAAAGCGCTGTGCAGCAAATGGATGCTGGTTTTGCATGCGCCGAGTCACGCTTTGCCGTGCCGGGACTGGTGATCGAGACGGAAACCGATCACGCCGTCCGCGCCTGGGCCGACGATGTCGAGTTTTTGCGCGACCCCAGCATCGGCTACAAGCCGCCGGCGTCTGCTGAGCTGCGCGCGCTCGCGGGGCGCTACGACAACGACGATCGCTGGTACGGGCCGACCACGTTTGTCGCGCGCGACGGCAAATTGTGGGCGGGCAATGCAGCGCCAATGAGGAAAACTGCAGCGGGACATTGGGTCATTGACGGGGACGACGCGACTGCGGAGCATTTGAATTTCGACGCCGTAATCAACGGCAAGGCGACGCGCTTCTGGTATTCAGGACGGCCGTTTGTACGCCGCTTTAGCTAGCGCTCTTGACGCGGCGCGGCGGCGGCGCACCTTCATCGCCATGGTCAAGCTCCCGCCGCGCATCAAGGTTTTCCGCACGCGCATTGGCTTTCGGGATTGGGTGGTGGCGACCTCGAGCAGGCAAGGCGCACTCGAGGCGTGGGATGTATCTGCGGACCTGTTTGCCGCCGGGCAAGCCGAACAGACTGATGACCCGAAAGCGGTGCGCGTGGCGCTGAGCAATATCGGCAAGGCGGTAGCGATGCCGGCTGAAGCGCGCCGCAAGAGCAAGGCGAAGACGCCCGCAAAAACCAAAACGGCGAAGCGCGGCAAATGATCGTCGCCACCTACAACGTCAACGGCGTCAACGGGCGGCTCTCCGTGTTGCTGAATTGGCTGAAAGAGACCGGCCCGGATATCGTGTGCCTGCAGGAGTTGAAGGCGCCGGACGAGCGCTTCCCGATCGATGACATTCGCGAGGCCGGGTATCAGGCGATTTGGCACGGGCAGAAAAGCTGGAACGGCGTCGCCATTCTTTCCAAGTCCGGCGCGATCGTCGAACGACGAAGAGGATTGCCCGGGGACAGCGACGATGTGCAGAGCCGATACATTGAGGCAGAGGTCGATGGCCTGACCGTCGCCTGCCTCTATCTGCCGAATGGCAATCCGTGGCCGGGGCCGAAATTTGATTACAAGCTCGCTTGGTTCGCGCGGCTGACCAAGCACGCCAAGACGCTGCTGAAGCCTGGCAAGGACGTGGTGTTGATCGGCGATTTCAATGTGATGCCGACAGAACTGGATGTGTACAAACCCGAGCGCTGGACCAACGACGCGCTGTTTCGCATCGAGGTGCGCGAGGCCTACGCCAAACTGCTGAAGCTGGGGTGGACGGATTCCTTGCGCAAAATGCATCCGAACGAGCGCATCTACACCTTCTGGGATTATTTCCGAAACGCCTATGCGCGTAACGCCGGGCTGCGGATCGACCATATCCTGCTGAGCCCATCGCTGGCGCCGCGCTTGGAAGCGGCGGGCGTCGACCGGCACGTGCGTGGTTGGGAAAAAACGAGCGATCACGCGCCGACTTGGATCATCTTGGATGATGCGCAGCCGGCCGCGAAGAAAGCCGCAAAGCCGAAAGCCGTTACGAAGAAGACCAAGCGGGCAAAGACGAAGCGCTAGCTAGATCGTTATTCGGGGGCAATGCGCAGCATTGAACCCGGAACCCAGGGGCAAAGGACGCGCTTGTCGCCCCTGGGTTCCGAATCGCACCTTCGGTCCGTCCGAAATGACGAAATTCCGGTCAGCTCAATTTAATCGGTGTCGGCGTCCTTGCGCTCTTCCTCCGTGAACGCGGCGCTAGCGACATCGCCGGTTCGCAAAAAGCGGGACTGCGAAGCGGCGGTGTGTTGCATTGATTCCCGCAGCTTGCCCTTCTTCAAAGCGAGGTATTGGCCGGCGCCAACGCCGATCGCTTGCGCGTCGGCGAACGCGTCGACATCGGCGCCGAGAAACGTGACCAGCCAGCCCTTGTTGTCCTGCCGATCCTTCAGCAATTTGCGGATACTGTCCTTGGTGTGCTCCTTGCTGGCGTTTTCGAGGCCGTCGGTGAGGATGACGAGTCCGACTTTCTCACCGTCGCGCAGCTTGACCTTGTCGATCTCTGCGACGGCGTGGCCGATGGCGTCCAAGAGCGGCGTCGAAGCGCGCGGCACGTAGGTCGTGCGGCTGAGTTCGATGGAGGATTTCGCCGGCTCCGCCGTCTGCAAAACGTCGATGCTGGTGGAGTCGAAGGTGGTGATGGAGATGCGTGCATCTGCCGTGTCGGAGCGGCGCAAGCCCATGATGTATTCGTTCATGGCGTCGATAGTGGTGTCGCGGCAGCTCTCCATCGAGCCTGAACGATCGAGAAGAACGAAAGCGAAAAGTGGGGATTTATTCATGCGGGCCCCTTGTGTTGCGCTGCTCACACGAGCTGCGGGGAAGGGGACATGGGTCCCGCACAGCGGGCGACAAGGACGCAAGCAAAATATTTTGTGCGAAATTCTGTAAGTGTGCGTACCCGGCGGCGTTACAAAATTACGCGCGCCCTGCCGTGTCAGACAGTTGTGCAGGATCAAAGCCTAGCGACCGGATCGCCCGCGCCCACTTGTCTTCGTGCGGCGCGCCAAAAATGATGGCGTCGTCCGCGTCGACCACGAGCCAGGCGTTTTCTTTCAGTTCGTCCTCAAGCTGCCCAGCGCCCCAACCGGAGCAGCCGAGCGCCAGCACAAATTGCTTTGGCGCGTTCGCGTTCACGCGCGCGACCGCTTCAAGCACCTCGCGCGTCGCCGTGAGGCTGATGCCTGGCGCCACAGTCTGCGTGCCTTCTTTCGCGGCGTAGTCGTCCGTATGAAGCACGTAGCCGCGCTCTTGGCGCACCGGGCCGCCATCCATGACTGGCCGTGCGCCGAGATCAGGTTGTGCGTCGAGGCCGAGATGCGACAACACCTCCTTCAGCGTGACCTCGTCTTTCGGCTTGTTGATGACGATGCCCATGGCGTGCTCGGCGTCGTGTGAGCACATGACGATGACGGAATGGGCGAAACGAGGATCGCCCATGCCCGGCATGGCCACGAGCAGCTTGCCGGCCAACGTGTTGTGGTCTGCGGCGGGGGGCGTGTCGGTCATCGCTTTTATGGTCGGGCTTTGAGCGGTTCGGCGCAAGAGGCGCTCGCATCGGGCTTGCGCGCGCCCTACATAGCCGCGAAACAGACCCCTCGAAGGAGACACGCGAAATGATCAAAGTTGGCGAAAAACTTCCCGATACGCAGTTCAATGTGCCGACGTCCGAGGGCATGAAGCAGATGCGCACCGCCGATGTGTTCGGCGGCAAGACGGTTGCGCTGTTTGCGGTTCCCGGCGCCTTCACGCCGACTTGCTCCGCGCGGCACCTGCCGAGCTTTCGCGAGAATGCCGCTGCGCTCAAAGCCAAGGGCGTGGACACCATCGCATGTACAGCGGTGAACGATCACTTTGTGATGGGCGCGTGGGCGAAGGATCAGGGCGTCGTGGATGACATCCTTATGCTTGCGGACGGTTCCGGCGATTTCGCCAAGGCGGTGGGCCTCGATGCGGATTTCTCCAAATTCGGGATGGGGCCGCGTTCGAAGCGCTATTCAATGATCGTCAAGGATGGCGTGGTACAGAGCTTAAACGTTGAAGAAGCTGGTGAATATAAGGTTTCCAGCGCAGAACACATGCTCGGCCAATTAGGCTGAGAAGGGAGATCGGTGACACACACTCATGTCAACTGGCAGATGAGTGCTGCGAACAGTCTGACGTGAGTGTGTGTCACCGAATTTCCCGCAGAAGCGGGGAAGTTTGAGCCATGGGTGGCACGTTCCTAATTTTGTTCGCTGTTGTCGCGGTGTTCATCGCCTTCAGCGCCATCAAAGTCGTGCCGCAAGGCTATCAATACACTGTGGAGCGTTTCGGGCGCTTCACCATGGTGCTGAAACCCGGCATCGCCTTCTTAACGCCGTTCGTCGACCGCATTGGCCGCCGTCTGTCGATGATGGAGATGGTGCTGGACGTGCCGCGCCAGGAAGTCATCACCCGCGACAACGCCATCGTATCGGTGGACGCGGTGGTGTTCATCCAGGTTATCGACGCGGCGCAGGCTGCGTACGAAGTTCAGAATCTGAACCAAGCCATTCTCAATCTGGCGCTGACCAACGTGCGTACCGTTGTCGGCGGCCTCGAACTCGACGCCGTGCTTTCCGAACGTGAAGCCATCAACGCGCGGCTGCTCACGGTCATCGACGCCGCCACGCATCCTTGGGGCGTGAAGTGCACGCGCATCGAAATTAAAGACCTGACGCCGCCGGCCGACCTCACCGCAGCGATGGCCCGCCAAATGAAAGCCGAGCGGGAACGCCGCGCCGCGATCCTCGAAGCGGAAGGCGAGAAGCAAGCGGCCATTCTGCGCGCCGAGGGCGCCAAGCAGTCGGCGATCCTGCAGTCCGAAGGTCAGCGTGAAGCGGCTTTCAGAAACGCGGAAGCACGCGAACGTGCGGCGGAAGCGGAGGCCAAAGCGACGCAAATGGTGTCGGAAGCCATCGCCAAGGGCGACGTCAACTCGATCCGCTACTTCCTCGGCCAAAAGTATATCGACGCGTTCGCGCAGCTCGCAAACTCGAACCAGCAGCGCACCGTCATCGTCCCGGCCGACTTCGCTGGCCTGGCCGGTCTGGTGGAGAGCTTGCGTACGCTGAACGCGCAGCAGGGCGGTTCAACGCCGCCGGCCGGCCGTTAGGCTCTCGCGCAAGCGCGTGGGGCTCGCTACATTAGGGGCATGGAAACGGTGCTCGATTTTCTGAACACCTTGAACGCCCAGCACTGGGCGGGCTTCGGTGTGGCTTTGCTGATTGCCGAACTGTTGACCGGCACGACCTACATTTTGTGGCCGGCCGTGGCGGCTTTTGTGGTCGCGCTCGCCAGCTATTTCGGCCTGCATTACTGGGCGATCGAACTTACGCTGTTCGCGGTCGTCACCATCGTGCTGACGGCGTTTGCGCATCCGATCGTCAAGCGCTGGCGTTTGGCGCAAGGCGGGCGGCCGCTCAACGAACGTGCGCATCAGATGATTGGCACGCGCGGTATGCTGACGGCATTCGCCAATGGCGTCGGCTCAGTGAAGATCAACGACAGCATTTGGCGCGCGGTGAGCAACGAACCGCTGATCGCCGGCGAACAAGTTGAAATCGCTGAAGTGCACGGCACGACCGTGACGGTGAAGAAGGCGG
>DASZWS010000171.1:0-11203 GCA_035546515.1 Vitreimonas sp. | reverse complement strand
GCGCGCTGGACCGGCCAGCCGCCGTCAAAGCTGCGACCAGCTCTGCTCGCGGTTTTTCTTGAGCCGTTCACGTTCCAGTTGCTGCGGCACGCGGGCGCTGTGTGGGGTTGGGTGCAATTCCTCGCCGGACGCGACAATTGGGGCCGCGCGCACGTACGCACCGCGCTCCTCAGCCAAGAGCACGATCGTTCCGTCGCCGCCGATTAAACGCGGCTAAAGCCGTCAGCGCTCCAATCTTCGCTGCCAACGCCGTGATGCACGATAAACATCCCGTCCGGATCGTAACGGCGCTTGATGCTGCGCAAGCGCGGATAATTGGCGCCCCAGAACGCAGTTTGCCATTCGGCGTTGAAGTAGTCGCTCTCGGAGACGTATGAGCCGTCATCGCCCGCAACGCGGATCGCAGCCGAAGCGCGTGCGATCGCAGCTTTGTCGGCCTGTTGCTTCGCCGGGTCCGCTTCGAAGCCCGGAATATGCAGATACGGCGGCGGCCCGCCGGTGGCGATAATAACGAGCGCGAACGCGTCCACGGCGCCGGGGTTGGTGGCCGTATCGGCCGCCCGCGCACGCGCGCCCGCCTCGCCGCCGCCCATGCCCTTGTTGAAATGCAGGCCGAGCGAGTAAGCGCGGCTGGCATTGTAGAGCGCATCGACCAGCTTTCCTTGTTGATCCGCCCCCAACAGCGATTGCGGCAGCCAGATCGAGTCGTACGCATGCAAGAACATGCTGACTTGATCGCCGTCGCCCTGCCACCACGCATTGTGCGCGGGCGCATCGGGGCGCGGATCGAACCGCATCGAGTCGCCGTGCGTGCGATGATAGTCCGCGTCCCACCAGCGGCGGGCGTCCGCCGCGCCAATACTGATCTCGTCGGTGATCGCATAGTCGTCCGGCGACGCGGCGACCCATGCGAGAAATGGCGCGAACAGGGCTTGCGAATCCGCCGCGCTCAATCCTTGGCTCACTAACGAGAGTTCAAGCTCATTGCGCGGGTTGAGGTGAATCTGCTCGCCCCAATGTGGATTGAACAGATGCTCGGCATAGAACGCCATGAATTGCGCAATTAGCCGTTTGTACGCGTCGTCCGAATTGGCTTTGATTTTTCCGGACGCCCACCCGAATTTCTCCGGCAGGTCGAACGTGCGCAAGGTAACGCGCGTGATTACGCCGAACGAACCCCCGCCGCCGCCCTTCAGCGCCCAATACAGATCGCTGTTGCGCCGCGCATTGCAGACCAGCGCGCGCCCGTCGGCGGTGACCACCTCTGCTTCCAGCAAATTTCCAGCTGCTGTGCCGAAGCCCTTTGAGAACGAGCCATAGCCACCGCTCGACACGTGTCCGGCAACGCCCACGGTGGTGCAGCCACCCCCCTGCACATAGCGCCCGTTCTGCACGCTGACGACGTCATACGCATGCATCCACAGCGCGCCAGCTTCGACGCTCACCGCCGGCGCTGCTTCCCCGCCGCCTTGCGGCGTGAACGCGTCGTGCATGGTGATGGCGCGCATCGGATGCAGCCAGATGAGCAGCGAGTCCGGCGCATTCGATGTGCCTTGATAGGAATGCCCGCCACCCTTCACCGCCACGCGCAGATTGTGCCGCCGCGCAAAATTCACCGCCGCGACCACGTCAGCGGTCGAATGCGCTGCCACCGCGTAGGCGCTGAGCGCAGGTTGCCAGGCATCCAGCCACCCCGAGACTTGTGTGCCGCCAGCCTGGTCGCCGATGTAAAATGGATTGCGCAAGTTCGGCAGCAGCGCCCGGCACTCCGCGCCGCCAACGTCATTGACGCATGTCCCATAAAGCGAGGTCGGCTGCACCAGGTTGCCGCCAACTTGCGCGCGCAAGCTGTCCCACTCCGCCTGACTGGGCCAGCCCGCCTCACCCGGCCGCACCCGGCGTGTCACCCGCGCCCGCGCCAGCGGCGCGCCGGACACAAAGGCGACAACCGCCAGACCTGAAAGCAAATCGCGACGACGCATGGGGGTATCTCCTGTTGGAGCACCGGTGTTTCAAAGCACGGCTTCGGTCGCTACGCCAAGGACGCGCGCGGCGACAGTGCTGGGACGAGTGGCGGGCCCAGGTCAATGAGCGGCGGACTCGTGAGGACGAGCGGGGACCGCACCCGTCCACAGGCGCCCGGAAAGCCGCTACCGCGCCTCAGAACCGACGTTACGGCCGAGGTATGGCACGCCTTTGACGCACATTTTCAGCGCCTCCCAGTGAATGCCGGCGATCACTTTCAGCGTCATCAGCGGATTGCAGATCCATGCACGCAGGAGAGTCGCGTCGGTTAGCGGGCGGTACTCGCCGGAGAATGACGCCGTCAGCGCGACACTCTCCCCGCGGCGAACAACCATCGCGACCCGGCATGTCTCGCGCGGGGGTAGCACTACGAACTCGTAGCGCAAATCCATTTCGAGGAAGGGAGATACGAAGAACGCCTTGTCGCAGCTTTGCCTTACGCGCCCTTCTTTGCCGATCGCTGCCGGCAGCACGTAGTAGTGATGCTCTCCAAAGGTGTTGGAGACTTCGTGCACCAGCGCCGCGAGCTCACCGTCGCGCCGATAGCAGAAATAGACGCTCAGCGGATTGAAGACGTAGTTCAGGAGCCTCGGCATTGTGAGCAACACAATGCGCCCGCCGTCCCAGACAATACCGGCTTGGCGAAGCTTCGCCGCGACGCGGGGCACTATCGCCTCATTGCGGCGATCGGCGTGATCACAATCGAAGAGCGAGAAGAGATTGACGCGGTTGTGTGAGAACAGCTTCAATTGGCCATCGATTGCTTCGACCTCATCTAAGTCGAGCGCCAGCATGAAGATGCGATATTTCAGCCGGTGTTTGCCTGGCCGATTGTGCACTACGTGCCCTGCGTAAATGGCAGAGGCAGTCACGCCGCTGGCGCCAGCGCTTGCAGCACGCGCGCGTGGATGCGGCTGGATTCATCTTCAACACGCCACGGCCGGCGCACACCACCCAATTGCTCGGCGACAGCCAGGCCGGACTGCAGACCGTCCTCATGAAAACCTGCGCCGAAGTAGGCCCCGCAGAACCAGGTGTTGCGGACACCTTGTAGCGACCAGAGCTGTTCTTGTGCGCGTATTGCGGCGGCGTCAAACAAAGGATGATCGTATTCGGTTTCGTAGAGGATCGTGCTGTTGCGCGGCATGCCCTGCGGATTAAGCGTGAGGAATATCTGTTCGCTGCAGCGCAAGTTCTGCAGCTTGTTCATCCAATACGACACGACGCAGCCGCCGGCAGGATTGTCGCCCACATAGTTCCAGCTTGCCCAAAGCGGCTCTCGCCGCGGCATCAACGTGCGATCGGTGTGCAGGACAGCGCGATTCTTGGTGTAGCGGCACGCGCTGAGCAGCCGGCGTTCGTCGGGACTTGCATCCGCGAGCATGCTGAGCGCCTCGTCGGCGTGGGCGGCGATCACAACCGCGTCGTAGCGTTGGCAATCTCCGTTCGCCGCCCTCACCCAGGCGCCAAAGGCGTCGCGCCGGACCGAAACAGCAGCAGCGTTCAGCCGGACGTTCGCGGCGTAAGTAGCGGTCAGCCTGTCAACGTAAGCGCGGCTGCCGCCACTTACCGTTCGCCAAAGCGGCCGGCCCTTCA
Source organism: Vitreimonas sp. (assembly GCA_035546515.1). GTDB lineage: Bacteria > Pseudomonadota > Alphaproteobacteria > Caulobacterales > Aquidulcibacteraceae > Vitreimonas. The sequence continues at coordinate 7,582 of DASZWS010000171.1, read as the reverse complement.
ATTTGAGTAGGCCGTGGTTTTCAAAGAAACGCACGAACGCGCACGCCGGGTAATGTTGAATCTCAGCCAGAGACGCCGACCAGATAGCCGCCGCTTGCGGCAGCAGGTGATCGTCCTGAAAGGCAGCGCCGTAGCCCCGGCGTTTCAAATAGTCGCCGAGCGACATCATCTCGTCGCGCGTCCGCAACATTTCCATCGGCGCTTGTTTGTAGAAGCGTAGCAGGTCGAGCGTCATCGACCAGAAGCGCGGACTCCAGAGATTGCGGCCATTGCAGAGGAACGCTGAGGCGCCGACCGAGGAATACTCCACTTGTCCGCCGTTCAGCGAAACGCCGAACGACATGTCCGATACTTCGGTGGCAACGCCCAAATGTTCGAAGAGCGCCACGAGATTGGGATAGGTAACGTCGTTGTAGACGATGAAGCCGGTGTCGACAGGCGTCGGTCCGCTACTGGCTTCAACCGTCACCGTGTTCGAATGACCGCCGAGACGCCCATTCTTCTCATAGACAGTGACGGCGTGACGTTGGCTGAGCAACCAGGCAGCGGACATTCCGGCTATGCCCGAGCCGATGATGGCTATAGTCTTACGGCCTGGCGGCGCTGTTGAGATGAAGGCCATCGCAAGTTCCCGTTTGCTCGCCGACAGCGCTGTCTGGCTTCAAGGCTTACGGGGCAGCCGGCGCGTTGGATCAGCTGATCCAGGCCATCCACTGGTGCGTATCTGGGGCCATGAGCATGCTTGCACTGGCGCCCGCAGGCCGGCGGATGGGGCGTTCACGACGCCCGCGACGAGGCTGGCACTTGGCTGACAGCGCAGACGATACTGACGAAGATCTGCTGGCCCAGACCGGGCGCGGCGACCGCAGTGCGTTTGCCGCGCTATTCTTGCGCTACGCGCCGAAGGTTAAGGCGTATCTGACCCGACTGGGGGCGTCCGCAGCCGCGGCCGATGACCTCGCCCAAGACGCCATGGTCTCGGTCTGGCGCCGCGCAATCTCCTATGATCGCGGCAAAGCGAGAGCATCAACCTGGATATTCGTTATTGCCCGCAACGCTTGGATTGATCGGCTGAGACGGGAGAAGGTCGAAATCGCCTATCGGCTTGAGAACCCAGCCGAAGAAGCAAGCAGCGAGGAATTGCCTGACGATGCGGTCGCGCGCTCCAATGACGCCAAACAGGTGGCGGATGCTATGGCGACTCTATCGGACGAGCAACGCCAAGTGGTCCGCTTGTCTTTCTTCGAGGACCGCCCACACGCGGAAATCGCAGAGCACCTCGCGTTGCCGCTTGGCACGGTAAAATCGCGGTTGCGGCTGGCGCTCATCAAGCTACGCACACATTGGGAGAAGTATTCGTGAGCCCGCGCCATCATCCGACGGCCGACATTCTTGCCGCGTATGCGGCCGGCGCCAACGAGCCGGGATTCGGCATGGTTGTCGGCACGCATGTCGAAATCTGCGCGGCGTGTCGAGCGCAAGTCCGCGCCTTCGAGGCGGCCTCGGGAGCGGCACTTAGTGCACTCGCCGAAGTTGAGATGCACGCTGGTGCACTAGAACGCGTCATGGCGAGGCTAGAGGTGTCGCCGGGCGCCAGTGTCGCCAACGACACCCGCCCACTGCTTGAACGACTGCCCCTAAAGCGGAAACGCTGGGTGGCGCCCGGCGTATGGGTTGCGGCGGTAGATGCGCCGCACGCGCCCGAGAACCGGGTCTATGTGCTGTCTGTGGCCAAGGGCATGGTCTCGGCCCGCCACGAACATTCGGGCGCGGAATACTGCACCGTGCTGAAGGGCGCTTACCGCGACGAGTTCGGCATGTTCGCGGCGGGCGACTTCGCGGCGGCGGATGAGGCGCTCAACCATCAGCCAATTGTGGAGGGCGATGAGGCGTGCGTGTGCCTTTTCGCCACTGAGGGGCGGCTCAGGCCAAAAGGCTGGATCGGCCGTCTGGCATTCGCTTTGGCAGACGTCTAAAACCAGCTTGTGATCGGCGTCGCGTGATCCAAACGCCCCTCCGCTGCGTTGAATTCTTATGCAGATTAAACAAAGCCTTGCATCGCCGCGCCCCGAACCGGGCCCCTGCACTGAGAAGACGCCAGCCGCTACGCGCAGTCAAATAGCGGCCCTGCGAGCGCCCGCGTCCGTCAAAGCCACCATGCTCGGTCTCATGCAGGTGCGTGGCGGCGGCGTGCGCGCGCGCTTGCCCGATGGCCAAACACTGGTGTTCGGCGACTGCCTCGGCCCCATCGTTCCAATGCAAATCCACGACTATCGTTTCGCGCGGCGCGTCCTCTTCAAGGGCGATATCGGATTCGCCGAGGGTCAGATCGCTGGTGAATGGGACAGCGCGGATCTTCCGGCGCTCCTGACTCTTCTCGCGGCCAATGCCGAGCGCTTTATGCGTCTCTTTGCGGGCGGCCCGGTCGGGCAAGCCTTGAACTGGCTCCGGCATCGCGCGCGCGCCAACACGAAGTCCGGCTCAAAGCGAAATATCCTCGCCCATTACGATCTGGGCAATCGCTTCTACGAAGCTTGGCTCGACGCAACGATGACGTACTCCTCGGCGCGTTTCGACGGCGCGGAACGCGATCTCGAGAGAGCACAAACCGCAAAGTATCGCGCCCTCGCCCAACATCTGGCGTTGAAGCCCGGCGAGCATGTCCTTGAAATCGGTTGCGGTTGGGGCGGCTTTGCTGAATTCGCCGCACGCGAATACGGCGTCACGGTCACCGGCGTCACGATCAGTGACGAGCAGCTCAAATATGCCACCCAGCGCATGGCGCGCGCTGGCCTCTCTGATCGCGTCACCATCCTCAGCCGTGATTATCGGGAAATCGACGGCAAGTTCGATAAAGTCGCTTCGATCGAGATGTTCGAGGCGGTCGGCGAAGAATATTGGCCGGCGTTCTTTGACAAGATCGCTGCGGTTCTGAAACCTGGCGGGCGCGCGGCGCTTCAGATCATCACGATCAAAGACGACCTCTTCGAACATTATCGAAGCCGCGCCGATTTCATTCAGCGACACATTTTTCCGGGCGGCATGCTCGCGAGCGTCGCGCGGCTGAAACAGGAAACGGCGCGCGCCGGCCTCGCCTGGCGCCAGGTCGAGACGTTTGGCGCATCCTATGCCGAAACCCTATCGCAATGGGGCGAGCGGTTCCGCTCCCGCTGGGAGGATATTCGCGCGCTTGGCTTCGATGAACGTTTCAAGCGGCTTTGGCTGTTTTACCTCAGCTATTGCGAGGCAGGCTTTCGCAGTGGCCGCACAGACGTAATGCAACTTGCTCTGATCAAACCCTCTTAGGGAAAGCGCGACGCCACGAAGTACCCGGCAGCGGCGGCCAGCGCACTGATGAAGGCGCCCCAGCCAATATCCGCGAGGGTGAGCGTCGTGCTCCAAACCTTCAACGTCGCTTGATTGGTGAGATCGTAGGTCGCGTACGCAACCATTCCGAGCAGCGCGCCCCGCGTCAGCGCTTTGCTCACGCTGCCTTCAGCAAGCGGAAAGATGGCCAGCAGCACGAGCCCCGTGACGTAGATGATGTAAAATGCGATAGCTGGCGCGGGTTGCACTGACTCTGAGAGCAGCTCGCCGATAATAGGACGTGCGAAGCGCGGCGCGACTTGGCTGAGCCAAATCGAATCGAGGCCCAAGAACACGACCGCAGTCGTCAACCACGCGACGATGAAGGTCTTCATGCCGCTGGCCTCAACAGATAGTGTGCCACGCCCCACTCGTCGCCGCCCGCGTGGCCAAACAGGCCAGCAGTTGCCAGGAAGAAGAGACGCCAGCGCGTTTCCCAAATCCGCGCGTCGCGCCCGTAGGTCTGCTGTAACACCGGGCGGATGGCGGGGAGATTGGCGTCAAAATTCTTCAACCAATCGAGCGCGGTGCGTTCGTAGTTCTTGCCGTTCCACCACCACTCGCGCTCGACGGTAAAAACGTCCCCAAAGCACCGAATGAGATCTCGGCTAGGCATCACGCCGCCGGCGAAAAAATGTTGCGCGACCCAATCTTCGCGATTGGCGGGGTCAAACCGGTACGGTGCGTGTTGGTGCGCGAACACATGGATCAGCATCTGTCCGCCGGTCGCGAGCCAAGTACGGCACCTCTCAAGCAGCGCGCGCCAATTCGACATGTGTTCGAACATCTCGATCGACACGATGCGATCGAACATTTGATCGGTTTCAAAGCTGTTGGCGTCGGCGGTGATAACGCAGACGTTCTGGAGATTGCGGGCTCGCGCTTCGCCTTCAATGTGCTTCCGCTGACTGTGTGAGTTGGACACCGCCGTGATCCGTGCGTTTGGATAGTGCGCCGCCATCCAAAGCGTCAGCGAGCCCCATCCGCAGCCGAGCTCCAAGATATGCTGACCATCCGCCAAGCCGGCATTGGCGCAGGTCTCAGCAAGCGCGCGATCTTCCGCTTGCGCCAAAGTGTCGGCGGCCCCTTCGTAGCGGCAACACGAGTACTTGAATCGCGGCCCAAGACATTCTCGAAAGAACGCCGCCGGAACTTCATAGTGCTGCGCATTCGCGGCGTCAGTGTGCTCCGCGATCGGGCGCAGGGCCATCTGCTCGGCGAAACGGTTTGCCGCGCCGGGGGGTGTCGCGCGCAACTGGCGGCTGGTGTTGGCGACCAGCATGGACACGGCTTTGCGCCGGACCGCATCCGGCATCGGCGCCGCTTCGAAGATGTGTACGGCGCGCGCGACCATCGTCATCATGCAGTCCTTTTGGGCGGAAGTGGAAAGAAGGCGCTGACGCGCCGCTGATATGCCGCGAACGCGTTACCACGGCTCTTCGCCATTGCGCGCTCAGGCGCGGGCACACCCGTGCCGTATCGAAGAATGAGATACATAAGCGCTCACCTCGATCTGGAACCTCGTTTGGGGGTTACGCGCGAACGCGTTGTTCAGATCAGCTGATCCAGTCGCGGCGATTGAACGTAGAATCCCTGGGCGCGCCTGCGAGGTTCGACTATGAAACACTTATCCGCGATCGCCGCTTCTGCTCTCTTAAGTGTCTTTTTCTCGGCTACCGCATTCGCCGGCACGACGCCGGGACGCGTGGAATTCGAGGTCCTGCGCGGCGGTCAGCCCTTCGGACGGCAAAGCGTTACAGTGTCAGAGCGCAACGGGTCACTGATCGCTGAAACCAGCGCCACCCTGCACGCCGGGCTCGGCCCTATCACGCTGTTTCACTACACGCAGCGTTGCACAGAGACTTGGCGCGAGGGCGCGCTCTCCGATCTTGACTGCGTCACGCGCCGCAATGGCCGCACCACAAGCGTCGCTGGCGCGCGCGCGGGCGATGCATTGCGCATGCGCGGCACCGCGGGCGCGCAAAGATTTGTCGCCGCTACCCTTCCCACCAGTTGGTGGACCCGGCCGCCGCTTGCGACACGATTGATGATCAACACCGAAAATGGCGCACGGCTTCAGGTTCATGTGAGCTTCATCGGACGCGAAACCATCGTCGCGAACGGCCGACGCATCGGCGCCGATCACATCCGCGTCGAAGGCACGCTTCCCGTCGATCTCTGGTACGACGACGCCGGCCATTGGGTCGGCTGCGCATTCAGCACTCAAGGCCAGCACATGACCTACCGCCTACTCACGACGCCTGCGCAAGGTCCGTCATAGTAAGGAGGCCCTCGCGGCCAACAGCCGCGATCTCGGCGATGCGCTCTTGGTGGATCTCCGCCTCGATCACCATCTCACCGAGCACGGCGCCGTCTATTTGGCGTTGGACAACGCCTTCAACGCTCGCATCGCAACCAGCGTGACGGGCGATGGCGTAGTGACGTATGGCACAGGCCCACAATGGTTCGCATCGGCCTCAGCTTCGCCCGCTAACTGCGCCGCATGTGCCGGTCTTCGATGTGGGCGATATCGACGCGAAGATTGGCGACGCCTTTTTTAGCGCTTGTGTAACCGCTCCGTTCGGCTCAACGAAATCCAGTCGAGGGCTGACACGGGGACACTGTGACCACGATCGATCAAGATGCCGAAATCCAGGCTGTCGCGGCTACTGCCCGGCGGGAGCGCATCTATCGTCATGCGCTGCCCACCCGCATCGGCCACTGGGTCAACGTTCTCTGCATTTTTGTGCTTTTGTTTAGCGGCTTGCAGATCCTCAATGCGCATCCCCGGCTCTATTGGGGCCAGTTCGGCGCCAATCACGAAACGCCGTGGATCGCCTTCGAGACCTATCGCGGGACCGATGGCGAGCCCGTAGGGATCACGCGCGTCGGCAGTCTTGCCTTCAACACCACCGGCTTTCTCGGCGCTTCAGACTTTAACGGCCACCGCGTCGGCCGGGGACTGCCTGCCTGGCTGACCTTTCCCAACGCACGCGACCTCGCCACCGGGCGCAACTATCACTTCTTCTTCGCGTGGATCTTGGTCATCAACGGGCTTATCTTCCTCGTCATTTCCTTTGCCAGCCGGCACATCCAACGCGACCTTTCGCTGCGACGCGATGAACTCAAGCTCAAGCACATCGCCGCCGACATTTTGGCGCACGTGAAGCTGCACATCCCGCGCGGCGAGGAATCCAAGCGCTACAATACGTTGCAGAAAATCGCCTATCTTTCGGTGATCTTCGGCCTTGTTCCGCTGATGGTGCTCACGGGGCTGACGATGTCACCCGGCGTTGACGCCGCCTTTCCCGCGCTCCTCGATTTTTTCGGCGGCCGCCAGTCGGCGCGCTCCATCCACTTCATAGTCGCCATGGCGATCGTTGCATTCGTGGGCATACACTTGTTTGAAATTTTCTTGGTCGGGGCTTGGAATGAGATCCGCTCGATGATCACCGGCTGGTATGAGATCAAGCCGGAGAAGCACACATGAGCTTCCGTCCCAGCAGACGCGCGGCGCTCACCCTTGGCGCAGCAAGCCTTGCGGGCCTGATGGTCTCGGGCTGCGATTCCATCGTGCGCGCGCCCGCGGCGCGAAAATTCTTCCGTTCCGCTGAGGGCCTGTCGCAAGCGGCGCAACGCACCCTGCTGTCTGGTCAACGTTTGGCCCGCGAGTTCAAACCTTCAGACATGTCGCCGATCTTTCGCACCAACGGCTCAAACGATCCGCAAACCTCCGAGTACCTGGCGCTGAAAGCAACAAATTTTGGCGGCTATCGGCTCATCGTCGACGGTATGGTCGACCAACCTCTGGCGCTTTCACTGCAGCAACTGATGCTGCTGCCACAGCGCAGCCAAATCACCCGCCATGACTGCGTGGAAGGTTGGAGCGCCATCGGCAAATGGACGGGCGTGCCGCTACACGAAGTTCTGACGCGCGCCAAAATTCGTTACACCGCGCAATATGCCGTCTTCCACTGCTTCGACACCATGGCGAAGGGCGACGGCACGATGACGCCTTACTATGAAAGCATCGACATGTTCGATGCGTTCCATCCGCAGACAATCCTCGCTTACGCCATGAACGAAATGCCGCTTGGCGTCGGTCACGGCGCGCCGCTGCGCCTGCGCGTCGAGCGCCAGCTTGGCTACAAGCAGGCGAAGTACATCAAACGCATCACCCTTACAGATCGATTGGACAACATCTTCGGCGGCAATG
>DASZWS010000170.1:0-20882 GCA_035546515.1 Vitreimonas sp. | reverse complement strand
GTCGCATTCGAGCATGATTTGCGAGCCGATGGATTCCACCAGCGGGCGCACGCGCTTCTCGAGCGCTTCGCCCTGATAGGTGAAGGCGAGCTCCGCGCCTTGCGCCGCGCACTGGCTGGCGATGCCCCAGGCAATGGATTTGTCGTTGGCGACACCCATGATCAGACCGCGCTTGCCGGCCATCAGGTTGCCCTTCGGAAACGTCCATTCGTCGGCCATGCGCGTGCTCCCGTTCGTGTGCCGCGCACCTGCCAACGTCAGGGCCGGGCGGTCAACCAAAACGCACCTTCGCGCCGAAAGCCTCTTGACCAGATCGAACTTAGATATATCTTATTGGCAGATATATCGAAATATATCTCAGACCTAACGGAGAATATCATGCATTTTCATCGACATCGCGAACGACACGCCCGCGGCGGCGGTCGCGGCGAGCATTTTGGACGCGGCTTTGGCGGCGGCGGGCGTCACGGCTGGGGCCGTCACGGCCACGGCGGCGGCCGGCGCATGTTCGAGCAGGGCGACCTGCGCTTCCTGGTCCTTTCCATGATCGCGGAGAAGCCGCGTCACGGCTACGAGCTGATCAAGGAAATTGAAGAGCGCACCGGCGGCCAATACGCGCCAAGCCCAGGCGTCGTCTATCCGCTGCTGACCATGCTCGAAGAGATGGGCTTTGCGAAACTCAACGCCGAGGACGGCGGCAAGAAGCTCTACGCCATCACACCCGAAGGCGAAGCCGAACTCGCGCAGAACAAAGAAACCCTCGATCACATCAACGCGCACATGAACGGCGTGCGCGAGCGTTCGATGGGCGGCCAGGCGCCGCAAATCGTGCGGGCGATCCAGAACTTCCGCATGGCGCTGCATCTGCGCATGGAGCGCGGCCAGATCAGCGACGAGCAAGCCAACGCTATCGCCGCGGCGATCGACGCGGCCGCGCAAACCATCGAGCGCAGCTAACGCACGGAGAGACTCTTTCCATGTATAGCATCGAGACGCGGGTAAAGACCGCGAACGCGAGCCGCTATCTGCTGCAGCTCTGCAAACATTGGGCGCACCGCATGCCGGTGACGTTCACGCCCACTGAGGCGCATGTTCCGTTCAGCGCGGACAACGTGTGCCTTATGGGCGCCGACGACAGCGGACTTGCCCTCCGCATCGACGCCGTTGACGCCAGCGAAGCCTCACGGCTCGGCAATGTTGTGGTCACGCACCTGCAGCGCTTCGCGTTTCGCGAAGGTTTGGAACAGCCGGTGTGGCGGATTGCGGCGGCAGCGTAAACGCTGCGGGAACCACGTACGCTGACGGGCGTTGCCTCCCCGAAATTCGAGGAGACAGCGATGAGCAAGGTTCGTGAAACCCGCGTTGAACGCGACGTTGACGGCAACGTCGTTGGCACTACCGAAATCGAACGTCCAAAGAAGAAGGGCGGCTTTGGCTGGGGCATGTTGCTCGGCGTGCTGATCGTCGCCGGCGCGATTATCGCCTTCGCTTACAACCAAGGCTCGTTCCAAACCGCGGGCGTTCGCGCTGACCAAGCCACGCAGACCGCGCAAGCCGACATCAGCCAGACGGCGAACAACGCCGCCGATGCAACGCAACGCGCCACCGATGGCGATCCGAACACGAATGCGACGGACAATACGTCGAACTAAACCTCGACCTAATGTCGGTTGCTTGAGCGCCGGTCCAGTTCGCTGGGCCGGCGCTTGTTGTTTGTGCGCCCAAGAATGGCGCCGACAATGAAGGCAACGCTTTGCCGAGTGCTCATCTGGGTCTATCCTCGCACGCAGCGAAGGGATAAAGCCATGAGCGATGCTGTCGGTCCCGGCGATCTGGTGCTGTGCGTGAATGCGGCCCCGAACCATATGACGGGCGAAGCGGTGCCGCTGGTGGCGGGCGAGACCTACGTTGTCGGCGCGGTGATGGAGTTCGCGTGTCCGTGCGGACGCTCGGATGCGCTGTTGGACATCGGCATCGATTTCGCCTGGTGCCAATCGCGATTCCGCCTGTTGCCGAAGCCGAAGTTCAAAGCTGAGCCGAAAGCGCAAGAAATCTCTAAGCCGAAAGAGACGGTGCGTTGAGGGCGCGCGAGGGGGTCGCTATTGGCCCATTTGAGACGTTTAGGTGGTTTGGACTTGGTGAGCGCCTTGAACTACAGAAGCCAGACAGATGGCCGATACGACGCTCGAAATAGCCTTAGTGGACGCTTCGGGACGCGCAGTTGAGCTCGAACGGGTCGCGCTGGACGTGGTGTTGTTCACCGACGGGAGAGAGCGATATCGTTTTGACGCTGGCGACACCAAGGCCGGAGGCGTTTGTTCAACGAATTTCCAAGCGTTGGAACAAAACCGCAGAGAAAATCAGGCATTCTTTTTGATGGACTACAACACGTCGTTGGCGGAATGCGACGCCATCGTGGGAGTCAGCGTTGTGACGCCTGAGGAATTCGAAAGACGGTTGGCCGCCGTGACGAAGTGGTTTCCCGACAATGCGCCGGCGTTGAGGCGTCGCATCGCCGACAGCACCAATGCAGCGGTCCGTGCCGACGATCAGAGATTTCCAATCCAGATTGGAGCCGAAAATCGTCTTCAAATCGTCTGCACACGCTTTGCTCGGGTAAGGGCTTTTCGGCGAGTAGCGGACTTGGACTAAGCCGCTCTTGTAAATGCCAAGCTCGCGTTCGTCCCGCCAAACCCGAACGAGTTCGACAGCACGCAGTTCAGCTCGCGGTCTTCGCGCTTGCGCAGGATGGGCAGGTCTTCAAACGCCGGATCGAGTTCTTCGATGTGGGCGCTTTCGGCGGCGAAGCCGTTGTTCATCATCAGGATCGAGTAGATCGCTTCCTGCGCGCCGGCGGCGCCGAGCGAGTGGCCGGTCAGCGACTTGGTGCTGGAGATCATCGGCGCCTTGTTGCCGAACACGGCGCGCACGGCTTCCATCTCTTTCAGATCGCCCACTGGCGTCGAGGTGCCGTGCGGATTGAGATAGTCGACGGGCTGGTTGACGTGCTGCAGCGCGATTTTCATGCAGCGCGCCGCGCCTTCGCCTGACGGCGCGACCATGTCGTAGCCGTCGCTGTTGGCGCCGTAGCCGGCGACCTCCGCATAAATCTTCGCGCCACGCGCCTTGGCGCGCTGGTATTCTTCCAGCACCAGCACGCCCGCGCCGCCGGCGATGACAAAGCCGTCGCGGTTCTTGTCGTAAGCGCGCGAGGCCTTTTCCGGCGTGGCGTTATACTTGGAGCTCATCGCGCCCATGGCGTCGAACAGCACCGAGAGCGTCCAATCCAGCTCTTCCGAGCCGCCCGCGAACATCACGTCTTGCTTGCCGTACTGAATGTGCTCGTAGGCGTTGCCGATGCAATGCGCGGAGGTCGCGCACGCCGAGCTGATGGAATAGTTCACGCCTTTGATCTCGAATGGCGTGGCCAGCGTGGCGCTCGCGGTGGAGCTCATGGCTTTCGGCACCGCAAATGGCCCGACGCGCTTGGCGCCTTTTTCACGCGCGGTGTCGGCGGCAAGCACGATGGCGGCTGCCGAGGGTCCGCCCGAACCCATGATCAGGCCGGTGCGTTCGTTGGAGACGTCACTTGGTTCAAGGCCAGCGTCGGCGATCGCCTGCTGCATGGCGATGTAATTCCAGCCTGAGCCGTCGCCCATGAAGCGCATGACGCGTTTGTCGACGACATCTTCGGGATTGAGCTGCGGTTCGCCGTGCACTTGGCAGCGGAAGCCGCGCTCGGCGTATTCGGGTGCGGCGCGAATGCCGGATTTGGCTTCACGCAAGCTCGCGAGAACTTCCTGAGTGTTGTTGCCGATGGACGAAACAATGCCCATGCCGGTGACGACGACGCGACGCATCGGGTTCTCCGCAATTACATCTGGTCGAGTTGTTCAGCGCTGAACAGGCCGACTTTGAGATCCTTGGCGCTGTATATGGGTTTGCCGTCGGCAAGTACGATGCCATCGCCGACCCCCAGGTGCAGCTTGCGCTGAATCACCTTTTTCATGTCGATCTCGTAGCGCACGGTTTTGACGGTAGGCCGAATCTGGCCGCGGAATTCGACTTCGCCGACCGCAAGGGCGCGCCCACGTCCCGGGGAGCCCGCCCAGCCCATGAAAAAGCCAACCAGCTGCCACATCGCGTCGAGGCCGAGGCAGCCAGGCATGACCGGGTCATTCCTGAAGTGGCACTCGAAGAACCAGCGGTCGGGGCGGATGTCGAACTCGGCTTCGACGCGGCCTTTGCCGTGGGCGCCGCCATCGCTGGAGATGTGGGTGATGCGGTCGAACATCAGCATCGGCGGCAGCGGCAATTGCGCGTTGCCGGGGCCGAACATCTTGCCTTCGCCGGAGGAGATCAGGTCTTCGTAGGAAAGGGTCGCGGGGCGATCTGTCATAAGCCCGACTTAGCGGTCGGGGCGCGCAGGGGCAAGATAAGCGGATATCCGTGCGCCGGCGAAGTCGCGCAATTCCAAGTATTTGGCTGTTTGGCTGGCGCTAAACGCCGGCGCAATCGTCCGCGCCCCAGAGCGCGGACTTGTCCACCCAACCGACATGGCTGCCGACCGCCACGCGCCGCCAGTCGCCCTCGCAACCTGTCAGATTGCCGACGACGCCCGTCGCAACGTAAGCCGCGGTCGCCGAGCTGCGATGCGCGGTGCGCAACAAAGAGGCAGCGTGCTTGAAATATGCAGTGCGGCGTTCTTCCAGATTTTGTGCGTACATCCACGTCTCGGCGCCGTCCGGATCGCGGACGCGCCGCCATTGTCCGCTGACCGCCGTCACCTCCAGCGGCAAGCCGGCGCGCTCATAAATCCAATCGACGCGGTGCTGCACGCCCGGGCCGTGCCGTCCGTTGGCGCCTTCGGTTTTCAGCGCAACGAAGCGCGGTACAGGCAGATTCGCATCAGGCGCGCTCGCGGGCGCGGCGGCGGCGTTCAAAGAGGACAGAGCAGCGGCCGCGAGAAGCGCAGCCTGGAGACCACGACGCATCTTACCCAACCTGATCGAAATCCCTCCACGCGCGGGAGGGCTTGGCCGCAGATGATCGCGCCGGGGCGTGAAGACTGGTTTAACGTTTGGCTTCAAAGCCGCCTTGGAGCTGCAGACGGGCTGGGCTAATGAGGCTGAATGGCGTCCAAGAAGCTCAAAGTCATTGTCACCCGCCGTCTGCCGGATCCGGTCGAGACGCGCATGCGGGAACTGTTTGACGCTGAGCTTAACCATGACGACACGCCGTTTACGGCAGAGCGGCTGGTCGATGCCGTGCAGCGCGCCGACGTGCTGGCGCCGACGGTGACCGACCGCCTGGACGGCCGCATCCTCTCGCGCGCGGGTGAGCAGCTCCGGCTGATCGCCCAGTTCGGCGCCGGCGTCGACAATATCGACGTGGCGACGGCCGTGCAGCGCGGCATCACCGTCACCAACACGCCCGGCGTTTTGACCGAAGACACCGCCGACATGACCATGGCGCTGATCCTGGCGGTGCCGCGCCGGATCGTTGAGGGCGTGAAGGTCGTGGAAGCCGATCAATTCGTCGGTTGGAGCCCCACCTGGATGATCGGCCGCCGCATTTGGGGCAAGCGGCTCGGCATCATCGGCATGGGCCGCATCGGCCAGGCGGTGGCGCGGCGCGCCAAGGCGTTCGGGCTGCAAATCCACTATCACAACCGCAAGAAGGTCGCCGCCCACATCGAGCAGGAGCTCGAGGCGACGTACTGGGACAGCCTCGATCAGATGCTGTCGCGCATGGACATCGTCTCGGTGAACTGCCCGCATACGCCGGCGACCTATCACTTGCTGTCGTCACGGCGTTTGGCGCTGCTGAAGCCACACGCCTACGTGGTCAACACCGCGCGCGGCGAGATCATCGACGAGGCGGCCTTGGCGCGCATGCTGGAGAAGGGCGAACTCGGCGGCGCCGGGCTCGACGTGTTCGAACATGAGCCGGCGATCAATCCCAAGCTCAAGAAGCTGGCGAACGTCGTGCTGTTGCCGCACATGGGCTCAGCCACGCTCGAAGGCCGCATCGACATGGGCGAGAAGGTCATCCTCAACATCAAGACCTTCGCCGACGGCCACAAGCCGCCCGATCGCGTCATTCCGGCGATGCTCTAGGCTGGGTGAGCACGCTCATATCGGAAGGAAATTCTGCAAAGCTTGGCACGCCATCGGGGATGATGATCCAAGGCTGCTTCCGTTTGGTCCAGATGTGAGCGCTCACGTCGAGGCTATCGCTTTCGTCAAGCGTACCAGCGCGAACCACCGCGACACCGGGACGGCGCGTGTTGGTGTTGAAGATACGCGTATGACAAACGGCACAAAAGCGCTGGCGTGATGTGCGATCCAAAGTCGTGAGTTCGAAAATCTCGATCGGTCCGCTCACCTCTAGCGCGCTCTCAGGAACGATAGCCTGTTGGCTGAAGGCCGAGCCGCTCCAGGTTTGGCAGTCGCGGCAATGGCATGTGTAGGTCGTGGGCAGTGCGTCGAGCGCAAGCGTGTAGCGGACGGCGCCGCATCGACATCCACCTGATATGCTCATTGCCTCACCTCCGATGAGCGGCCACGTATGGAGTGCTGGGTTGCTCCACAAGCGCGTGCGACCGGCGGTGCGACGAGCGCATCAGGTGGACGCGATAAGTGCCGAATATGCGGGCAACGCTGCCCGTTCAACGTTCAACGTGGCGCCGCCGACGCTGAAGAGCTGCAGTTTGGCGCTGGCCGCATCGCGGGTCGCAGGCGCGTCGCCAAGATTGAAGATGCAGAGCACGCGCTCTTCGCCCGCCGTGCGCTCAAACGCGAGTATGGGTTCGGCCGCTTCGCGCGCGATGAAATCGCCAACGCGCAGTGCTTCGCTGGTCTTGCGGAAGGCGAGCGCTTCGCGGGTGAAGTTCAGCATCGATGCGCGATCGGTCTCCTGCACATCCGCCGCCAGCGCGCGGTGACGCGGGTCCAGCGGCAGCCACGCATCCGGCGCATCGGTGAAGCCGGCCATGTTGGCGTCGCGGCGCCAAGGCATTGGCGTACGTGCGCCGTCGCGGCCGATGCCGTTGGGCCAAAAGGCGATCGCCTCGGGATCACGCAGGCGTTCGAACGGCACCTCAGCATGGGGCAAGCCAAGTTCGTCGCCCTGATAGATGAAGGGCGTGCCGCGCAGTGTCAGCAGCAAGAGCATCATCAGCTTAGTGCGCTGCAGATCATCTCCCGCGAGGCGGGTCGGAAAACGGATCACATCATGGTTGGAGAGCGACCAGGACGGCCAGCCTGCTGCACCCTGCCAGCCTTGCATGGCTTCGCGCACCACAGCGGGCGTCATCGCGCGCTGACGGAGCAGATAGAAGGAATACGCGGTGTGCAGCCGTTCCGGTCCATCGGTGTAGTCGCGCTGCACTTTGAGCGGCTCTTCGTCCTCGATCTCGCCGACGGCCATGGCGCCGTATTGGTCCAATAGCTTGCGCAGGCGGGCGATGAACAGCAACGTTTCCGGTTGTGTACGAGTGTAGAGCTGGCGCTGGAACTGGTGCGGACGCGGCGGCGTGCGTTTGAAAGGCAGCGGCGGGTTATCGCGTAGCTGCGCGTCGTGGATGAAAAAGTTCACCACATCGAGGCGAAAGCCATCAATTCCGCGATCGAGCCAGAATTTGGCGACATCGAGCAGCGCGTCCTGCACGGCGGGATTGCGCACATTGAGGTCGGGTTGCTCGATCAGGAAATTGTGCAGGTAATATTGCCGCCGCCGCGCGTCCCATGTCCAAGCGCCGCCGCCAAACATGGCTTGCCAATTGTTAGGCGGAGAGCCATCGGGCTTAGCGTCGGCCCAGACGTACCAATCGGCTTTGGGATTGTCGCGAGAGCTGCGGCTTTCGGTGAACCAAGGGTGCTGATCCGAGGAATGCGACCACACTTGGTCGATGATTACCTTGAGGTTCAGCTCATGGGCGCGCTTGATCAGCGCATCCACATCTGCGAGCGATCCAAACAGCGGATCAACGTCGCGATAGTCGCTGACGTCGTAGCCGTAGTCCTTTTGCGGCGAGGTAAAGAAGGGCGAGAGCCAGATGGCGTCGACGCCAAGGGCGGCGACATACTCAAGCTTGTCGATGACCCCCTTGAGGTCGCCGACGCCATTGCCATCGGCGTCGCGAAACGAGCGCGGATAAATTTGATAGACCGTGCCGCCGCGTAGCCAACCGCTCATGGCCTGGGCATGAGCGCAGCCGCTTCATAAATCAAGCAGGCCGAGGAAAGCGCGGACGCGTTCAATGCTATGCATTGCCCCGGAATGACGACGAAGGCGTTCGGACAATTCTGCCTTAGTGAGCCGGCGCGGTAGTTACTTGCGCCTGATGCATGCGCTGCAGGAAGGCCAAAACCGCGGCCGAAGAATCGTCGGGCGCTTCTTCCTCCGGCACGTGACCGCTGTTGTCGAAGATCTTCACCTCCGAACCCGCGATGGCGTGGTGAAAGCGCTCGGCGTCACCCACGGGAATAAGGTGATCGTGCTGTCCCCAGAGAATGAGCGTCGGCACATGAATGGCGCCGAGCACGTCGTCGCTGGCTTGGCGGCGCGTGCCGGTTTGCAGTTGCAGCAGGATTTGCCGATGTCCCGGGGCGCGCGCGAAATCGGTGTAACGCGTCACCATGGCGTCATCGACCTTCCCGGGGTCAGCGAACGCGGCCTCCAGGCCCTGACGAAAGACGCGCGTATTGTCGAGATTCATCAGGATCGGGCCCAGGGTCGGGTTGCGCAGCGCTTTCATCATCGGCGAGGTGTTAAGCGCGCCTTCGTTCGGATGCGGCCAGCCGGCGGCGTCGACCAGGATGAGCGCATCAAGCTGGTCAGGGTGTGCGAGCGCATATTCCCAGGCGACATTGCCGCCCATGGAATTGCCGGCGAGGGCGAAATGCGTGAGGTGCTCAGCTTGCGTGAATGCAAACACTGCGTCACGGAAATTTTCGATCGAGGGGCGATAGCCGGCGGGCGCTTGCGTGAGGCCGTGGCCGGGCAGATCGACCGAGATGACGCGATACTGGTTGCCGAGCTTCGGGACCCAGGCTTGCCATGTGTACACCGAGGCCGAGAAGCCGTGGATGAGCACGATCGTCGGCACTGGCGGTCCGTTGGCGGGCTGCGCGGCGCCTTCGTCACGATAGTGCATGCGAATGCCGCCGGGCAGATCGACGTAGCGCGACGCGCCGTTCTCGTATTTTGCGGCGAGCGTGGCGTAGGGGATGTCATCGCGCTTCAGAACGAAGAAGGCGCCGACCGCCAGCAACACGATCAGGCCAACGATGCCGAACAACCACTTGAACATGCCGCGCCCTCCGTCGCTGATACAAAGAACCAGCGCGTGGGCGCGTCAAGCGCGCCAGCCGACGCGGCGGGTCCAGGCTTCGAATTGCGCGCGGCGTTGCGCTAAATCCGCAGGCGGCGCGCCGCCTTCCGCAGCGGCGTTGGCGCGGACTTCGGCGATGGTGTCGGCCATAGGCGGCAAGCCGAGTGCGGCGCGGCGTTCGTCGACGGATTGCGGATCTTTGATCGGCGCCGGGGATAATTGACCGTTGGCGTCCCAATCGAACTGCGTGCCGAACACCTGCGGGCGGCCTTCGTACATGGCGATGCGATCGGAAAGATAAGCCGCGTCGAGCGGATTGGCATCGCCGCGCGGGATGGCTTCGAGGATGAGGTCTAGGCCGCGCCGCTGCAGATCGGGGCGGCTGATGGCGTGTTGCAGAATTTTGAACGCCGCCGCAGCGCCTTCATCACCGATCTTGCTGCGGCCCGGCCAGCCCATCGCGGCAATCGCGTCATCCAGGACGCGCGCGTTCTCCAGATGCACAGCTTCCATCTCGGCGTTGTAGCCGTCGTAAAGCGTGCCTTCGCGGACAAGCCGCGCGCGGGTTTCATAGTCGCGCTGCACGGCGGCGATGAGCTTGTCGCGCCAAATGTCGTCAGTCATCGCCGCATACTGGACAAGCCGGGTCGCGTTTCAATGCGACGGTTCGGCTCTCGGCGCGCAGCCCGTCATAAAGCAATACTCGCCCGGCGAGACCTTCGCCCGCTTGCGCGATTTCCTTGATCGCTTCCAGCGCCATGATCGAACCGATGACGCCGGTGAGAGCGCCGACAATGCCGACTTGCGCGCACGTCTCCGCGTCGGGCGGCGTCTCCGGCACGAAGCAGCGATAACAGGGCAGGCGCTGCGCTGGCGGGAGATGCTTAGTCGGACCCGATTTGAACGCCGCAACTTGGCCCTGCCAGCGGCCGACGGCGCCGGAGATCAGGGGAATGCCGAGGTGGTGGCAAGCAGCGTTGACCGCGAAGCGGGTGGCAAAGTCATCAGTGCCATCGAGAACCAGCGTGGCGTCGCCAATCAGACTCTGCGCGTTGTCTTGGCCGGTGACGCGCTGCGCGATCGCCTCGATCTTCACGTTGCCGTTCAGCGTCTGCAGCGCCTCCCGCGCGCGCTCGACCTTCTGTTTGCCGACGTCTTCGGCTCTGTAGAGAATTTGACGCTGCAAATTTGAGAGCGAGACGCTGTCATCGTCGATCAGCCGCAAGCGCCCGACGCCCGCCGCAGCCAGATAAAGCGCCGCTGGCGCGCCCAAGCCGCCGACGCCGACGATGGCGACGGTGGCCGCCTTCAAACGCTGTTGACCCGGCCCGCCGATCTCTTTGAGCATGATGTGGCGCGCATAGCGCTCGCGCTCATCGTCGGAGAAGCTCAAATCAGAGCCCTTCGAACAAGGCCGTCGAGACGTAGCGTTCGGCAAAGGAGGGGATGATGACGATGATGCGCTTGCCGTTGTTCTCGGGCCGCTTGCCGACGCGAATGGCGGCGTTCAGCGCTGCGCCGGAGGAAATGCCAACCGGTATCCCCTCAAGCTTTGCGCACTCGCGCGCGTAGGCGATGGCGTCGTCATTGGTGACGGTGACGATCTCGTCGTAAATCTTGGTATCGAGAATTTCCGGAATGATGCCGGCGCCGATGCCTTGAATCTTGTGCGGGCCGGGCTCACCGCCGGAAAGCACAGCGGAATCCGTGGGTTCGACGGCCACGACCTTCAAACCCGGCACGCGCTGCTTCAGCACTTGCCCTGCGCCGGTGATGGTGCCGCCGGTGCCTATGCCGGCGACGAAGATGTCGAGCTTGCCGCCGGTGTCGTTGAGGATTTCTTCGGCCGTCGTACGGCGATGAATCTCGGGATTGGCGGGATTCTCGAATTGTTGCGGCATCACCGCGTGCGGCGTCGACTTGAGAATTTCGTCTGCCTTCGCAAACGCGCCTTTAATGCCCTCGGAGCCCGGCGTCAGCACCAGCTCGGCGCCAAGGATCGCCAGCATCTTGCGCCGTTCGATCGACATCGTTTCCGGCATCACCAGGATGCAGCGGTAGCCTTTCTGCGCCGCGGCGAAGGCGAGCGCGATTCCGGTGTTGCCGCTGGTGGCTTCAACGATGACGCTGCCGGGCTTCAGCTTTCCCGCAGCCTCCATGGCTTCAATCATTGAAACGCCGATGCGGTCTTTCACCGAGGCGATTGGATTGAAGAATTCGAGCTTGCCGAGAAGTTCGGCGCCGCAGCCGTGGGCCTTGGCGAGCTTGGCCATGCGCACCAAAGGTGTGTCGCCGATGGTCTTGGTGATGTCGTCGTAGATGCGGCCGCGGCCGGGTTTGTGGTCTGGCATGTGAGGGGCTCCTGCGCCAGGTTCTACACCTCGCGCACGCGGCCCCCAAGTGCTAGCCGCGCCCGGTTGAGCCGAATCCGCCGGCGCCGCGCGCGGTTTCGCTCAGCACCGCGACCTTTTCCCACGCGCCGCGCGTCACCGGCGCGATCACCATTTGCGCGATGCGCTCGCCGCGTTTGATGACGAACGGCTCTTGGCCGAGATTGATGAGGATCACCTTCACTTCGCCGCGATAGTCAGCGTCGATCGTGCCCGGCGTGTTGAGGCAGGTGACGCCATGCTTTGCGGCGAGGCCGGAGCGCGGGCGCACTTGCGCCTCATACCCCGCCGGCAGGGCGATGGTCAGCCCTGTCGGCGCCATGCAGCGCGCGCCTGGCGCAAGCGTGATCGGCTCGGCCTCCGGCACGGCGGCGCGCAAATCCATGCCCGCGGCATGTTCAGTCTCGTAAGCCGGAAGCGCCAATCCTTCGAAATGCGCAAGTGGCGTGACCTGAATTGTGACGGTGTTGCTCATGGCCGCTGCTTATCCCGGATTCGCGCGGCGCGGAACACCGCAAGTTTCGCAGTTGCGCGATTGAACCATTACCGCGGCGGCGGCGTTGACGGAGCGTCTCATCAATTTCGGCATGGATGCACGTTATGAAAAATCTCAAAACCCTTGCGCTCGCGGCGGCCTTCGCTGCGGGCATGCTGGTTTCCGCGTGTGGAACCACTACCAGTGATCGCGCGATTTCGGGCGGCCTGATTGGCGCCGGGGCGGGCGCGGCGGTTGGCTCGATGACCGGCAACGCCGGGGCGGGCGCTGTTGTTGGCGGCGTCGCCGGCGCGGCGGTCGGTGCGGCGACGACGCCGGATCAAGTCAATCTCGGCGACCCAGTATGGCGCGACTCGCACCACTGTGTGGAACGCAACCGCGACGGCGATTGTATTCGCTGGGAACACAACTAGGCGGTTGCGCCATCAAGATGCGGCGCGTCCTCACGGGACCGCCGCATTTTCCGCGCCTGTGCTCGCTTTAAGCAGCGTCACCATCAGCGCGTTCAAAGGCGCGGCTAGTCCGTGCTTTGCGGCAAGGCGCACGATCACGCCGTTGCGCGTGTCCAGCTCCATCGGACGGCCGGCGATCCGATCTGCGTGCATCGAGTTGATGGCGTCGCTCATGGTGGCGCGGTAGCCGGCGATAATCTTCTCCGGAAACGACGCTTCGATGGTCGCCCCCTCAGCGGCTGCCACGGCAAGACATTCATGCATCAGCCCGCGCATCAGTTCGGCGATATCGTCGCGCGCAACGATGCGCGGTGGCTGCATGGTGAGCGCAAACACCGCGCCGGCACAGTTCACACAGAGCTTGCGCCACATGGCGCTGACGAAGTCTTCGGTCGTGGCGGCGTCGATCTTGGTCTTGGCGAACAGCGCGACGAAATCGGCGCCGTCAGCAATGTCTGGCGCGAGCAGGGCGCCAAGCCGGCGTTGATGAATGAGTCCAGGCGTTTTGCGCTCCGCGGGCAGATCAACCACCACCGGTACGATGCGCGCCGCGTCGACGTACGGCGCGAAGCGGGCGATATGCTCGACGCCGTTCTGCAGCACCGCGATGCGGGTGTGCGCGCCGATGAGCGGCGGAAACCAACGCGATGTGGGTTCGGCGTCATAAGTCTTCGTGGCGATGAAAATCCAGTCGACGGGCTGCGCTTGTGAGGGATCGGTAATGACGCGCGGCGTCGCCGTGAGCTTGCCCGCAGGCGTATCCACCTCAAGCGCCGCGATCGGCGTGCGAGCGCAGAGCGTAACGTCGAGCGCCGCGTCTTGCGCCAGCCACGCCGCGACCGTGCCGCCAATCGCGCCGGGGCCGATGATGGCGATGGAGGTTGTCATGCTACGGCTCTAGCCTCCGTGGCTCGCCGCGCGCCAGCGATCACTTGCGGTGAGGGCTCTTGGCGCTGAGCTTGCGGGCGATCTCTTGCGCCAGTTTGCGCGCCACTGCGTCCTTCGCCATGCGCGGCCAAGTCTGCGCGTCGTTCTTGGTGATGAGCATCACCTGGTTTTCCGCGCCGCCCATGACATCGCCGGAAACATCGTTGGCGACGATCCAATCGCAGCCTTTCTTAGCGATCTTGGCGCGGGCGTTGGCTTCGACGTTGTCGGTCTCGGCGGCAAAGCCGATTACGAGCTTCGGCCGCTTTTTGCCGGGCTTCGAGAGCGTGGCGAGGATGTCGGGGTTTTCCGCGAGCGCGATATCGGGCAGCGCGCTTTTGCCCTTTTTGATTTTGGTGCTCGCTGTCTTGGCTGGGCGCCAATCCGCAACCGCGGCCACCATTACCGCGACGTCCGCGGGTAGGGCTGCTTGCGAAGCAGAGAGCATGTCACGCGCGCTTTCGATGTTGACGCGCTTGACGCCAAGCGGGGTTGGCAAACTTGTCGGGCCGGAAATCAGCGTCACCTCTGCGCCAAGCTCCGCGAGTGCCGCGGCGATGGCGTAGCCTTGCTTGCCGCTGGAGCGATTGGAAAGAAAGCGCACCGGATCGATGGCTTCCACAGTGGGCCCAGCGGTGACGATGGCGCGTTTGCCCTTGAGCGGGCCGTCGTTCAGCAGCGCCAGCGCGGCGTCGCGAATTTGTTCGGGCTCGGCCATGCGGCCGACGCCGCTTTCGCCACGCTCGGCCATCTCGCCAGCATTGGGGCCGATGAAGCGGACGCCGTCCGCTTGCAGCGTCGCAAAGTTGCGTTGTGTGGCGGGGTTATCCCACATGCGCGGGTTCATCGCCGGCGCCATGAGCACCGGCTTGTCTGTTGCGAGCAGAACGGCGGAGGCGAGATCGTCGGCGAGGCCGTATGCGCGTTTCGCCATGCGATCGGCCGTTGCGGGCGCCACGACGATCAGATCGCAATCGCGCGCCAGCCGGATATGACCGACGTCGAACTCCTGATCGCGATCGAACAGATCGGTGAACACGCGTTCTCCCGAGAGCGCTTGCGCCGCGAGCGGGGTCACGAATTCCTGCGCAGCCTTGGTCATCACCACGCGCACGCTCGCGCCGTTTTCCTTCAAGCGCCGAATGAGCTCAAGGCTCTTATAGGCGGCGATGCCGCCACCGATGATCAGCAGAACACGCTTGCTCATGGCGTAGCGCTCTGCTCGCTGGCGCGATCGTCAGGCGGCGGCTCGGCGTCCGGGAGAGCTTCGCCGGTGATCGGGCTCGTTGTCGGCGCTGCGTTGAGGGGCTGAGCAGGCGCATGCGCGGTTGGCGCGGGCGTTTGCGGCTGCATTTGCATTTGTGCCGGTGGTGGCGGCGGCGCGGTGGGGCGGCCGGTGAGCACCAGCATAATCACCGCGCCGGCGAGCAGTCCGATCCAGAACGCCGGCAGCTGGTACCATTGCCGCTCTTGCCGTGGCGCCTCAGTTGAAACTTTGCGCGCGGCGGCTTCCAGCGCGGCCATGGTCTGCGGCAAACGGCGGAGCGTTTGAAACCCGGCGGCAGCTTCATCGATGCCGCGCTTGGTCATCGCTTCGGGGCCAAGCTCACGCTTCACCCAGCGCTCCACGATCGGCCGTGATGCGGTCCACATATCGTGCTTGGGATCGAGTGCGCGCGACACGCCTTCCACCTGCACCATGGTTTTCTGCAGCAGCACCAGTTCAGGGCGCAAATGCATGCCGAACATATGGGTGACGTCGAACAGCTGCAAAAGCAGCCGGCTCATGGAAATGCCGTCAGCGCTTTTGCCGAAAATCGGTTCGCCGATAGCGCGCAGCGCCTGCGCGAATTCCTCAACGCTGAACTTTTCCGGCACGTAGCCGGCTTCCTGATGCACCTCGGCCACGCGGCGATAATCGCGCTTCAAGAAGCCGTAGAGAATTTCGGCGAGATAGCGGCGCTCCTTGTGGCCGATGCGGCCCATGATGCCGAAATCAACGACCCAGAGCCTTTCGTCCTTGCCGTAGATGAGGTTGCCCTCGTGCATGTCGGCGTGGAAGAAGCCGTAATCGAGCGCGGCGGCGAGGAAGCCGCGCGTCACGCACATGGCCAGATGCGTGCGATCGGCGCCGGCTTTGTCGAGCGCTTTGGCATCGGTCAGCGCCACGCCCTCGATCCATTCCAGCGTCATCACCCGCTTGGCGGAGCGTGACCAATCGATCTTCGGTACGGCGAGGTAGCCGTCTTTCTCGGCGACCTCTTTGAACTCGGCGGCGGCGCCGGCTTCGAGGCGCAAATCCAGTTCGCGCTCGGTGGCGGCCGCCACCGTGTCGATGAATTGCACGGGTTCGAGACGGCGCGAGCGCGGCGAGAAGAATTCGATGCTCTGTGCGAGGAAGCGCAGCGCGGCCATCTCTTTCGCCATCTTGCGTTCGATGCGCGGGCGCAGGACCTTGATGGCGACGACGCCCTCGCGCGGCACGATGGCTTGATGCACCTGCGCGATGGACGCCGCGCCCACCGCTTCGGAAATGCCGGCGAACAATTCTTCGGTGCCGCCGAGTTCTGCGTTGATGGTGTCGAGCGCAATGGTGCGCGAAAACGGCGGCAGGCGATCTTTGAGCCGCCCAAGCTCTTGCGCCACGGTGACGCCGATCATGTCGGGACGCGTGGCGAGAAACTGACCAACCTTCACGTAGGCAGGGCCGAGGCGTTCGAGCGCGCGCGCGAGGCGCTCGCCGACGCTGCGGCCGCGGCGGCGCTTGGCGAAGAACGAAAGCGCGGTGTGCAGGCCCTGTAGCGAGGTGGGGTAGCGGTCGTAATATTCGGCCGGCAACAGCGCGTCGTAGCGCGCCAGCGTCACCGCCACGCGCAGCAGCCGCCACGTGTGGCCGATCGCGCCGGACGCGAAACCCGTCAGCACCGCGATGATGATGACGACGAGGAGCAGTAACCAGAACACTAAACCGCCCAACCCCAATGCAGAGCGCAGACGCCGCCGGCCATGTTGCGATAGGCCGCGCGGTTAAAGCCTGCCTCGCGGATCATGCCTAAAAAGCGTTCCTGATCCGGAAACCGGCGGATGGATTCGACCAGGTATTTGTAGGAATCCGCGTCGTTCGCGAGCAATTTCCCCAGCGCCGGGATCGCGTTAAAGGAATAGAAATCATAAACCGGCTCCAGCCCGCCGATGGCGAGGCGAGAGAACTCCAGGCAAAAAAAGCGCCCGCCTGGCTTCAGGACGCGCCGCGCCTCCGCCAGCACCTTGTCGATATTTGTACAATTCCGAATGCCGAAACTGATGATGTAGGCGTCGGCCACGGCGTCATCGACGGGCAGATTTTCCGCGTCGCCCTCATGCCAGTTGAGCCCATCTTCGCCACGCGCACGGCCGGCTTCGAGCATCTCCGTGTTGATGTCGATGACGTGGATTTCCGGCGGCTCAAGGCCGCGGCGCGCAGCTGCTTTATCGCCGAGCTTCTTCATGCGCCGCGAAATGTCGCCCGTGCCGCCGGCGACATCGAGGATGAGTTCGCCCGGCTGCGGGTTGAGCTTGGCGACGGCTGCGTCCTTCCAGAGCCGATGCATGCCGCCCGACATGGCGTCGTTCATCAGGTCGTATTTGGACGCGACCGAGGAAAACACCTCACGGACGCGCCCGGCCTTCTCGGCCTTGGGCACGTCCTGGAACCCGAAGGAGGCAGTTTCTTCTTTCATGGCAGGACCATAGCGGCGGGGGTTTGGCGCGGCTATATCGGACCCCCATGTTTGCACTCATGATTTTCGGCCATTCGCCGCATGCCTGAGCTGCCCGAGGTCGAAACCGTACGCCGCGGTCTGGCGCCCGCCTTGGTCGGCAAACGCATCGCCAAAGCGAAGGCCAAACGCGCTGACTTACGGTTCCCGTTTCCGGCGCGCTTTGCGGCGCGCTTGAAGGGCAGGCGCGTGGATTCGCTGGAGCGGCGCGCGAAGTATTTGTTGGCGCATCTCGACGATGGCGTGGTGTGGGTGACGCATCTCGGCATGACCGGACGCTGGTCTGTGATCGGCGCCAAGAAACAGCCGGGCGATTTCTACTATTCCGAGCCGCCGGACCCAACGCACACGCACGTCATCATCGACATGGACTCAGGCGCGCGGCTCGAATTCAACGATCCGCGCCGGTTCGGCTACATGGATCTGATCAAGGAAGCCGACCTCGACGCGCATCCGTGGTTCAAGGGGCTGGGGCCCGAGCCGCTCGGCAATGAATTTCATCTGCCGTATCTGAAGAAGGCACTGGCGGGCAAGAAAGCGCCGATCAAAGCGGCGTTGCTGGATCAGCGCATCGTCGCGGGACTCGGAAACATCTACGTGGTCGAGGCGCTTTATCGCGCGCACATCGCGCCGACGAAGGAAGCGGGCCGCATCTCGGCCCAGCGTCTGGAAAAACTCTATCACGCCATTCGCGCTGTGCTTGAGGAAGCGATCGAAGCCGGTGGCTCAACCTTGAGCGACTACGCGCACGTCGATGGCGCACAAGGCGGGTTTCAGCATCGCTTCCGCGTGTATGATCGCGAAGGCGAGACCTGCCTGACGCCTGATTGTGGCGGGACGATCCAACGACTGACGCAGGGCGGTCGTTCGACCTTCTGGTGCCCGCGCTGTCAGCGTTAGTCGGGCGTGGCGTGAAACCCGGTGGTGGTCATCGTCGTCGGCGTGCGCTCGACGCGATTCATGAGCCGCAACATGCTAACGCCGGCGGCGAGCAGCGCGATGATGGCGGCCAGCGCCAACGCGACAGGCGGCGCTGAATCGGGCAGCGCCTGAAACAACAGCGCCGCGACCGCGGCGCCCAGGCTTTGACCAAGCACGCGCGAGGTGCCGAGTATGCCGCCGGCGGCGCCGCTGCGATGGCGCGGCGCGGTCGCGAGCAGGGCGCGGTTGTTGGGCGCTTGGAAAAAGCCGAAGCCCAAACCGCAAAGCGCCATGCGCCAGATCAAGTCGAACGTGCTGTGCTGGGAGGAAATTGTCGCCAGTGCCGCGAGACCCGCCGCGAGCGCGATCAAGCCGATGCCGCCAAGAATCCCGGCGGGATATTTGTCGGCGAGGCGGCCGGCAATGGGCGCGGCGACGCCGACGGCGAGCGGCCACGGTGTCAGCAACAGGCCGATTGCTACGGCGTCATGACCAAGCCGCATCAGCGCGAACGGCAGCACCACCAGCGCCAGCATTTGCGCCGCGAACGAGGCGATCGATGTCGCCACCGACAGCGCGAAGATGGGGATGCGCAGCAAATCGAAGGGCAGGATCGGATGTTCAAGTTTGCGTTCGTGCCGCACCAGCGCGAAGGCGGAGGCCGCTGCCAGCACAAGCTCTAATGCGCCGAGCGCTTGCCCGCCGCCGCCGTGCGCAAACGCTTGCAAACCCGTGATGAGCAATGCGAACGAAGCTGCAGTAAGCAGCGCGCCGACCAAGTTGAAACGCCGCGCGTGCTTGGGTGAATCCGGCAGGCTGATCGCCGCCATGATGACGGCCAGCACCCCGATCGGCACATTGACGCCGAACAGCCAGCGCCAATCGCCCAGCGCCAGCAGACCGGAGGCGATCGTCGGGCCCAATGCTGCGGAGATCGACACAACCACCGCATTGATGCCAATGGCGCGGCCCAGCATGCGCTGCGGATACGTGAAGCGCACCAGCGCGCTGGTGACGCTGAGGATGGCGCCGGCGCCGATGCCCTGCAGCACGCGGGCGAGCGTAAGTTCAAACAAGGTGTTCGACAGCGCGCAAGCGATCGACGCGAGCGTGAAGATCACCAATCCGGTTTGCGAGACGCGGCGATAGCCGATGATCTCGCCCAACGCCGCCAGCGGCAACAGCAGCATCACCACGGCGATCTGATAGGCGTTGATGATCCAGATCGAGCCGGCGGCGTCTGCGTTGAGGTCGCGCGCGATGGTGGGCAGGGCGACGTTGGCGATCGAGCTGTCGAGCACCGCCACAACGATAGACAGCAGGATGGCGACGATGGCCCAGTAACGGCGCGGCGTCGGCAAGCCGTCTTGGGCCAAAGCTGGGTCTGTCGTCGCGGTCATTGAGTTGTGTGTGCGACATAAGCTGGCGCGCGGCAAACGCCCAGCTTAAGCCGTCCGTCAGCTGTGCGCGCGTGTGCTAAAGTTTGTCGCATGAGTCGGGGCGTGCTTCTCGCGATTGCTGTCCTGGCGGCGCCGGCGTCCGCCGAGACCCGCTATTTCAGCGAGCTTTCGGACGTGCCGATGCCGCCCGGGTTTTCGGAAACCAATAGCGCGGTCGGTTTTGACAGCGCCAGCGCGCGGCTCGTGGTTGCCGACGCGGCCGGTTCGGAAACCATGGCGCAGGTGCGGGCTTTTTATGCGCAGAGCCTGCCAGCCTTGGGCTGGTCGCCGAGCCCGACCAACGACGGCAGCGTGGTGTTCGTGCGCGGACGCGAGCGGCTGACGCTGGACGTGCGCGCCGCCGACGGGCGCACGCAACTGCATGTGCAATTGGTGGTGCGGCCGCCGCCGCCGGACGGCGATTGATTTTCGCGGTTTCAGGGCGCAAGCAAGCGCCCATGGCTTACGAAAACATTCTGGTCGCTGCTGACGACAAAGTCGGCGTCATCACCCTCAATCGTCCGAAGGCGCTCAACGCGCTGAACGATGCGCTGATCGCAGAACTCAATGCCGCGCTCGACGCTTTCGAAGCCGACGACAAGATCGGTTGCATCGTCATCACCGGTTCCGAGCGCGCATTCGCCGCGGGCGCCGATATCAAGCAAATGGCCGAGGGCCAATTCAGCGATTTCTATCGCCGCGATCCGTTTCAGAATCTCGAGCGCGTGCCGCGCACACGCAAGCCGCTGATCGCCGCTGTTGCGGGCTTCGCGCTGGGCGGGGGCTGCGAACTGGCGATGATGTGCGACTTCATCATCGCTGCTGAAACCGCGAAATTCGGTCAGCCGGAGATCACGCTTGGAGTGATGCCGGCGTGGGGCGGGTCGCAGCGGCTGACCAAGAGCGTCGGCAAAGCCAAGGCCATGGATCTGTGTTTGACGGGACGCATGATGGACGCTGCGGAAGCGGAGCGGTGCGGCTTGGTCGCGCGCGTCGTCGGTGCTGAAAAACTGATGGAAGAGACGATGGCTGCAGCGAAAAAAATCGCGTCGATGGGCCAGCTCGCCACTATCGCCAACAAGGAAGCGGTGAATGCCGCGTTCGAAACGCCGTTGAATGAAGGGCTCAAATTGGAGCGGCGCTTATTCTACGGCTTGTTCGC
>DASZWS010000169.1:0-5951 GCA_035546515.1 Vitreimonas sp. | reverse complement strand
CACGCGGCCCGACGATGACACGCTTTCCAGCCGCATCCAGCTTCACCACAAATAGCGGCTCCCCCGTCGCCACGCCGATGCCGCGGCGTTGGCCGACCGTGAAATTGATCACGCCATCGTGGCGGCCCAACACGCGCCCATTAACGTGAACAATGTCGCCCGGTTCAATCGATCCTGGGCGCAGCTTTTCCACCACGCTTTGATACTTGCCGCTGGGTACAAAGCAGATGTCTTGGCTGTCCGGCTTTTCCGCCACCCGCAAACCAAGCTCGGCGGCAAGCGCACGCGTTTCGCTCTTCGGCTTATCGCCCAGCGGAAAGCGCAAGAACTGCAATTGCGCACGCGTCGTGGCGAACAGAAAATAAGTTTGGTCCCGCCCCGGGTCGGCTGCGCGGTGCAATTCGGCGCCTTCGGCGCCCTCAACGCGCCGCACGTAGTGCCCGGTCGCCAGACAATCGGCGCCAAGATCTTCGGCCACGCGCTTGAGATCCTTGAACTTGACGGTTTGATTGCAGCGCACGCACGGGATCGGCGTCGCGCCCGCCAAATAGGTGTCGGCGAAATCTTCCATCACCGCGTTGCGGAAGCGGCTTTCGTAGTCCAGCACGTAATGCGGAAAGCCTATCGCGTCGGCGACGCGGCGGGCATCGTGAATATCCTGGCCCGCGCAGCACGCGCCCGGCTTGTTCACCGCTGCGCCGTGATCATAAAGTTGCAGCGTGACGCCGACGACGTCGTAGCCCTCACGCGCCAGCATCGCCGCGACCACCGAGGAATCCACCCCGCCCGACATCGCCGCGACGACGCGCGTTTGCGCCGGCGGCTTGGCGAAGCCCAAGGAATTACGTGATACGCCGGCTTGCCGCCGGCCCGGACCCGCAAGGTCCGCTTCAATGTCAATCATCTCATCCTCCCCGCGGGGTCAAGGCCCGCGGCGAAGGCTCAGAGATAGTTCAACAAGGAGAGCTTTGAAAGGTCGGAGAAGGTCTTCGCCGCAGCCTGATACTGCGTCATTAGCAGGTTCAGCTGCACCGACACCGTGGCGATATCGGCGTCCTTCTGCGTGCCGATCTCATTGGTCAGCAGGTCCGAGCGCTCCGACAAGCGCGTCGCCTCCGAGGCGAAGCGCGTCTGCAGCTGGCCCGAGCGCCCCTCTTCATTGGTGAACACATTGGCCTGCGTGTTGAGGTTGTTGGCGATCGTCTGCAGCTGCGTTTGCACCGCCGGATCGATCGGCTGACCGATTTGCCCGCCTTGCGCATCGACCAACTGCTTCAACTGCTTCAGCGCATCAAACAGACCCTGTGAAATGTCCGACGCCTTCGGCGCGAGCGTGATCGGCGTGCCGGTGCCAAGGTCGATCTGCTGGGAGCGCGTCGCTTCCTGATAGATGTCATCGGGCCCGCTCGCCGCCACCAGCTGATCGAGCGAGGTGATCTTGATCGGCCCCGCGCCCTGGCGTTCGCCGGCGAACAGCGGCTGTCCGTTCCAGGTCTCATTCAGCGCGGAGACAACGTTGGCGAACGCAATGTCCAGATCGGTGGAGACGCCGCGCCCGTCGTTCGAACTCAGCGCCTGGCCGATCGATTGCGACAGCATCGTCGCCATGCTCGCAACCTGATCGAGCGCCGTTTGCTGCACGCCGAAGCGCGCCTGCAGTTCGTTGATGACCGAGCTGCGTGAATCCGTGGTGGCCTTCAGCGTCTGCGCGTTGAGCAATTGCGCCGCCCCCGCGCCGAAGCCGCGCAGATCGTCGGCCTTGGCGCCGGACGCGACCTGCCGCTGCAGATCGGACAATTGCTGCGTCATGCGCTGAATGTCGGATTGCGCCTGCGTCGAGAAGCGGAGCGTGATCGCCGATTCCATAGTTCACTCCACCTAGACGCTGCTGGCGATGCCGAGATTGACCAACACGTCCATCATCTGTGTCGCCGCTTGGATGACGCGCGCCGCCGCCGCGTAGGCGTTCTGGAACGTCGTCATCTTCACCAACTCGTCGTCGATATTGACGCCTTCTACCTGCGAGCGCCGATCCGACGCCGCCGTGGCCACCGCGGAGGCGCCGTCAGCCGCCCGTTGTGCATCTGAAGCCATGCGTCCCGCCTCACCGCCGAGGCGGGCGGCATAAACGGCAAGCGTCGTCGTCTGTGCGGTGAGCGATCCTGCTGCTGCGAACGCACGCGAGGTGTCCTTCACTGCCGCCAGCGCCGTCGAGCCGCGATTGTCGCCGCCTTCGATGATCTGCTGCCCCAGCGCCGATGTCAGGTCCGGGCGCCCGACGGCGAGCCGCGAAGGATCGGAGGCGATGGCGCTGTTGACATTGACGCTCAGCGCTCGTCCCGCCGTCGATTGCGACGAGAGCCCATTGAGCGCCGTGAAAGAAATGCCTGTGTCGCCGCGTTGCGTGGTGTCACTCAACAGCGACACCGAATAATTGGCGTTCGGCGCAAACGTCACTTGGCCCGTGGTCGCATCCATAGAGAACTGACCGAATTCGCCAAGCCCTGTGCCGGTGGCGTTCAGCGCACCGAGCAGATCGCTCATCGTCGCCGTCGGCGTGGCCAGCGAGCCGGCGATTGTGACGGTGCGATTGCCGATGAAACGTCCGGCGGAATCGTAAACCTGATAGCTGATCGCGCCGCCGGCGTTGAACCCTGCGAGATCAGTGCCTTTAGTTCCATTCTCAAAGAACATCGGCGTCGGCGACGACACCAGATCGTTCAAGCCGAAGAAATGCGAGAAGCCGCGCCCCGCGCGGCTGCTGGGATCGGTCGGGTCCTGCTGAATAACCGCGCCGCCGCCATTGCCGACGTTCATGGTCAGCGAACCGTTGGCGAAGGTGGCGCTGCCTGCGGGCGTCGCCGCGGCCATGGCGGAATTGAGCGCCGTGGTGAAATCACCGATCGTGCCGCCGGCAAAGCTGTACACTGTCGAAGATGAGGCCGACGTGATGGTCTTGGCGTCGAAGTCGACCGTCAGCCGATCATTCAGCACACCGTTGGCGTCAACGATACCGATGATGGAATTGCCGGTGAAGTTCATCGTATCGGAGGACAACAATCCGGTATCGCGCCCCGTCAGCGTGCTGACGGCCGGCGTCGACGCATTCTCGTTGTGAACTTTGTTGAGCGCGTCGCCCAAAGCGGCGGAAAAACCGCCGAGGGCCTGCTGCAAATTCGGCAAATCTTGATCGCGGACTTGCAGCAGGCCTTTGAGCTCGCCGTCTTTCAAGAATGGTTCAAGGTTGGTTTGCGAGCCGTCGCTCGCGTTCAACTGTATGACCGCGTGCGCGCCAGACGACGAGACGCTGGGCGTGTAGGAAATTGTCGCCGCGGTCACGCCAACGAGCAGCGCACCGCCGGAGGTGCGTACTTGCACGCCGCCCTCCGCCACCGGCGATACCCGCAGGTCCACCAAGGACGAGAGCTGATCGATGAGCGCCGACTGCGCATTTTCCGCCGCGCTGGCATCGGCGTCAGTGCGCTTATTCAAACGAATCTGATCGTTAAGTGAAGCGATGCGGTTGAGGAGGTCCTGGGCGTTGGCGACGTCATCGCTGATGCGTTGGTCGGCCTCTGTGCCAAGATCGGTGAGCGATTGCGCAACGCGTTGAATTTCGGTGTAGGTCGACTGCAGCGAACTCACCGCATCGTCACGGCGCAGCGACGACGATGGGTCGACGCCGATTTCATTGACCGCCGACCAAAAGCCGTCGAGCAAACCGAACATCGAATTGTCGCTGCTCGGATCGCCAAAATTGGCTTGCGCGCGCGCAAGAATGTCGGAGCGCACCGAGGCCGATCCATTGGCCGCTTCAGCGATATAGCTCGCGGTATCGAGGAAGCGGTTGGCCGCGCGCGTCACCGCGGTGACGTCAACGCCGGAGCCCGCGCCCAATTGCGTGCGCGGCGACAGCGTGACCTCGGTCCGCACATATCCCGGCGTGTTGGCGTTGGTGACGTTTTGCGAGGCGACGCCGATGGCGGTTTGCGAAGCGCGGAGGCCGCTTAGGGCGGAAAGAAGAACGGAGTTGAGCGTGGTCATGACTGCGCACCCGGCAAATGTCGCCGTCCGCCCGGCCAAAATTGCCGAGCGGTCCGCATCGCGTGCGGGACCCGCAATGGGCGTCTAGTCCTATGAAACAAGACGCTTTTTCTCCCTGCTGCAGGGGCGCGGACAAGCCGTCCGCGCGTCCCCTCGCCGCAATGCCACGCAACGGCGGCGCCATGGTGAATGGCTGGGCAGCTTTTGCCGGGCGCGCCGGGCAAAATTGCCGATAAAGCCGTATCCGGCGCCGCAGGCCGGAGCCTAACATACGGATTTCATATAACTTTATTTTGGTTACCCGGCTGGCCCGGCACTTGCTCACGTTAAGCAACCGCGCGTGTGGACAAGCCCGACGCGGCCCGGGGGACTTATGGCTTTCGCGGCAAACGCCGTCACCGATCTGATCGCACCGGCGCCGCTGCCGGCGCATGCGGCGGCGCGCGACGATGACGGTCCCGCCTTCCAGGATCATCTCGACGCTCAAAGCGCCGCCGACACAAAGCCCGACGCGTCAGCGCCGGCGCCCGATCGGGCTAAACCTGCAAAGGCCTCAAAATCCTCTGCGGTGCAGACCAACACTGCAGCGCCGCACGCTGACGCCGCGCCGTCCGACAACACCAGCGCGGATGCTCAACCAACCGCGCCGCCCGGCGCCAAGCCTGAGGAAACGCCTGCGCACGCCGTGATCGTGCAAGTCGTGGTGCAAACGGACGGGCAAGAGGCAAAGCCACCCACACCAGAAGCTCCGCCGCAAGCGGCGCCACATCCAGCGCCAACCGCGCCGGCGCCGGCGCCTTCGCCTGCGGTCGCAGAAGCAGCCGCCGCACACGTGCAGCCGCCCGTCAGCGCAACGCCAACAACGCCCGCGGCGCAAAAGTCCGGCAAGAGCGACACGAAACCATCCAAAGCGGACGCGACGCCCGAGAAGCCCGAAGCAACGAAGCAAAGCGATTCAGCGCCCGCGCCAACGCAAGCGATCGCACAGCCGGTGACGCCAGCGGCGCCACCCACGCCGCAAGCCGTGCCGCCGGCCGCCACGCCCGACACATCCGCAACACCCGCGGCGAAGGACGACGCCGGCGTCGCCCCTGTGCAGTCGAACGGAAAGAGCGCCGCGGCGCCGAAGCCGCACACGCCTGCGCCAGCAGCGCCCCAGGCCGCGGCGCAGCCCGACGCGCCCTCGCCCGATACAGGCAAGAGCGGCGAACCCAGAACCAACGCGACGCGCGCCGCAAAAGCGGCGGTCACCGCAACTGGCGCTAAAACCGCGAACGCCAGCGGCGCCGACTTTTCAGCGCTCGTGCGCACGGCCGCGGCACACAGCGAGCCAAGCGCCGCGCCAAGCGCTCTTTCCTCCGCTGGCGGCGCAACTTCAATCCAGGCAGCCGCCACAGACCCAAGCGCGATTGACATCGCCAGCGCGCGCGCAGCGGCAGCGCCTGTCTCCGCGCAAGTGGCGCGAGAGATCGTGCGGCGCGCCAATGGCGACAATACGCGTTTTGAATTGCGGCTCGATCCACCGGAACTGGGCAAAATCCAAGTTCAGCTGGATGTCTCGCGCGATCATAAAGTCACCGCCGTCGTCTCGGCCGACAATCCCCAAGCCCTGAGCGATCTGACGCGCGGCGCCCGCGATCTGCAGCAGGCGCTGCAATCGGCGGGTCTGCAGCTCGCCGACGATGGCCTCAGCTTCAATCTCTCCAATCAGAACCACGGCTTCTCGCAGCCCGATCAAAGCAACACCAATGGCGGCAATCCCGGCAGCGCGCAGCGCGGCCTCGCCGCCGAAAACCAATCCAGCGCCGACACGTCAAGCGCGCGCGCACGTCCGCTCAGCATCGAAAGCTGGCGCGGCGCGCGCATCGACGTGATGGCTTGAGGAGCACGCAATGTCTGTTTCCGGC
>DASZWS010000168.1:0-3765 GCA_035546515.1 Vitreimonas sp. | reverse complement strand
GCTTGCGCCACCACGTGCGGCTCGACCTTGTCGACCCAAACGGTCTCAATCGCCGACGGCCCAAGCTCTTTCAGGTACGTCTTGCGGAAATTCCAGCGCACCACCTCCGGCGTGTTAAACACGGGCAAACCAGCGGCTTCGAACGCGCTGAGCTGGTCCAGAAATTGTTGCGGCCGTTCGTGATAGTCCCAGGTGGTTCGCAACAGGGCGAGGTCATATCCCCGTTGCGGCAACGCGGGATCATCCCAGAACGCCACTTCGAAAGAGACGCCCTGCGCAGCTCCCGCAGCAGTGATCAATTCATAGCTGATATTCTCGAGCTCGGGGACCTGACCAGGCGCAAGCGCTCTTCCGCGGTAGCTGCGCCCTGTCAGGTAAGCGACCTTGTGCATCAGGAGTGGCGCGCCATCGCCTCGGCAGCACATTGTTCAACCGTCGGCGAGGCCTCGCCAGCATTGCGTGCGCTGGGATGCGCATCCGACAAGCGCATCTGGTTTTGTGCGTCGGCGCTGAACACAAGCAGGAGCGCGCAACGATCAAGCCGATACGTGAGCGCAACGCCCGCGCCGTCATGGCGGGTGATGTCTGCAGCGCCCATCGCCCGCTCGATATCGGCTTGCGTCGGCGCATTTGGGCGCCCCGCCGCCGCCAGCAATTGGCCGATGCGCGAAGGTGTCGTTGGAGCGGGCGCCGCCGCAGCGGCCGCCGGCTCCGATGGAGGCGCGATTGCGGCAGTGGCGCAACTGCTCAGCATCATTGCACCTAGAGAGACGAGCAAAATCCGCATGCCGTGGACCATGCCCGTCGAATCACCACACCGCAACGCTTGTCACCGCCGTGGGAGCGCGCTTTAACGCCGCTTATGAGTGCAAAATACGACGTCGTCGCTGTCGGCAACGCCATCATCGATATCCTGAAACCCACGCCGGACGTCTTACTGGAGCGCGAGAACATTCAGAAGGGGGCGATGACGCTGATCGATGAAGCGCGCGCGGATCACCTGACCGCGCTCTTCAGCGACCCAAAGGTCGCCGCCGGCGGCTCCGCCGCCAACACGGTTACAGGCATCGCAAGTTTTGGCGGCGCAACCGCCTACATCGGCAAGGTGGCCGACGACGCACTGGGGGCCTTGTTCACGCGCGAGTTCCGTGGCGCGGGCGTCGCTTTCAATACACCGCCACGGCCGGCGCCTCCGGGCACGGCGCGCTGTCTCATCGCCGTGACCCCGGATGGGCAGCGCTCCATGAGTACATATCTTGGCGCGTCCACCTTGCTGGACATCGCCGACATTGACGCCGACACCATCCGCAGCGGCGCAACCTTATTTCTCGAAGGCTATCTGTTCGATCGCGACGAAGCCAAAGCCGCATTCGTGCACGCTGCCGAAGTGGCGCGCGGCGGCGCGCGCAAGGTGGCGCTGACGCTGTCCGACACGTTCTGCGTGGGTCGCCACCGCGTAAGCTTCCGCCACCTCGTGGCTGGGCACGTCGACATTCTGTTCAGCAACGAGGCTGAAATCCTCTCGCTGTTTGAAACGACGGACCTTGGCGATGCGCTTACACAAGCGCGCAGCGAGTGCCCCGTCGTCATCGTCACGCGCTCGGAGCACGGCTCTCTGATCGCCGCCGATGGCAAGACCGTGGAGGTTCCTGCCTTTCCAGTCGCCAAAGTGGTCGACACCACCGGCGCCGGCGATCAATACGCCGCCGGTTTTCTGTTTGGCTACGCCAAAGGGCGCTCGCTGGCCGAATGCGGCGCGCTCGCATCGCTTGCCGCGTCGGAGGTCATTTCGCACCTCGGCCCGCGTCCTGAGACAAATTTGCGCGCGCTGGCGCTGAAGCTGGGTCTGCGCGTCTAGAGAATGAACCGAGAGAGGTCGGTATTCTTCGCCAAATCGCCGACGTGCTTGCGCACATAGTCCGCGTCAATCTGAACGGTCTCGCCGTTGCGGTCGGCGGCGCTGAAGCTGATGTCATCCAGCAGCCGCTCCATCACGGTATGCAAGCGCCGCGCGCCGATGTTTTCCACGCTGGCGTTAACGTCGGCGGCGATGGCGGCGATCGCCTCAACTGCGTCTTCGCCAATCTCCAAAGCAACGCCCTCCGTGCGCATCAGCGCAGTGTATTGCTTGACCAGACTTGCTTCGGGCTCAGTGAGAATGCGGCGGAAGTCTTCGCGCGTCAGCGCCTGCAGCTCCACGCGGATCGGCAAGCGCCCCTGGAGTTCCGGTAACAAATCGGACGGCTTGGCGATGTGAAAAGCGCCGGATGCGATGAACAGGATGTGGTCTGTCTTCACCGGCCCGTGTTTTGTCGCCACCACGGTGCCCTCGATCAGCGGCAGCAGATCGCGTTGAACGCCCTCACGGCTGACGTCGCCACCTCCAGCGCGTTCCGAGCGCGAGGCAATCTTGTCTATTTCGTCGATGAACACAATCCCGTCTTCGGCCGCCAAAGCCAGCGACTCCTTGAGCACCGCGTCCTGATCGAGCAGCTTGTCGCTTTCTTCGCGCACCAGCGGCTCGCGCGCTTCATCCACAGTCGTACGCAAACGTTTGCTGCGGCGCGAGAACGCCTTGCCGAAAATGTCGCCCAGATTGACGACGCCCAAGCCCGGCTGGCCAGGCACCTCGACATTGCTCAGCGGATTGCTGGCGTCTTCGAGTTCGATCTCGATCGCCGACTCACCCAGTTCGCCGGCCCGCAAGCGCTTGCGAAACGACTCGCGCGTGTTCGCTTGCGCGCCTTGCCCCACCAGCGCGTCAAGCAAGCGCTCTTCTGCATTTGCTTCCGCGCGCGCGCGAACTTCGCGGCGCCGGCGCTCGCGCACCAAGGAAATCGACGTTTCCACGAGATCGCGGACGATCTGTTCGACATCGCGACCGACATAGCCCACCTCCGTGAACTTGGTTGCCTCCACTTTCAGAAACGGTGCGCCGGCAAGCTTGGCTAAGCGGCGGGCAATTTCAGTCTTGCCGACGCCGGTGGGGCCGATCATCAGAATATTCTTGGGCGTCACCTCTTCGCGGAGTTCATCTGGCAATTGCTTGCGGCGCCAGCGATTACGTAATGCTATAGCGACGGCCCGCTTAGCATCGCTCTGACCGACGATGAAGCGATCCAATTCCGAGACGATTTCGCGCGGCGAGAAATAAGCCATGGCCCATGACTTAGGGGCGTGCAGCAATCACGCAAGGCCGTTATTTTGACTGCAGCGCTTCCACCGTCAGGCTGCGGTTGGTGTAAACGCAAATATCTGCGGCGATATCCATGGCCTTGCGGGCGATGGCCTCAGCGTCATCCATGACATCGTAAAGCGCCCGCGCCGCCGCCAACGCGTAGTTGCCACCCGAACCTACGGCGATGACCGAGTGCTCCGGGTCGAGAACATCGCCAGCTCCAGTCAGGAGAAACGTCTCCTTCGTGTCGGCCACGATCAACATTGCGTCGAGACGCCGCAACGCGCGGTCGGTCCGCCAATCCTTGGCAAGCTCGACGCAAGCGCGCGCAAGCTGGCTTGGAAAGCGTTCCAGTTTCTGCTCAAGACGCTCGAACAGTGCGAACGCGTCCGCTGTCGCCCCGGCGAAGCCGACAACCACGCCGCCATCGCCCAGCTTTCGCACCGTCCGCGCGTTGCCCTTCAGGATCGTCGCGCCAGCCGAGACTTGGCCGTCGCCGGCAATGACGACCTTGCCACCCTTGCGCACACAGAGGATTGTCGTGCCGTGCCAGCTTTGCGCATCACTCATGCGCCTGATGTGGCGAA
>DASZWS010000167.1:0-6736 GCA_035546515.1 Vitreimonas sp. | reverse complement strand
TTTACGGTGATCTGATCTCAGCACCCCAAAGGTACAAAACCTTCGTCATTCCGGGGCAATGCGGAGCATTGAACCCGGAATCCAGGGGACGACAGACCTGAGTGTTTGCCCCGGGGTTCCGGATCGCGCTTCGCGCGTCCGGAATGACGACTCACCAGCGCAGCACCTTCGACCCGATCAGCGCGCCAGCCGCGGCGCTAATGGCAATGCCGACGACGTACCACGTGGTCACGAACGCCACTGAATCCACCGGGCAGTACATCGCGTAGGCCATCGCGCCGACGCCGCCAGAAAGCGCGCCGATCGCTGCGCCCGACAATGTGAGCCGCGTCGGCGCCAGCCCACGCATCACCCACACCAACCCCGCCGCCGTCGGCGCCGCGAGCAGGGGGATGAAGATAATGCACCACGGGAAGAATCCGCCGGTCCATGCATGCATGCGCGCCTCAGTCGGCTGGCCCATCAGCGCGATAAACGTGACCAGTGCGCAAATCGCCACGAACACTAAAGCCGCGCCGACCCGCCAGCCGAGCGGCCGTCCCGGGCGCATCAGACGCATCACCAGTGGCAGCATCACCGCCGCCGCGAGCGCCGAGAAAGCAGCCTTAATCAACACCCAGCTCATCGACGTGCCAATGTTTGGCCGCATGCCAAACACCGCCAGCACCAGCAATCCGGCGGCGATCAATCCCAGCACCAGCGTCATCGCCATGCGCCGCGCCCAGCGCGGGCGCTCCATCGGCTCGACGTTCTGCGCCAGCATGTTGATGAGATCGTCGGTCTTCATGCGGCGCCGCCTTGGGCCATCAATTTCATCAGCGCTTTCAAGCCGCGATGCACGGAAATCTTGATGTCGCTTTCGGAATAGCCGGTCTCATCGGCGGCCTCCTTCACGCTCTTTTCTTCGAGCTTCACCAGCTGAATG
This sequence comes from Vitreimonas sp., assembly GCA_035546515.1. Classification (GTDB taxonomy): domain Bacteria; phylum Pseudomonadota; class Alphaproteobacteria; order Caulobacterales; family Aquidulcibacteraceae; genus Vitreimonas. The sequence goes on along the minus strand of DASZWS010000167.1, from coordinate 5,811 downwards.
GCGCGTCGCTGTTTCTCCGGCAGCTTCGCTAACAGCGTCGCAACATCGCGCTTGGCGTCGGACGCTTCAATTTCCGGATCGGCTTCGCCCACCTCGACATCGTCGAGCGAGGCGTTGACGCCATGGCGGCCCTTGCGGCGCAGGAAATCGATCAGCCGGTAGCGCGCAATCGCGTAAAGCCACGGCGATAGCGGAAAGTTCGGATCGTAGCTGTCGCGTCGCGTATGCAGCGCCACCAATGTTTCCTGCACCAAGTCTTCCGCATCCTCCGGCGCACCACGCAACCGGTTGCGAAAATAGGGGCGCAGCAGCGCCGCCGCGCCCGTGAGGAACGCGCGGTGGGCGGCGGCGTCGCCGGCCAGGCCCTTCAGCAGAAGAGCGCGGAGTTCGGCGTCGTCGGCCATGCCCCCTTTCTGTCTCCTTCGCGGCTAGGAGGCCGCCGGTTACACGTCACTTGCGGAACGGCGCGGCCGGGTAGGTGCCTAGAATATCCAATGAAGCAGAGAAGAACCTGAGCTCTTCCATGGCGCGCTGCACCGCCGCATCGTCGGGCCGCCCCTCGATCTCGGCATAGAACATCGCCGCCGCGAAGCCGCCGCCCTCGATATAGGACTCAAGCTTGGTCATGTTGACGCCGTTGGTGGCAAAGCCGCCGAGCGCCTTATAAAGCGCCGCTGGCACGTTGCGCACGCGGAAGATGAAGCTGGTCATGCATGGGCCGTCCTTCGGTGTTCGCGCCTCGCGCGAGAACACCAGGAACCGCGTGGTGTTGTGCGCAGCGTCCGCCATGTCGGCGCGCAACACCTGCAGTCCGTAAATCTCCGCCGCCAATGATGACGCGAGCGCGCCGACACCCTTGTCGCCAAGTTCAGCGATCTCCCGCGCCGCGCCCGCCGTGTCGAGCGTCGTTACCGGCTTCACGCCCATCTCGCGCAACACATTGCGGCATTGTCCCAGCGCCTGCGGATGTGAGCGCACCTCGCGCAAGTCCGCCAGCGTCGCGCTCTTCAAGCCGAGCAACTGATGCCGGATCGGCGTAAAGTGCTCGCCGATGATGAACAGGCCGGATTCTGGGATGAGGTGGTGGACGTCGGCCACGCGCCCGGCGACGGAGTTTTCGATCGGAATCATCGCCAGCGCCGCTTGGCCTTCACTCACCGCCGCGAACGCATCCTGAAAGCTCGCGCATGGCAGCGGCTCGTAGGCGGGATAAAAGTCGCGGCAGGCGATGTGCGAATTGGCGCCGGGTTCGCCCTGGTAGGAAATGCGCTCGGTCATTGCGCCGAGGGTTAGCCCAGCGGCCGGCTTTACGGTAGAGCCCAAACCCGATGAGCGTCATCCAATCCATGGAAGCCGCCGCCTTGGCGCAAACGCGGCGCGGTCTGCGGCAATTGATGGCGGTCGCGGCTGCGCGCGCACCAGGCTTGGCGAAGGTCGAGGATCTGGAAATTGCCGGTGCGGCCGGTTCGCTACGCGCCCGCTACTACGAAGCAGCCGATGCGGCCGCCGCGCCGCTCATCGTGTTTTTCCACGGCGGTGGCTTCGTCTGCTGCGACATCGACACCCACGATTCAATCTGCTCGTGGCTCGCCAAAGCCTCACATGGCCGTGTGCTCTCCGTCGATTATCGCCTCGCACCAGAGACGCCATTCCCCGGGCAGATCGACGACGCCCGCGCCGCCTGTGCGTGGGCGTTTCAAAACGCCGTGCGCTTTGGCGCCGATCCTACGCGCATCGCCGTCGCCGGTGACTCCGCCGGCGCCTACATGGCCGCGTCGGCTGCGCTTGAGATCAACGCGAAGACGCCAGGCGCGGTCGCGCTGCAAGTTTTGCTCTATCCGTTGATCCACGTCGACGGTGTGTTGTGGGCGGAGGAGGAGCTGCGCAATTTCCGCTTCCTCGGCCGCATCGCCACGCTCTATATCGCCCGCAGCTTGGGCGCAGCGATGCCGTCGCTGCTCGATATCGACCTCGCGCACGCACCACCTACGATCGTCGCCGGCGGCGGCGCCTTCGATCCTGTTCGCAACGACACGAAGGCCTTCGTCGATCGCCTGCGCAAAGCCGGCGTCACTGTAATTGAGAAAAAATATCCGTTCCTCACGCACGGTGGCCTGAACTTCACCGCCTACTCGAAACTCGCGGTCACGGCGCTGCAAGAGGTCGGAGAATTGATCCGCGCGCGTTTGATCCAAGCGCCATAGCGTACCGCCGCCTTTCAGGCGGCATCAGCGCAAGCGTCGGCCTTCGACAAGCTCAGGCTGACGCCTTCAAACCGTCGCGCAGGTTTCAAAGTAGCGTCACCCTGAGCCTGTCGAAGGGTGCGCGGACCAAGAATGCCGGCGAGACGCCGGCGGTCCGCTACTGTGCAACACCCCAAGCCGCAAACATCGCGCTCACATTCGCGTCCGCGTTGTTTGCCGCCGCAAAATCGGCGTTCGCCGGCCCAGCTTGCCCAAGCCGCTGCGCCGCGAGCCCGCGCCCATAGAGCGCCACCGCGGAACTCGGCGTCACCGCAGCAGCGGAATTGTAATCGTTCCACGCATCTCGCCAGCGCTGCTGCTTCAACCCGACAAGCCCGCGATAGGTCAGATATTCGGCATGTTGCGCGTCGCTTGCCGAAGATAGCGCCGCATCACATAAAGTCCGCGCGGCATCCAACTCCGTCCCCGCAATCGCGCGCGCCATGCAGGCGTACGCCTTGTAGTCGGTGTTGTTCGCATCAAGCGCCGCCGCCTGGTCAAAGTCCGCAATCGCGTCTGCAACTGTCGCCGCCTGCAACATCCGCACTTTGCCGCGCCCGAAAAAGTCCGTTGCGTCCGGCCGGATAGCCAGCGCCGCGTCATAGTCCGCCGCCGCCAGATCAAAACGTTGCGTCTCGGCGTATGCGGCGGCGCGGTTGCCGAGCGCTGCGGCGTCACGCGGGTCGGCGGCAATCGCTGCGCTCCATTCGGTGATCGCGTCATCGCGACGTCCGAGCGTGTTGTAGAGGTTGCCGAGATCGAGATGCGCCAGCGCCGAATTCGGCTCGAGCGAGAGCGCATGCTGATAGTCCGCGATCGCCGCATCGCTCTCATGCAGCGCCGCATGTGCATTTGCGCGATCGACGTACGCCGAGGCGTAGTTCGGTGCGAGTTCGATGGCGCGATCATAGTCGGCGATCGCGTCGGCGAGATCGTGTTTGCCGTACTGGTAGGCGTTGCCGCGATTGCCGCGATAGATCGGGTTGTCGCCGATAGCGATCGCCGCAGTGTAGTCGGCGATGGCGTTGTCGTAATCCTGCAGCCCGTATTGATAGACGTTGCCGCGATTGGCGAGCGCATCGCCGAAGTTCGGATTTTGCGTCAGCGCCTCCGTGTAGTCCGCAAGCGCGTCCTGATACTTTGCCAGCGCATCGCGCACGATGCCGCGCCCGTAATAGACATTAGCGCCGGCATAGCCGAGCGTGATCGCTTGCGAATAGTCGACCTCGGCCTGGCGCGGATTGACGGTGAGCGCGGCGTTGGCCCGATTGAAATACGCCACCGCCATATTGCCTTGGGTTTCCTGGCCAGTTTCGATGATTTCGCTGCACGCCGTGATGGCGTCGTTCACCGTCGTCGCGGCGTCGCTGCGCATGCAGAGCTGCCACTTGATCTGCATCGGCGTGAGCGTTTGCGCCGGCGCGGTCGGCGTTTGCGATTGCGTCTGAGTTTGCGCAAATGCGCCTGGCGCGCCGAGCGCAACGAACACGGTGGTGATCAGAAATGCCGCCCGCATCGCCGCCTCCCACGAAGCGTCAAGGTTCGGCGCGGCTCGGCGCCCGCGCAAGTGCTTTTTCCCTACAGTCCCGCCAGAATCGCGCGCGCTGCTTCGAGATCGGCGGGGCTGTCCACGCCTTTGGGAAAATCTTCGATCGCATCGGCGCGAATGGTCATCCCCATTTCCAGCGCCCGTAATTGTTCGAGTTTTTCGCGCATCTCAAGCGGCGAGGGCGGCGCGGCCACGAAGCGGGCCAACGCATCACGGCGGTAAACATAGATGCCGACATGACGGTCCACTGGCCCATCGCCCCACGGCGCCGGCGCGCGCGTAAACGCGAGGCAGCGTCCGTCCGCGGCGCGAATGGCTTTCACGACGTTGGGATTGTTGCGGTCGGCCGGATCGTTGGAAGGCGAAACCAACGTGGCGATGTCGGCGCCGTGCTTCAGCGCCGCCACCGCGCGCGCGACGTCGGCGGCGCGCATAGTCGGCATGTCACCCTGCAAATTCACCACGACATCGAAACGACCTGCGGGATCGAATCCATTCAAGGCCGCATGCACGCGGTCGGAGCCCGAAGGCAGCGCAGGATCAGTCAGAACAGCCTCTACGCCGGCGCGTTCGGCCGCCTCGGAGATCTCGCGTTCCGCTGCGGCCACCAAGACAGGGCCGACGTCAGCCGCCCGCGCCAGGTCCGCCATCCAAGCGATCATGGGCCGTCCGCCAATGTCGGCGAGCGGCTTGTTGGGCAGGCGCGTCGAAGCCATGCGGGCGGGGATGACGATGACGGCGTTCATGACGCTGGGATGCCGTGCGGCGGTTCGCCGCGCAAGGCCGGCGGCATGCGTGTTTTGCTCGCGGCGACTTGGCGAGCCGCGCAACGCACGCCATAAACCGCCCAACTTTCATCAAGGCAGGGCGATGAGCGATCTCAAGTTGAATTCGGTCGCGGGCGCGGTGCTCGGTTCGGTGCTCGGGGTGATGGCGATTGGCATCTTCGCCAACGGCTTGGTGCACCCGAGCTATCCTGAAAAAGCCGGGTACCTCCCGGAGGTGGCCGCCGACGCCACTGGCGGTCCGGCCGCACCGGAAGGCCCGCCGGATTTCGGCCGCTTGTTCGCCGATCAGGCCACGCTCGCGACGTACGTCACCAAGGGCGAACGCGTCGTCGGTCAATGCCAAGCCTGCCACGACTTCACCGCCGGCGGGCCGAACAAGATCGGTCCGAACCTGCACGATGTGTTCGGTCGCGTACCTGGCACGCATCCGGGCTTCGATTATTCCGACGCCATGAAGGCGCACGGCGGCCACTGGGACTATCTGGCGCTCAACACCTTCCTGACGTCGCCGGCCACCACCGTGCGCGGCACCAAGATGGGCTTCGCCGGCCTTCACAACACCGAAGATCGCGTCGCCGCGATCGCCTATTTGCGCTCGATTTCGCCCAATAATGTGCCGCTACCGGACCCGTTGCCGGAAGCGCCCGCAGCTGGCGCCGCACCTGCCGGAGGCGGCGCCGCCCCAGCCGCAGGCGGCGCGTCGACCGCGACCACGCCAGCGTCTGCCCCGGCTACAGCGCCGGTAACCACGCCGCATCACTAAGCGGCGCGGTTCACCCGGAATCAAAACGGCGTCCTGCTCGCGCGGGACGCCGTTTCTACTTCCCCCGCTTGGTCGCGTTAGACCGCGAGGCCCAGCGCTGGACGCGGCGCTTGGATTGCCGGCTCACCCGAAACGATGGTTTGGCCCAGCTGCTCAAGGAACGCGTCGCCTTTTTCGGTGCGCTCCACGAACACGTTGCGGCCGTCTTTCGGATCGCGGCGGCGCTGCACGAAGCCCAGGCGCGAGAGCGTATCCAGCGCGCGGGTGATCGCCGGCTTTCCGACGTTCAGCGCACCGGCTAGGCCGCGCACCGTATGGGGCGCCGGCTGCAGCCGCACCGTCATCAGCACCGCCAGCTGGCGGGCCGTCAGGTCCGGCGCGTCTGACCGCACCGTGGACACCGTCACCCGGCGCCACAAATCCAATGCTTCCACTTGATCTCGGACGAGCTCCATCTCGCTCCCCTCT
>DASZWS010000166.1:0-4180 GCA_035546515.1 Vitreimonas sp. | reverse complement strand
GGAAGATGACGATCGGCAAGTATTGGGTGAGGTCGAGAGTCATGGGCTTCACCTAAGACGAAGCGAACCGCAGGGCCAGGGTGCTGGCGCCGCAGTCGCGAAATCGCGCGGACGCTAGTGGCGCCCGCCCGCACGGGCAAGTCTCGCGAAAGATGCGGTAATTGTTGCGAAGCCTTCGCAGAACTCGTTTCGGGAACGCATCTCGAGACTGATGAAGAATGGCGCGAGTGACGGGGCTCGAACCCGCGACCTCCGGCGTGACAGGCCGGCGCTCTAACCAACTGAGCTACACCCGCGAACCGCTTGGGCAGCGCGAGACGGTGGGGGTTAGGCTAAGGCGCATCTATGGTCAAGCGGACGCAGCCCAGGCTTTTTGAGCGGATTGGCTAAGGCGTCTGCGGGGTGGTTGGCGGCTCCGCAGCCTCCGGATCGTCCCAGCGCCGGGTCGGTGAGTTGAGCCGCAGCAGCGCCTCCATACGGTCGTCAGGGATGAATTCGCTGGCCCCAGCCGCATCGCGCACGCCGACGAAGGTTTCGCCCTCCCCGCCAATGGCGATCACCGCAGCGCCAGCGTCGCAACCCGCCTGGGCGCAGCCGGTAAACACCAGGGCCGCGGCGCCGCCGCCGCGAATGAGCCGGGAAGGCTTGGAAACCGCCATCGCCTGCGTCAGACGGCTCTTCTCGCCGGCGGCCAAGTCCAGCTTGTCCAGCGAAAAGCGATCCATCCCCGGCGAAGCGACGAAGGCCTCGAAGCTCTGACCGACGTGACTGGCGACGTCGACCCGCTCGGCAAGTAGAGAATCCGCGGTCGAGCCGGCCGTGTCCACGCGCGGGGCCCGGTCGCAACCGCTTGCTAGCGCTAGGAAAAAGGCCAAGACCCAGAATGACTGCCGCCGCATGGCCGGACGCTACACCGTGAACCCCCGCTTGCGAAGGTGGTGGGCGGTGAGGGGATCGAACCCCCGACCCTCTCGGTGTAAACGAGACGCTCTACCGCTGAGCTAACCGCCCTATTCGCGCGTCCTCATGGCGGGCGTCAGGCCAAAGCGCAAGCTCAGCCCTGGTTGTTGGTCATTGTCGCCAGGAAAGCCTGGGCCTTGGGATCGACGCCCGTCTGCTCGCTTGGGACGTCGTCGCAGAATTTGACCCAGGAAAGCCGGCTTTCAACACCGTACTGGTTCACGATGGGCGCCATCTCCGGATCATCCAGCGAACCGATGGTCACGTAGAAGCGCGCTTCCGGCAGATTGTAGCTGAACGAGAGCGGCGTGCCGCAATCGCGGCAATACGCCCGCGAAGCGAGGTTTGAGCTGGCGAACACGCCAGGCTCGCCCTTGGTCCAGGCAAAATCCGCCTTTGGCGCGCCCGCAAGCGCGGCGAACACGCCACCGGTGGCGCGCTGACACATGCGGCAGTGGCAGACGTGGCTATTTTGCGGGGCGACGTAGAGCGCATAGCGCACCGCGCCGCATTGGCAGCCGCCGGTGGCGACCGGATCGCGAACCTCTGACATGCTTCCGCTCTAGCTCCGATGTCGGCGGCGAGGCAACGTGCGCCCATGTCAAAGACAAGTGATTCAGCGCTTGCGGGGGTGCGCGTGCTCGACCTCTCGCGCGTGCTGGCTGGGCCGTGGGCTACGCAAATTCTAGGCGACCTGGGCGCCGAGGTGATCAAGATCGAAAAGCCGGGCGACGGCGACGACACCCGCGCGTGGGGACCGCCGTTTCTCACAACGCCTGGCGGCGAACGCGGCGACGCCGCCTATTATCTCGCGGCCAACCGAAACAAGCGTTCGGTGACGATCGATTTCTCGAAACCCGAAGGCGCCGAGCTCATCCGCAAACTCGTGCCACAATGCCAAATCGTCGTTGAGAATTTCAAAGTCGGCGGTTTGGCGAAATACGGATTGGACTATGCCAGCATACGCCAATTAAATCCGGCGCTGGTGTATTGTTCGGTCACCGGCTTCGGACAGACGGGGCCATACGCGCAGCGCCCGGGCTACGACTTCATGATCCAGGCGATGGGCGGCGCCATGAGCCTCACCGGCGATCCCGCTGGCGAACCGACAAAATCGGCCTTGCCGATCGCCGATCTGTTTACCGGCATGTACGCGGTGACAGGCATTCTTGCGGCGCTGCGTCACGCCGAACGCACGGGCGAAGGTCAGCACATCGACATCGGTTTGCTCGATTGCCAGATCGCCGTGCTCGGCAATCTCGGATCGAACTATCATCTCACCGGCGAGACGCCGCGCCGTTATGGCAACGCGCACGCAAGCCTTGCGCCCTATCAAGTGTTTCCAACCGCGGATGGTCACGTCGTCCTGGCAATCGGCAACGATGGCCAGTTTCGCGCGTTCTGCGCTGTCGCCAATCTGCCGCTCGCGAACGACGCGCGGTTCTCGAACAACGCCGCGCGCGTCGCCCATCGCATCGACCTGACGGATGCGATCGCCACCGTCATGATGGAGCGAACGACTGCGTATTGGCTAAGCGCGCTTGAAACTGCCGGCGTACCGTGCGGGCCCATCAACACGCTGCCGCAAGTATTTGCGGATCCGCATGTGGTTTCCCGCAACACAGTTGAGGTCGCGCATCGCCAAGACGGCGAGCGCTTCCATCTCACGGCGAGCCCGCTGCGGCTTTCGCAAACGCCGGCGCGCAGCGATGTCGCGCCGCCCCTGTTGGGACAAGACACCGAAGCAACATTGAAAGCGTTCGTCCACGCCGACGACGCAATGTTGAGCGATTGGCGCGCCCGCGGCGTGATCTGAGGGAACCGCTGCTTTCAATGCGGTAATGGGGGAACGATAGCGAGCAGCGCGCGTTGCCGGTCCGAGTTCAGCTCGGAGGAACACTACATGCGCTTGCGTTTCGCATTGATCGCTGCTGTCGCCGCTTTAGGCGCGGCGGCCTGTACACAAAATGAAGCTGGCGGCGCGCTTGGCGGCGCAGCGCTCGGCGCGGCGGCCGGCGCGGTGATCGGCAACAACACCGGTTCAGGCGACGCCCAGCAAGGCGCGCTGGTGGGCGCAGCGGTTGGCGCTGCCGGCGGCGCATATGCTGGTTGCGTACGCGATGGCGGTTGTGGCGCAGGCGGCAACGTCAATCGGCGTGAACATTACGACCAGCGCTCGGGCCGCTACTATTTCCAAGACCCGCAATCGGGCCGCTTGTTCTATGAAAACGGCGACCCCTACCCGTAACACGGGAGCGATCGTTGTGAGACGCGCCCAGGCCTCGCCTCGGGCGCGTTTTTCTTTTGGGAAAGAGGAATGGCCCGCCATCCGAAGCGGCGCGGGCGGGATAATCAGTCCTCCTTCGCCGAGGCTACGGAGGACATCCTTCACTCCGCTCCGCGTTGCGAAGGATGGTCGGGGCGGCGGGATTCGAACTCGCGACCCTTAGCTCCCAAAGCTAATGCTCTACCAGGCTGAGCTACACCCCGACTGAAACGCCCTGTTGCCACGCGGACGCGCGGCCCGCAACGCCTCAACCGTTATTGAAGAAGCGGTGGTGCACCACGTCGCCGGCGACAATGCCCAGCGCTTGGGCGCGGCCAGCGTTAATTTCCAACACAGCGCGGGCGCGCCCGTCGGATGGAATGTTCGCGTCGGAGAACGGGGTCGCGTTCGCCGCAACGTTGAGGATGTGGCCGTCGGCGCCGATGAAAATGATGTCGAGCGGCAACACCGTGTCGTGCATCCAGAAGCTCACCGCTTGCGGGGGGTTAAAATCGAAAAGCATGCCGTGATCGGCCGCCATGCTCCGGCGATACATGAGCCCTTGCTCGCGCTCCTGGTCATCGTCGGCGATTTCGACGTGGAATCGCACCGGACCGCCGCTGGTGTCGACGGTGATGTCCTCCATGGGAAGCGGCGTGGTCTCCGGCTGGCCATCGGCTGGAACGGAGGTCTGCGAGCACGCCGCAGCAAGCGACAAGACCGCGGCGACGCCGGCGGCGCGCAGAAAGCTGATGAGCGACATGTGAGGCCTGTCCCCTGAAAACGGTGGATTTTACATAGACCGGGGCGCTCGCGCGGGCCAGCGCTTGCCTCGCTTGGCGGACGCCTCTATATGGCCGTCTCCCCGCGCACCTCGCGGTTCCGCGGGCCCTTCGTCTATCGGTTAGGACGTCAGGTTTTCAACCTGAAAAGAGGGGTTCGACTCCCCTAGGG
>DASZWS010000165.1:0-6263 GCA_035546515.1 Vitreimonas sp. | reverse complement strand
TCTTGTTGCTTGATGAACCCACCGCCGGGGTCGATCCCAAAGCACGGCGCGATTTCTGGGATCAGATCCGCAAATACGCGAGCCAGGGCGTGACAACGCTGGTTTCAACGCACTACATGGACGAAGCGGTGCAATGCGATTCCATTGCCTACATCGCGTATGGCAAAAAGCTGCTCGACGCGCCCACGGCCGATATTCCCAAGCAGATCGGCCTCGCCTGCTGGCGCATCGAAGGGCGGCCATTGCACCAGGCGCAGGCGATGTTGGAAGAAGCCGATGGCGTTGAACTCGTCGCGCGCTTCGGCGCCGAAATTCACATTTGCGGCCATGACGCGCACAAGCTGCAAGTCGCCGCGCAACAGGTCATCAACGCGCAGCCGCACCTGAAGGCCTCGCGCATCGATGCGGGCTTCGAAGAGATCTTCATCTACCTGATGGCCGAGAGCCGGGACAATTTCCAATGAGATTGCCAAATCTCGGCGGCTTCTTCGATCTTTCTTGGGCCCGTGTCTTCGCGGTGTTCTTGAAGGAATTGGTGCAGATGCGCCGCGACCGGCCGACATTTGCCATCATGATCGCCATACCGATCGTGCAGCTCGTATTGTTTGGCTACGCCATCAATACAGATCCGCGCCACCTGCCCGCTGTTGTCGAGCTGCGCGAGGACGGCCCGCTGACGCGTTCATTCCTCGCCTCGCTGCAGCAATCCACCTTTGTCGACATTGTCGCAGTAGCCCATCGCGATGATGAAGCCGATCAGATGCTGCGCTCTGGCAAGGCGACTTTCCTCATCTCCATTCCCGAAGGCTTCGAGCGCCGGCTCATCCGCGGCGAGCGCCCGCAAATTCTCGTCGCCGCCGACGCCAGCGATCCCGTCGCCGCCGGCGGCGCTTTGGGCGCCATCCAGTCGATCGCGGATTCCGCATTCGCGCCAAATTTCGTCGGCCCGCTCGCGTTCCTGCAGCCGGCGCCGCCCCCGTACGAATTGGTCGTACATCGCCGCTACAATCCCGCGGGCGTCACGGCCTTCAATATCGTGCCCGCGCTCTTGGGCGTCATTCTCACCATGACCATGGTGATGATCACCTCCATCGCCCTCACCCGCGAAACCGAACGCGGCACCATGGAGAATCTACTGGCGACGCCAGTGCGCCCGCTCGAAGTCATGATTGGTAAGACCACGCCCTACATTTTTGTTGGCGGCGTGCAGGTGGCGATCGTGCTGATCGTCGCCACGCTGCTTTTCCAGATTCCCTTCACCGGTTCCTTCCTGGCGTTCCTTGTCGCCGTCGCGCTCTTCATCTTCGCCAATCTGATGCTGGGCTATCTCATATCCACGGTCGCACGCACACAAATGCAGGCGATGCAGATGACGTTCTTCATCTTCCTGCCGTCGATCCTGCTCTCGGGCTTCATGTTTCCATTCCGCGCTATGCCGATCTGGGCGCAGGCGATCGGAGAGACTCTACCAATCACGCATTTTCTGCGCGTCATTCGCGACGTCGTGCTGAAGGGCGCAGGCCTGGCGGACATCACCACCGACCTCGCCGCTCTGACGCTCATTCTGCTGGTGCTAAGCACGCTAGCGCTAATGCGCTTCCGGCGAACGCTGGATTAGTCCGCCGCCATCGCTGGGTAACGCTCGGCCAAGACCGCCGCGAACAAGTTCGCCTTCACCTCGGCATCGGCGCCCGCATTGGCAAGATGCAGCAGCTGATCAACGATATCGTTGAGCGCCGCCAGCTCGCGCGGCGCCGCTGTCACGGCGGTGACGCCACCGGCCGCTTCACCGACAATGCTCTCGTGCGCGCTAATCAGTTGCTCGTGCAACCGCTCACCCGGACGCAAACCGGTGATGACGATCGGCAGGTCAACGTCGGGGCGCTTGCCCGCCAAGCGGATCACCGCACGCGCCAATTCAAGAATCGGCAGCGGCTCGCCCATGTCGATCACCAACACCGCGCCGCGGGGCGCATCGCCGGCAAGAGCCGCGCGCGCCGCCGCCAACAATGCATCGGCTGCTTGCGGGATAGACAGGAAGAAGCGCGTGACCTCGGGGTCGGTAATGGTAAGCGGCTTGCCGGCGGCGGCTTGCGCCTCAAATACCGGCGCCACCGAGCCCGCCGAGCCCAACACGTTGCCTAAGCGCAGCGTCACTGCGCGCGGGCCGCCGCGGCGATCGATCGCTTGGCAGAAAAGTTCGCCCAAGCGCTTCGAAGCGCCCATGACGCCGGTGGGATCGACCGCTTTGTCTGTCGAGACAAACACCAGATCAGCTTTGATCGCCTGCGCCGCCTCGGCCACGTTGCGCAAGCCGCCGAGATTGGTCAGCACGCCCTCGCACGGAAACGCTTCAACCAGCGGCACCTGCTTCAGCGCAGCGGTGTGAAAGACCACTTCGGGCATCTCGCGCTCGAACCAACGTTGCACGCTGCGCGCGTCGCGCACGTCCGCAAGCGCCAGAACGGCTTGGGGCAGGTCGAGGCCCATCTTGTAGAGATTGCATTCCGAGCTATCGAGCAGCGTCAGCCGGCTCGGGCCGAGCGCTGCAAGCTTGCGCGCCAACTCGCTGCCGATAGAACCACCGCCACCGGTGATGAGCACCCGCCGCCCGGCAATCTGCTGCCCCAAACGCACAGTGTCGATCGGCCGCTCCGCGGCGCCGATGACGTCGCGTAGCGCCAAATCGCGTACCGCACCGTCCTCGAAGAGTTTGAGTTGAACCTTGGCGTCGGCGGCGCCCGCCAGCAGTGCGCGGGCATCGCTTGGATCAGGTTTCTCGCAGAATACTGCTGTGGGCGCCGGCAGCGCCGCAAAATCAATGGTCGCGAGCGAGGCAACGCGATCAACCAGCGGGAAAGATGTGTCACCTGCGCCAACGACCACCGCGCCGGCGACATCGACACCGGTCCAACCCGCCCGCGTGATAGCGCGCAGCGCGTTGGCCGATCCGATCAAGACGGTTCCAACCGTCATCCATCCCCCGCCATTTTACCCGCGCGCCCTCGTCACACGCGGCGGTCTCCGTTCGATTGTGACGGAGTGTGCCTCTCTCTACCAAATCCAAAACGGATTGTCCGTTACAACTCATCCCTCGTTGTTGTGAAAAAGGTCACTCACTCGGGAAGTGTGACCTGTTTGTTGGCAGCCGCGACCTCAAGCGGCTGGTCCAGCGCGCCCGCGCCGATCCGGAACTCGCCGCCCGCGGCCGCCACCAAAGCACATCCCGCCGCCACATCCCAGATCATGGAGCCTGATTCTCTGTAGGCCTCCGCCCGACCTGCGGCGACATACGCCAACGCGGTCGCGGCGGACCCTATCATTCTGACTTTGCGCCAAGTTTTCAGACGCTGCTCAAAGCGCGCCATGGTCTCCGGCGCGGCGCGCGCCGGCACCCCCGTTTGCAAAATGCCGCTCGCGGGATCGCCAATCTCGGAGACGCGGATGGGCGATCCGCCAAGCCACGCGCCCGCGCCAACGATGCCGGTAAAGCGCTCACCCAACACAAAGCAATCCACCACACCCAGGATCGGCCTTCCGCCGGACAACAGCGCAATTGATACCGCGCAGTGCGGATAGCCGCGCAAATAATTCACACTGCCGTCGAGCGGATCGACCGCCCAAACATAGCCCTGGCGATCGCCCGCATTGACCCATCCAGCTTCCTCGGAAATCACCGGAAACGGCGCGGCTTCCTGCAACGCCGCGAGGATCATCGCCTCGGCGCGCTTGTCGGCGTCGATTTTGACCTCGCGGCCATACTCCGCCTCCACGACGCCCCATGCGCTGCGATGTTCGAGCAGGGCGTCGCCCGCTTGCGCCGCCGCCCGTTCAGCGATCGCGAGTAAGTCCTTGAGTTCGCTCACTTCAACTCCAGTGCCCGACGATAGCGCTACGGTTTCGCTTGGAGAAGTGTGCTATCCGCGCTTTAACGTCGCCCGCGAGACGGGGCATGGATGGCGTTCAACCGCAAGCGCCGAGGCTAAGCACGCGGCCGGCTGTAAGGCCGCCGTCAGGGCTCAGCGCCGCCGCACTGGAGCGGCGTCTGGGATTGAAGCGGCGCGCGCGTGAAGATGCCGCCCGCAACCTTCCGAGCGCCGACGCTATCGATCTCTCAGAAGCGGAACGTGCTGTCGTTGAAGCCATCGCAACCGAACGCGCAAAATTGGACGCGGCGCGCCATCAAGCCAAGGCGGACGCCGAGACCCGTTTGCGCGCGCTCGCGCCCACGCCACAGGACCTCACGGGGCCCGCTCTCGACGCGCGGCTGGCGCTGAAGCAAATCGCCGGCCGCGTGGAGCACGATTGGAAGAGCGCCAGGCAACGCGCGACACGGGCGCACGATGATCTCGCGGCGTTCAAGCAGGCCAATCGATTGCGGCGCGTCGCGGTGTATCCGCGCTCTGGCTTGCTGCAGGCTGGTCTGTTGCTGTGCGCGGCCGTTTTTGAGTCTTTGTTCAGCGCGGCGTTGTTCGCCGAGGACGATGCGCGCGGACTGCTCGGCGGCGCCATAACCGCCATCGGCCTCTCCGGCGCCAACGTGACCCTCGGCTTCCTGGCCGGCTTCCTCGGACTGCGCTATCTGCAGCACGTGCGGCCCATTCCCAAGAGCTTGGGCGCACTGGCTTTTGCAGCGTTCAGCTTCTTGGCGCTGATGCTGAACCTGTTCGCCGCGGACTGGCGCGACCGGCTGGCGGCCATGGCCTCACCGCAGCCTGTCAGCGACGACGCAAGCTTTCACCTCTGGTCGTTGCTGCAGCTCTCTTCGCCGCAAGCGATCATTTTGTTGATGCTTGGGGCCGGCGTCTGGGTGTTCGCGGCGATGAAGGGCTATTCCGGTTTCGATGATCCCTATCCAGATCACGGGAAAATGGATCGGGCAAGAGAGGCCGCCGACCATGCGCTATCAGCGGTGCGCGGCGATAGCCGCGAAACGCTTGAGGCGCCGATTGACGCCGCTCGCACCGCCGTCGCCGCACGCGTCGAAAAAATGCGCGCCGAGTTCGAAGCCATGAGCAAAGCCTACGACGCGGCAGCCGCCAGGATGGAGGCGCTCGACGCGCAGGCCCGTGCGCTCGATGACGCGGCGACCGAAGCCATTCACATCTATCGCCAGGAGAACACCGCTGCGCGCGCGACGCCTGCGCCCAGCTACTTCAACACAACGCCGCCCACCGCCGGTCCCTCGCTCGACGCTCTGGCCACGTGCGGCCAAATGATCGACGGCGCGCGCGCGCAACTCGCCGAATCCAAACAGCAATCCACGCGCGCTCTTGAAGAATTGGTCGCCGAACTCGACGAGACCACCAAGCGGCTCGACGCCGCTGGCGGCGCATGACGGCGCGGCGCGGCGCTGCCGGGCGCAACGCGCTCGGGCTCATTCTGATCGTGCTCGCGATGACCGTGCTCGGAGGCCTGGCCGCCGCGGCGTTTGTGATGCGTCCACCGCCTACCGATGCGCAAAGTCTCTGCCGCACCGACCAGCCGATTGCAGCCCACACGATCATCCTTGTCGACGCCACGGACCGGCTGGAGCCCCGCCATCGCCGCAAACTGCGCGCGGTGCTGCTACAGGAGCGCGCACGGCTCTCACAGTATGACCGCCTTACCGTGATGCGGCTCAATGTGCGTAACCCGCGCGAGCCCAGCGTCCTCTTCTCCAAATGCCTGCCGCGCCCGCCGGAGCAAACCAATCCACTGTTCGAGAACGCGCGGATGACGCAGCAGCATTGGGATGAAGATTTTCAGCACGCGCTGGATACGGCCATGCGCTCGGCGGCTTCTCGCGGACCGGCCGCATCCTCGCCGATCCTCGCCAGCCTACGCGCCATCGCCGCCGACCCTGATTTCGGCATCGAGATTCCACATCGCCGCCTAGTGCTGGTCTCCGATCTGCTGGAAAATGAGCCCAACGGGTTCTCACTCTACGCACCCACTGCCAGTTTCACGGCTTGGCGGGCGCACGACCCATTCGGCCCGCCGGATCTCAGCGGCGTGCATTTGCGCATCGCCCCGCTCGACCGGCCCGACTTCGCCCCGCAACAAGCCAACGCCCTCAACAGCTTCTGGCCAGCTTATTTCGACGCCGCAAAGATCGATTCGTTGGAAACCGATCCGCAACCTTGAGCGCCCTAGCCTGCGACTCACGGTATGGGACGGGTCGGGCTGATGTGATTTTCGGAGGGGCGGGTGACAACCACCACCTACGCTTGGCAGGGCAATAGCGGCCGCTGGTACGAGTTCGAGGTCGTGCGCGCGCAGCG
>DASZWS010000164.1:0-6529 GCA_035546515.1 Vitreimonas sp. | reverse complement strand
AAACCTGCTGCAGGATTACGCCATGTTGCGCGCCGCCGATCTCACGCTGCAGAACAACCACGACTGGTTCTGGGTCGATCGTCGCGCGCTCGACGATGAGGCGACGGTGCATTCAGGCCCAAGCATCGGCTTCGGTATTGGCGGCGCCAGCTTCGGCCGCCACAGCGCCGTCGGCACAGGGGTGGGTATCAATCTGCCGATCGGTGGGCATACTGGCCAAGTCGCGCGCGCGGCCACCGTCGAAATCCGCTTCGGCAGCGGGCCAAAGCCTGACGAGGTGAACGCCTATGACGCGCGCAGCCTCTCCACCAACATCCGCGCGCGGTTGCGTGGCCAATGATGCAAGTACTGCTGGTGGCGCTTGGGGGCGCGGTGGGGTCCGTGGCGCGTTACGGCGTCGGCTATTTCGCCGCGCGCACGTTGGGCGTCGGCTTTCCGTGGGGCACGCTGCTCGTCAACATTCTGGGCGGACTCGCGATGGGCGTGCTCACCGCCAAACTTGATCCGAGCCACGAAGACCTCCGTCTCTTGATCGGCGTAGGCGTATTGGGTGGCTTCACCACCTTTTCCACGTTTTCCATCGAATCCGTGCACTTGCTGGAGCGCAACCTGGGGCTGGGCGCGCTTTACGTCGTGGCGTCGGTGGTGTTGAGCGTTGCTGCGTGCTGGGCTGGCTTTGCCTTGAGCCGTGCATGAAGCTGGGGCGCGTATGAAATCCGTTGCGACGGTGGAAGTTGAGGAAAATGACGGTGTCGCCCGCATTGATCGCTGGCTTCGCCGCCGCTTTCCCCAGCTTAGCCAAGGCCAGATCGAGAAGCTGATCCGCACGGGGCAAGTGCGCGTCGATGGCGCGCGCGTGAAAGCGTCTGACAGAGTCTCTCCCGGTCAGATGGTGCGTATCCCGCCGCTGCCGGATGCGCCGCCGCCACGTGCGCCCGGGTCGCTGCCAAAGAAGGACGAGGATTTTGTCCGCTCTCTCGTGTTGCACCGTGACGCGGACGTGATCGTGCTGAACAAGCCCGCCGGACTTGCGGTTCAGGGCGGACCAAAAACCACGCGCCATCTCGACGGTCTGATCGACGGTTTGAAATTCGAGCTCAAGGCGAAGCCCAAGCTCGTGCACCGGCTCGACCGCGACACCTCCGGTTGCCTGGTCTTGGCGCGTCATCCGCGCGCCGCCGCGTTTCTGGGCGAAGCGTTCCGCGATCGCGACACCGACAAGATTTACTGGGCCGTCGTCATCGGCACGCCGCGCCCGCACGTCGGTGAGATACGCGGCTGGATGCGCAAGGCGCCAGGCGTGCACGACGCAGACCGCGAGATGATGCAGCAATGTGTGCAGACTGACGAGGGCGCGGTGCACGCGGTGACACAGTACGTTGTCATCGAAAACGCCGCCGACAGCGCCGCTTGGATGGGATTGCGTCCCGTCACTGGCCGCACGCACCAGCTGCGCTTTCACATGGCCGAAATTGGTCATGCAATCGTCGGCGATCAGAAGTATCGCAGCGAGGCGCCAACACCGGGCGGCTTGCCGAACATGCTGCAGCTGCATGCGCGCGCGCTGAGGCTGCCGCATCCGTCGGGCGGACAACTCAAAGTCATCGCACCGATCCCGCCACACATGAAGGCGGCGTTTGACGCGCTGGGTTTTGATGAGCGCGACGCCAAAGACCCGTTCGAACCGTTCGACGCGCGGGCAAAGCGATGAAGACCATGGACGTCTCCGCGCTAGCGCTGGCGAGCCGCGAACTTCTTAATCGCGGCGACCCCGTTGGCGCCGAACGCGTGCTGTCTCCCGTCTTCAGTCAGCTCAAGCTGGACCCCTCGGTGCTGCACCTGATGGGGCTCATCAAGAAGGAGCAAAATCAGCTGGACGCCGCCGAGAAGCATTTCCGCGCCGCCATCGCGTATTCGCTCAGCGACGGCCAATACTACAACGATCTCGGCGTCGTGTTGCAGGCGCGCGGCGCATTCGAGGAAGCCATCAAGGTTTTCCGCGCCGCTCTGGCGCTCATCCCCAACGCCTCGCCGGTGCACGTCAATCTGGTGCAGTGTATGGTCGCGCGCGGCGATCTGAGCCAGGCCGAAACCGAGGCGCGCGCGTTTATCTCCAGATTTCCGGGTCCTGAAGGCTGGACCCTGCTATCGCAAGTCCAGCGCGCGATGGACCGGCCCCAGGACGCGCTCGTCTCCGCTGCCGCCGCGCTGAAGATCGCGCCGAGCATGCGCGGCCTCAAGTTCAATCATGCGATGGCGTTGGAACGGGTGGGGCGCAGCAAGGAAGCGCTCGAGGCGTACGAACGTCTGGCCGCGCAAGAACTCGATTCACCCGATCTCGCTCTGGCGTTGGCGCGCGCGCTCTACCAGGAGAACCGCCGCGCCGACGCCGAGAAGACCTTGGAACAGGGCGTTGCGCAGTTTCCCGGCGTCATTCCGCTGCATAACCACTTGGCGCGCATCCGCGCGCTGCGCGGCGAGGGGCCGAACGCCACCGCGTTCATGGAAGCCGAGATCACGCGCCGTCCACAAGACATTGGCTTGCGCATGGCGTGCGCTGACGCCCTGCATCGCGCCAACCAACCCGCGAAGGCGCTGCGCGTCCTGGAGGAAGCGCTAGCGCGCGCGCCGGATGCGCCGGCGCTGCTCACGGCGTACGGCATCGTGCTTGAAGAGCTCAATCGCGTCGATGAAGGCCTGCTGGCGCTGCGCCGCGCTTTAGCCCTGACGCGCGACAAGCGCCTCGGTCAACGCAACTTGCTTTCCACGTTGCTACGCGTCGGCGAACCGGCGGAGGCGCTGCGCATCGTCCGGGGCTTGCGCGAAACCGATCCCGACGAGCAATACCTCATCGCCTGCGAGGCCACGGCGCTGCGTTTGCTTGGCGATCCCGGCTATCGCAGGCTCTACGATTACGAACGCTTTGTACGCAGCTACGACATTCCGGCGCCGCGCGGCTTCTTTACCGTTGAGAATTTCAACGCCTCATTGGCCGATGTACTGCGCCTGCAGCACCGCCATGCGCATTTGCTCGATCAAACGCTGGAGCACGGCACGCAAACCAACCGCAACCTGATGGCGTTGGATGAACCCAACCTGCGCGCCTTCAACAACGCTGTTGACGTGGCCGTACGCGACTATGTTGCTCGCCTGCGGGACGACGATCCTGTCGGGCGCCGCCGTGGCGATCGCTATCGCTACGGTTCGCAGTGGTCTGTGCGACTGACCGACGGCGGCTCACAGCCCAATCACGTGCACGACCGAGGGTGGATTAGTTCGACCTATTTCGCGGCCCTGACGCCGAAGCAAAGCCCACGCGACCCGCATGCGGGTTGGCTAAAGCTAGGCGAGCCCAATCGGGCGCCGCCCGGATGCACGCCCGAAGCCTTCGTAGAACCGAAGGTCGGGACGCTCATCTTGTTTCCGTCTTTCATGTGGCACGGCGTCATCCCGTTCGAGGGTGATGAACGTCTTTCGCTTTCGTTCGACGTGTTGCCGGCATGAGCCAGGCGCCCGAACCCGCACGTCGATTCTATAAACAAGCGCAGGCGCAAGCTGGCGACGGCGCCTTCACTGTCGCGCTCGACGCCAGGCGCTTGAAGACGCCGGCGGGGGCGGTGTTTCGGGTGCCGACGCAGGCGCTGGCCGAAGCCTGCGCCGCTGAGTGGCAAGCTCAGGGCGACCACATCGTGCCGGCCAGCATGCCAATTTCTCAGCTGGCGTTTGCCGCGATCGACTGGACCGCGCCTGACCGCGCTGGGCGTGTTGGTTATGTCGCCAGCTATGGCGAAACCGATCTCTGCTGCCATCGCGCCGAGACCCCTGAGGCGCTGGTGACGCGGCAGGCTGCCACGTGGGATCCGCTGGTTGCTTGGGGCGCGCGCGCCTTGGGCGTGACCTTGCCGATCGTCACGGGCATCGTCGCAGCGAAAGTGCCGGCCGAAGCGTTGGCGTTGATCCGCGCGCGCGCCGCACAATACGATGATTTCGCGCTCACCGCGCTGTCGCAGGCCACGGGACTGTCGGGATCGATGCTCATTGGCTTCGCGCTCTTGCAAGGTGAGTTGAGTGCGCAGCAGGCCTTCGAGGCCGCAGCGCTAGACGAACTCTGGAGCCTGGAGCGTTGGGGAGAGGACGCTGAAGCTCGCGCCCGCCTTGAGCGCATGCGCGCCGAATTTGACGCGCTGGCCGCCTTTATCGCAGCATTGGCGCCGTAATGACGCCGGACGAAATTCAAAACCTAAAAAAAGCGGCGCGTCTGGCGTTGCAAAGCGGGCAGGTCGAGGACGCCGAGCGCGCGGCCCGGCGGCTCATATTCGAGGCGCCAAGCGCTGAAAGCTACGACATCCTCTCCTGCGCGTTGCGTAACCAAGAGCGCTTCGATGAGGCGCTCGCCGCCAGTAATCAGGCGCTCGTGCTTGATCCGCGGAACGCTCCTGCCATGCACAACCGTGCACTGGTGCTGGCGCGTGTGGGACGCACGGAGGAAGCGTTGCGCGTTTACGATACGCTGGTGGGCGGGGGGCTGCGCGCCGCGCCGCTCTGGCTCAATCGCGGCGTAGCGCTGATGGATCTCGCACGCGTCGACGAAGCTGAAAAATGGCTTGCCGATGGCGTACGCAGCTGGCCGGCGGATGCCGGTTTGCAGAATGCGCTTGCGATGGTGCGGTGGACGCGCACCGGCGCCCCCGATTTTGCCAGCGCGTTCGAGCGGGCGGTCGAGGCCAATCCGGATGCCGTCGCAGCGCGGCTGCGCTGCGCTGATCTCCTGCGCCGCGCCGGCTTCACGGAGAAGTCTGAAGCCATGCTCCGCGCAGGCTTGGCGCGCGCGCCAGATACCGCGATGCTGCTTGCCTCGCTCGGCACGCTCTTGGACGAGGCCGATCGCACCGAAGAAGCGCTTCCATTCCTACGCCGCGCGGTCGCACTGGCGCCACGCGTCGCCATTTTTGACGCCGCTCTCGCCAACGCGCTTTTGCGGCAGGGGCAGGGAGACGAGGCGCTGAAATTCATTCTGCCCTGGCGGGCCGCCCAACCCGTCAATCAGGAATGGATCTGCTACGAGACAACAGCGTTGCGGCAGATCGGCGAGGCGCGCTATCGGGAGCTTTGCGATTATGAGCTCATGGTGCGGCCCTACGACGTTGAGGCGCCTGCGGGCTACGCCAACATGGCTGCATTCAACGAAGCGCTGTCCGCGAGCCTGATGCGGCTGCATGTGCTTGATGCGTATCCGCTCGACCAGTCCTTGCGCAACGGCTCACAAACGACGCGCAACCTGACCCAAGTCGCCGATCCGGTGGTGAAAGCCTATATTGCCGCGCTCGACGCGCCGATCCGCGCTTATATGGATCAAATGCGCGCGCATGCGCGCATTCATCCCAACCATCCGTGGTCGGGCCGCGTCACCGGCGGTTATCGCATCGCCGGCGCCTGGTCGGTACGGCTCAAGGCCAACGGCTTTCACGTCAACCATTTCCATCCCGCCGGCTGGATCAGCTCGGCCTACTATGTCTCTCTGCCCCCGGCGGTGAGCCGCGACGACAACGCCCAACAAGGCTGGATCAAGTTCGGTGAACCGCGCTGGCCGACGCCGGGTTGCGGCATCGAGCGCGTGGTGCAGCCGAAAGAGGGGCGGCTGGTGCTTTTCCCCTCATATATGTGGCACGGCACCATAGCATTTGACGCCGGCGAGCGGCTTACCGCCCCCTTTGACGCCGTGCCGGTCTGACCCGCGCTCTTGTTTCGCGCCGGCGTTCTGGCCGATAAGCACGACAATACAACGGAGACGAACATGGCGGGCGAAGACGTATTGGGCAAAGCAGAAGACGCGGCCCGTCGGGGCGATCTCGCAGGCGCCGAGCGGACGCTTGCCGCGCAGTGGCCGGATCAAGCGCAGATGCCGGGCGATGGCTTGCACATTTTGGCGATGGTGCGCTTCAGCCAAAGGCGCGGCCAGGAAGCGCTGAAGCTGATGCAGAGCGCGGTCGCCGCTGAGCCGGATGCGTTGCGCCATCGCATCGCGCTCGGCAACATTTTGGCCGACGCCAACGATCACAGCGCAGCTGCCGCGGCTTTCGCCGATGCGTTGCGCATCGACATGCAATGGCCGGGCCTCATGCACGCCTACGGACTGGCCTGCTATCGTTGTGGCAATTACGGCGAAGCCGAACAGGCGGCGCGCGCGCTGCTCAAGCAAGGGCCGAACCCGCAGGCCTATGATGTGCTGTCGTGTGCGCTGCGCGCGCAGGGCAAGGCGCAGGATGCGCTCGCCGCCGCCGACGAAGCGATCAAGCTCGCCCCGGAGAACGCCGCCGTACAGCACAGCCGCGGCGCGGCGTTGTTGAAGCTGGGGCGTGCGCAAGAAGCGCTTGAAGTGTTCGATCTCCTGCAAGCGCGCGGCGTTCAGGCGCCTGCAATCTGGCTCAACAAGGGCCGAGCGCTCGCCGGCCTCAAACGCCAAAGCGACGCCATCGCCGCCTACACTGAAGGCGCCCGCCGCTGGCCCGCGGACAAAGAGCTTCAGAAA
>DASZWS010000163.1:0-1635 GCA_035546515.1 Vitreimonas sp. | reverse complement strand
ATCTGGCGCAAGCGCCGCCCGATGCTTACAGCCTGCATAACGCAGTCGAGTGTCGCCGCCGTGCGCAGCGTCGTTTCAGTTGGAATTGGAATGTGGGTGTCATCGCGCCGCCGCTACCTGCTGCGGCGACGCCCTGCAACTAGCGCCCTGCGTCGATACCAGCGCTCGCGCGGGCGGCGGTGGCGCGTCGGGTCAACAGCAAGCGGCTTGAGAGCTGGGAGTGGCTGTTCCCCAGCTGGATCGATCGAACGAAGCCGATGACTACCCCGCCAGTATGGGCGTTCGGTAGACGAGTGGATTGCTGTAGACTTCAGCCTCCTGGCCGAAGCGCTGGCGATACTCTCCGGGCGTGACGCCAACGCGTTTTTGAAATGCACGATGCAATGCATCAAGACTGTTCAGTCCTGCGCGCTCGGCAACGCGCGCTAGCGGCCAAGACGAAGTCTCAAGCAAGGCTTTGGTGCGATCGACGCGGGCGATCTCGACAAATGCAGCTGGCGTAACACCGGTCTCCTTGTGAAATACACGCGAAAAAGTCCGTTCGCTCATGCTGGCTCTGTCGGCCAAAGCGGGCAGGCTCAAGTCGCCTGTGGGATCGCTGCTGATTTGGCCAATCAGCTTTCGGATTGCGGGTGTGGCGGCCGTTTGCACGTTCAGCGCCGCGCTATACTGCGTTTGTCCCCCTGGGCGTCGCATGAACAAAACCAGGTTGCGTGCAACTTTGAGCGCAATCTCTGGGCCACAATCAGCTTTGACGAAGGACAGGCAAAGATCGAAGCCAGCCGTGACGCTGTAGAATGGCAACGCGGCGGTGTTTCTGGCAAGCCCAGCTTCGTCATACACCACCGGGGTCAATCTCCTCGTCGATGGCGCCATCTGTGTGAAATTCTGAT
This sequence comes from Vitreimonas sp., assembly GCA_035546515.1. GTDB lineage: Bacteria > Pseudomonadota > Alphaproteobacteria > Caulobacterales > Aquidulcibacteraceae > Vitreimonas. The sequence continues at coordinate 742 of DASZWS010000163.1, read as the reverse complement.
CGTGGGCGCGTGTCGGCTTTGCGGCTGCTTGAGCCTGCCCCCCGATGCGATCATCCAATCGAGGATCTTTTCCGAGAAGCCGTTCACACGGCGCCAATCGGCGAAGCCGACAAGCGCGGTCGCTATTGCTCGTGCAATCCGCGTGCGCCGGCATCGCGCTGCCGCTCGCTCGGCAGCAGCCAGTCCGGCAACATCGAGCGCAGCACGTCGTCTTTCCAATAGAAGTGATGCGCCAGCGCCGCGCTCGCGTGCAGCCCGATCACCACCAGTAATGTCGCGCCGCCGAGCTCGTGCAGATCATGAAAGCTTCGCGCCTGGCTCGCGTTGCGTTCGGTGATTGGTCCGACATGCACGAGCAACATATCGAAGGCGCGCCCACGTAAAATCGTCTGCGCCATGCCGGTCAACGGTTGAACGAGCAGCAGGGCATAAAGCAGATACTCGCTGGCTTTCGCCGTCCGTTTCTGCGCGGCGGTCATGTGGGTGGGGAAGGGCGGCAGACAAGCTCCCCTATGCCGCCATACTAGCCGCGCAAGGGTGAGTACCCACACTACCAAGCCAAGCGAGCGGTGCGTTTGCAGCAGCGCCGCAGCGGTTGCGCCGTCGGCGGCGCTCTCGTGCAGCCACGTCGTGGTGAAGAGCGACGCAATCAGGGCGAGCGTCAGCCAATGCAGGCACATGGTGACTGCATCGAAGGGTGGGCGTGTGCGGGTCATACCGGGGTTTGGTCTTTCACGAGAGC
>DASZWS010000162.1:0-6266 GCA_035546515.1 Vitreimonas sp. | reverse complement strand
ACGACGCCAGGATCTCGCCGCCCTGAAGCAGGCTCTGCTTGATGAGATTGGCGAGGTCGTACCCTTCGTTGATCGCGAAGCGCTGACCCATGCGCTCGAAGGCCGTCTCGAACGGCATCCCGCTGTCGATATCGGCGACATAACGCTTGAGCACGGCGCTGGTGGCGGGCGACGTCTGCCCGATCATCCCCGTCACGTAGCGAAGGCTCTGGTCGATGCTGATGCCGCTGTTCAGCACCATCATCAAAACGTCGACGAGCGGAGGCAGTTCGCGGCGAATCCGGCGCTCGCGCCGGTCGGCGCTCAGTTTGAGGAGGATCACGGTCAAGCGGCTGACGAAGAATGCGGCAAAGGTCGCCAGCAAAAATGTCTGAGCGGTCCACGCGGCAGCGTGCAACAGCACCGCGCAAAACGCGGCGAAGGCCAAGAGGAGGCGCAACGCGACGAACGCGTGCAACGCGGACGCATGGAAATACCCAGCGCGCAGCAACTCCGAGTGCAAGCGTGCGTCGCTCCCGCCGGGGATCTTCGATCCGATCCAGGACAAGACCCGCACGCCGTCCAACGGCTGCGCGGCCGGACGCCCAAGCACGGCGTTCAACCGCGCGAGCACACCACGCTTTTCCCACGCCCGTACGCTGAGAAACGTGCTCGCAGCAAGGAGCGCGAGGAGAAGGACGATGGCTTGCGGTCCCGGCATCGTCAGAACTCCGAGCCTGTGATCGCACGCATGGCAAAGACGCCCGCGATTTGCGAGGCGGCGCAGTAGACGAGCAGCGATCGGCCGAGCGGATCGGCGACGAACCAGCGCGCGTATTCTTGGTTCTGCGTGACAATAAGCGCACCCACGAGCACGGGCAGCAAAGCCAACACCCAGGCGCTGGTGCGAATCAGCGAAGTGCTCGCCCGAAGCTCGCGTTCCACCGAAGCGCGTTTCTGCAGAAAGCGAACGAGATTGTTGAGCGCGTGGGTCAGCGATCCGCCAAACCGCATGTTCGTCGAAACCGCCGCCGCGAAGAGGTGCATCTCATAAAGGGCGATGTCGTCGGAACTCTGCCGGATGGCGTCGGCAAACCCCGCGCCGTTGGCGATGCGCCGAAGCGCGGGCGCGAAGAAGGCGATGAGCCGCGGGTGGCTGCCGTCGATCGCACGCGCAAATGCCGTCGGCAGGGAATTGCCGATCACGAGCAATTGTCGCACACGGTCGAAGAACCGGGGCAGAAAGGAGCCGAGCTCCCGAACGCGCCGTCCCGCAAGAACATGGAGGACGGCGGCAGCGATCAACGGCACCGATGCGCAGAGGACAAGAGCGGCAAGCGCCCCGGCAAGTACATTTGCGGCAATGGCGGCGGCGGCGAGAAGCGCCACGCCCGACACCGCGGCTTTCCCGCTGAGAGAAATGTCGAGAAGGCGAAGATCGCGCGCGACGCGGTGCGGCAAGAAACGATAGAGCGCGTTCTCCGGCGCGGATTCGACTGCGTGGCGCGCGACGATCGGTGGTGCGACAAAGCCCCTGAGCCGGCGCAAGGTCGCGGCGCGCATGCGATACGCCCGCAGGACAATTGCGGCGCCGATCGCAAACGATATCAGGAAGATCGCGATTGCCATCACCGCGCTTCCTTTCTGCGCATCGTGTCGGCTGCAACGCGAAACCGCTCCCGCAACAGATAGACCCCCCCTTGCGCGTCCGTGACTTCGCAGATCGCGGCGATCCCGCGACTGCCATCGGGCCGGCGAACCGCCTGCACGACGACATCGACCGCGCTCGCGATGAAGCGTCGCACCGCATTGAGGTCGGCGGAAAAACCGTTCAGCCCCATCAGCATCTCAAGGCGCTCCAACGCATCGCGCGGCCCGTTGGCGTGGATCGTTGCCATCGAGCCGTCATGACCCGTGCCCATCGCCTGCAGCATTTCGATGGCTTCGCTGGAGCGCACTTCGCCGAGGATGATTCTGTCTGGCCGCATGCGTAGCGCGTTGCGCATCAGATCGCGCGCGGACACCTCGCTGGTGCCGTCGGCGGATGCAGGCCGCGTCTCCAGCCGCACGACATGGGATTTTTGCAGCCGCAGTTCGGCCGCATCCTCGATCGTGACCAGCCTCTCCTTGGCGCCGATATAAGAGCTCAAGACGTTGAGCAGCGTCGTCTTGCCGGTGCCGGTACCGCCGCAAATCAGAATGTTCTTGCGGCTTGCAATCGCCGCGGCGAGATAGTCGAGCATCTCGGCCGTCATGGCGCCCCTGGCCACGAGCTCCTGGCCGGTAAGCGGGATGCGCTTGAATTTGCGCACCGAAAGAACGGGGCCTTCGAGCGCCACCGGCGGAATGACGACGTGCACGCGCGACCCGTCGGGCAATCGCCCGTCCACATAGGGAGACGACTCGTCGACGCGCCGTCCAATCGGGCTCACGATGCGCTGGATGATGTTCATGAGATGGGCGGCGTCGCGGAAGCGCACCGGCACTTCCTCGAGACTGCCCGCGCGCTCGACATAAACGGCGTTGGGGCCGTTGACGACGATGTCGTCGATTTCCGGATCTTCAAGAAAGGGCTGCAGGGGTCCAAGGCCCAAGATCTCGTTCATCACATCGTCGATCAGGCCTGCGCGTTCGCGCTGGTTGAAAGCAGCGCCCTGGCCTTGCACGGTCAGCGAAAGCGCCGTTGCGATCTGGTCCTGTAGCGTTGCCGGCGGAACCGTGTCCGCGTCGAGGCCCTGGCGCTCGAGATTTTCGAGCGTGAGATCGAAGACGCGAAACTTGATCCATTGATAGGAGTCCGACGCCGAAAGCGGCGGCGTTGGGACACGCTCCGGGTGGAGCTGGTAGGGCCTTGCGGCGCTCATGCAGACCCCGCCGCGGCTCTCGGGTTCAGCCAGCTCCGGAGTTGCGCAAGAAAATCTGCCTGGGGTTGGGGCGCCAGCCCGAGCGGCGCAAGACAAGCGTCGAGCCCGCGCGCATACCGCGCGTCGCTGAGCGCGAGGGGCTTTGCGCCGTTGAGACTCTCCGCAAGGGCGTCCCATGAGACGTCGAGATCGATCGTGTCCTGCACATCGAGCGCGCGGCGAATATCGGAAGGGTCTGGGGTGAGACCTGGCGCGAGCGCATGGACGACAATCTCGGGGGCGCCCAGTCCGTTCGCCGACAGCCATTGCCGGATCTCGCCCGACCTGCGGATCGACGCAAAGCGCTGATCGCAGCATAAGAACCAGCGCGCATTTGGCTGGGCCATTTCCAGCAACGTACGTTCCTGGGAAAAAGGGCCATACCCAACGATGATCGCGTGGCACAGCGCGCGGAGAACCTGCAGCAATGCGCCAAAGCTTGCGCTGTCCAGAACAGGGATGTCGGAGCCGGACGCCGGAGCGAGCGGAAGGAGATACAGTCCGCTCTCTTCGTGGCGGACCAGCGCGCTTTCCAGCCATGCGCGGTCAATGCGGGCAACCTCGCGGATTGCATCGCCCACGCAAAAACCCGGCTGCAGCCCCAGACCGATTCCGGCCTGGGACACAGGCAGTGCGAGATCGATATAAAGTGTCATCTCGCCGGGCGCGTGCTTGGCGGCGCGCACCGCCAGATTGCGCGCGAAATCCTGGTCGAGATCGCCGGGAAGGCCGGCGAGGACCCCGGCGACCTTCGCTCGAGACGGATGCGGGCTGTCCTTGGCCTTTGTCAGACATCCACGAAGGACAATTCTCAACTGATCGGCGCCCGCCTCGCGATCGACGAACTCATCGGCGCCCGCGCGCAGAGCAACGAGCACGAGCTGCGCGCTCATCTCGTTGCCCAGCACGATCACGGGGGTTGTGGGGAACCCGCGCTTGGCGGCTTCGATCTTCTCGAACGTGGTGTGCACGCCGCCGCGCACATCGCTGTCGATGAGAATGGCACTGGGCTGATACGCCTCTCCCGCGCCTGCCATGGTCAGCCGGTCCAGCGTGATCAGACTCTGGGTGACATCGAGCGCCGCGCGCACCGTATTGGCGATCGCCGGGTCGGAGGTGACGAGCAGCAGCCTGGCGCTCATGGCGCAAGCCCGTACTGGCCAGCGAACGCATCGAGCGGGTTTGTGTTGAGCAGCAGATCGCTCAGGCTCGGCGCATAGGCGAGACCCTCGCCGGGGAGCTTGGGCACGGCGGCGGCGGTCATCGGCGATACGAGCCTGGGCGTCGCCACAATGATCAGTTCCTGCTGCTCGGCGCTGTTTTGCGAGCGCTTGAAGAAGTCGCCGATGATGGGGAGGCTGCCAAGACCGGGGACCTGCTCCTCGATGTTCGAGCGGCTCGAGAACATGAGACCCGCGAGCACGAAACTTTGGCCGTTGCCGAGCTCAATGTTGGTGTCGGTGGAGCGCACGCGGATCGCCGGAACATTGAAGCCCTGAAGCGTGAGGGCATTTTGATAGTCGAGCTCGCTCACCTCGGGGTTGACCCGCAGAACGATGCGGTCGTCGCTCAACACTGTCGCATGCACGTGCAGCTGCACGCCGAACTTGCGGTATTCGATGGCGATCGCGCCGTTCGTCTGCCCCGACTGCGTCACCGGGATCGGTATCTCGCCGCCGGCAAGAAAATCGGCCCTATCCCCGCTGCGCACCAGCAAGGTCGGCTCCGCCAGCAGCTGGGCCAGGTTGACGCTGGAGAGCGCACTGATCGCGGTGGAAAAATCCGAGCCCGGCCAGTTGAGCAGAAGATTGAACGCCTGGCTGAGCGGAAGACTGCTTTGCACCGTTAGACCGGGGTTCACCTGGAAGCCCGTGATGCTGCCGGGTACACCAGTTGCGAACTGCATGCCGCTGCCGAGCTTCTGGAAATTGAGACCGAGCGCTTTCATCGTGTTCGTCGAGATCGCGGCAAAGCGCACCTCCAGCGCCACCATCCGCCGGTCGGCGACAGCGAGCGCGTCCGTGATCTTTCCATTGCCGGACGCAATCGATTCCGCACGCGCCCGTGCATCGAGACTCTTCACCTCGCCGTCGAGCGTGACGCCGTTTGGCGTCGAGATCGCGGCCGCGGATTGAAACGCGGGGTCGCCGTCAAGCGCGGCGTTGACCGCGGCCGTGTCCGGGCCGACCACGATCGAATAGGTGTGCTCGCTTTCCGGGCCTGCGCCCCACACCGTGATGTTGGTCGTGCCCGACCGGAGACCGACAAGACGAAGCTGGTTGCCGGGAAGGAGCTTGACGTCCACCAGCGTGGGATCGCCCAGTGCGACGCGCACCGGACGCGTGGCCAACGCGATGAGATACTGACTGCCGAGCGCAACGCGCTCCACGTCCACCGGTTTGGCCCAGGCGGCCCCGACGGTGAGATGCAGAACCACAGCAACCGGGAGCGCCAACCGGGGGATCATTGCGCGACGCCAATTGGCAGCGCGCTCGTGCGCGCGCCCGTATAGAAGGGAATACCCGCGATGCGCCGACTGCGCGCGCGCGGGGCCGAAGCGGGCAGCAAAGTTTGCGCGTCGGTTGACACCGGAACCAGATCGGCGAGAACGGCAAGCGCGGGCGCGGACAGCGCATCGTCACCCGGCATGCGGATCGCCAGAGAGACCTTGCCAAAACGCTCGGCCAACGCGAGGCGCGTGAGATCGTCCGGTGCGAGCGCGAGGGTCGCCGTGCGCGCGCCGGACTGTACCGATCCCCGCGTCGCCGGGTTATCGCCGACGGCGAGCACCGAAACGTTCTGAAGCAACAGAACCGTCCGGCTGCGATCTGGCACCTCGCCCGAGCTTTTGCTCGGAAACGCCGAGCCGGGAATCGTCGCAAGCACATCGACATGGTCGCCGCTCTGCAGAAATCCCCCCACGATGTCCTCTTCAGAGACCCGGATGGCAAAGGCGCGCTCGCCGGGGGGAACATGACTGGCGATGCCTAGCGCCGTTCCGTCCCGCAAACCCGCCCGCAAGATTGTCTCGCCCGCCGCAAAGCGCTGCGTGGTGACATGACCGACTGCATCCGCTTTGGAAAATATCGCCCCGGCGGGCGGGTTTTGCGACGCGGACGTGAATTGGATGTCGTCAGGACGCACGAGCACACCGGCGGCAAGCGCGTGAGAGGCGGCTATTGCAACACCTGGCTTGCGCTCAGAGAGAATTTTGGGTGCGTGCGGCGCCGTTGCGCCCCCGGATTGCGCCAACACCACGACAAGACCCATGGCAACGATGCCGGCCGCCACCCAGAGGGGGCGCTGTCCGAAAACTCGCGATAGCCATCTACGGCGCATGACCACACGCAGGCTGAATTTCTACTGCGCATTGTATGAATCTAT
>DASZWS010000161.1:0-6659 GCA_035546515.1 Vitreimonas sp. | reverse complement strand
TGAATGGCGGTGACGCCGCGGGCTTGGCGCAGTTCGCCCTGCACGCGCGCGCCGCCAAGTTCAAACGGTGATTCCGGCGCGATATCGGAAACGCGCTGCGTCGTGATCAGGAAGTGCGCGCCGCCGTCCAGTTCGTGTTTGTCGGTCAACGCGCCGGCGATGTCGCCGCTGGTGAACGGCGTTTCGACGTGCGCTTGGAACGCGCCGATATGCGCGCCGGATGCATTGAAACTCACGCTGGGGCCGATGCGCTTGGTGAGCTCTGCAAGGCCTGGCAGGGCGCTGAGTTCGCCATGGCCTTCAACGCGCCAGTTGATTTCCGTCCAATGTGTCTCTCCGGCGAGCAGGTCAGCATCGCCAATCTTCGCGTCGAACACCGCGGCGCCGTTTTGCGCCGTACCGCTGCCTTGCGCGGTCATGCGCACGCCTTGCTCAGTCACACCCAAGCTGCGCGCGAGAATGCCGCCGGGCTGGCCGAGCACGTCGACGTGCATGGCGTAAGCGCGATCGGGGCGGTACGAAGCGATCAGGTGATCCGCATCGGAATCTGTGCGCTGCACCGCCAAATCGAGGCCATCGATGTTGCCGCCTTTGTAGTCGAGCGAGAGGCGAGCGTTGAAGGTGGCGGCTTGGCCCAGCATGGGTTCGGCGAGGCCGATGCTGTCGAGCGTGAGTGCGCCGATGTGCACGTCGATATTGGCGCCGCTGCTGGGTTGTTCGGGCAGTAGCGTGGGCTGGCGCGCGATGTTGAGGGCGCGCGCATGCACCGTGTCGAGCGTGACCATCCCAAACAAAAGATCGAGCGGTTGCCATGTCGCCGCCGCATCGTCGGCGGTGAGCCATACGCCTTCATCGTCGGCGATTTCGACATGCGCGACGCGCAGATTGCCGAGCCAGCTGCCCGAGACGCCTTCAAGATGCAGCTTGCCGATGCGGCCGACGCGCTGGCCGTCGGCGAAGTGCTGCACCACCCACGGCGCCGCCGGGCCAATGGCGACGCCCAACCCGCCGACGGTCGCAGCCGCGCCTGCGGCGAGTGCGACGCGATGCCAACGGCGGCGTTTCTTCTCGCCTGCCATCAGAACGCCTGTCCGACGCTGATGTAGAGGGCGAAATTGTCGTCGGCCTCGTTGCGGTCGAGCGGTACGGCGAAATCGACGCGCAGCGGGGCGAAGCCGAGATCGTAGCGCAGGCCAACGCCAACCCCGAATTTCAGATCGCTGGCGTCGCTCCAATCGTCGAAGGCGTTGCCGCCATCGACGAACAGCGCCGCGCCGAGGCGTCCATCGAAACGCCAGCGCGCTTCCAGCGAACCTTCCAGCAGACCCTCACCGCCGGGCACCAGCCCCAATGCATCGCGTTCGTGCGGATAGATCGAATTGTAGGCGTAGCCGCGCACCGAACCGCCGCCGCCGGCGTAAAAGCGGCGATCGGCGGGTGCGTTGTCGGCGTCGCCGGCGATGGGCTCAAGCCAGCCGATGCGGATGCGCTCGGCGATAGTGAGACGCTGACTGTCGCCGAATGATTGATATGCGCGCGCTTCGCCGGTGGCGCGCAGGAAGGCGATGGTGGCGTCGCCGGTGGAGAGCGCCGGTTCGATGCGGCCTTCGAGAATCGCACCAGCGCGCGGGTCAAGCGAGAAATCGGTAGTGTCGCGCTTCAGATCCGCGAACGCGGAGAGAACCGTAGCGTTGCTGACGCCGCCAGCGGTCTGATCGTATTGATCGTAAGTGAGACGCACACCGTAGCTGCGGCCGATCCGCAGCCGCGTGCCGGCGTCGACAGAAGCAAACAGCGCCGCGCCGTCGCGGCGGTAAGCGTCGGTGTCTTCTTGCGCCACCGAGGCGCCGACATTGAGTGTGTGTCCAAGCCCTGCCGCATGCGGGCGCGACCAGGTCACGCTGGCGCTCGAGAGATTCTCGCCGAGCGTGGTTTGCAACGTGAGTGCGTCGGCGCGGCCGGTGAGATTCCGGCGCGCCCATTGCCCATCGACGCCAAGGCCTTCCGTCGTCGAATAACCGAAGCCCAATTCGTAGGCGTAGCGCTTGGAGGCTTCGACGCCGAGAATGACGTCGCGCTCGCCGTCTGCGTTCGGCGGCGCAAGCGTTGTGGAAACGCGTGAGACCGCGCCTGTGGCGGTGATGTCGCGGCGCAGGCGGGTGAGATGTTCGGGCTTGTACGGATCGCCCTGCTGCCAGTTGCGCAAGCTGGCGATGAAATTGGCGCGGAAAATGGTGGTTGGGTCGGCCCGCACGTTGCCGAGCCGCACCGGCGCGCCAGCGGTGAAGTGAAATTCGGCGGAGACGCGGCGGGTGGCGTGATCGACGACCACACGGCGCGTGCCGATGGCGGCGTCGGCGTAGCCCTGCTCTTGGATTGCGGCCAACGCGGCGGCTTCGGCGCTGAGCACTGTTCCTGCGCGCGCGCCGGCGCCGGGCCGCACCTGGTCGAGCGCGCGCGTCACAGCTGCAACCGCGTCAGCGTCAGGCGTGGCGCCATCGAAGACGAGCGTCGGTTCATTAAAGCGATAGCGCTCGCCGGGCGCGATCACCAAGCGCGCGGAGACGGGATCTTCGCTGGTGTCGGGCGTGACGGTGGCGTCGTAATAGCCCTCCGAACGCAGCCAGACCTCGGCGCTGGCGGCGGCTTCTTCAGCGATGCGCTCCGCCTCGAACAACGTGGTTGGCCGATCGCGATTTGGGAGCAGATCGATAATGCCCTGGCGCATCTCATCAGTCGCGCCGTCGATGACGACAGGCGACTTCGCCCAGGCGGGCTCAGCTCCGGCCACAAGGCCGAGCGCCGCGACCAGCGCGGCGTGAAGGACGGTGGTAGTGCGCATCGCGACTGTCAGGCCTGTTGCGCAAGCTCGCGGGCGCCGGTTAACGATTGATCAAGCAACAAGGCGGCGGCTGCACGCTGACATCTTCTTCATGTTGCGCATGATGGTTGATGCGCCGATATGACTTTCATGGCCGATCAAGACGCCAATCCTGAGAAGCAGCTCACACCGGAAGCAAAACGAGCGCTCGCCGAAGCGGAGGCGCGTCGTCATGCCGCCGAAACGCAAACACCTGAGGCGCACGCCGAGAAGGGCGGCCCCAAAGGTCCAGAGCCGACGCGCTACGGCGACTGGGAGCGCAAGGGCATCGCTGTCGATTTCTGAAACAGCTTTCGCCGTTTGGGCCCCTCACTCGCGCGCCGATGGAGAAGCGCATTGCGTGAACGTGGCCGCGGGCGAATGGTGCAGCGGTTTGAGAGAATTCCGATGCGCACATTTGCTTTGATGGTTGCAGCTTTTCTAGTGACGCTGCCGCTGAACGTGGGTTTAGCGCGTGCCGATGGCATTGAGCCTGTGCGGCCTGTTCACCATCATCGGCCGCGCCCGCATCGTCATGTTGAATTGCGCGGCGCGCCGACATCGGCGCCGGTGGTGATCGAGCAAGGCCCTGAAGTGGTGACGTTGCAGCCGACGTTCTTCAGCGGCGGCGGCGTGGGCGCCGATATTGGCGGCGGCGCAGTTTCCAGCTCCACTGTGATCATCCGCGGCGGCAGCGCCTCGGCTTCAGCCTTTGCCTTTGCTTCGGCCCGCGCCAGCGCCGGCGTGGGCGGCGGTTGGGGCGGCCATTCCGGCGGTCACGGCGGCGGCCACAGTGGGGGCGGCTGCGGTTGCCGCTAGGGCAGTGCCGCTAACCAAACCAAAACCCGTCTCGCGCATTGTCCCCGGCGACCCCAAGATTTGCGGGGCCAGGTCAAAAGGTCTAAAGGCGCGGCCCTGTGGGCCGGGCTCAGACCGCCCGCAGGGGAGTTAACATGGCGCAGGCCCCGGCCGACGCGCCCGATTCAGCAAGCTCCGTTTCCTCGGACGCACATCACGCCGGCCCCAAGACCGGCGCGACTGGCGCGCGTTTGCTTGGGCTCATGGTGGGATCGATCGGCGTCGTTTACGGCGACATCGGCACCAGCCCGCTCTACGCGTTCAAAGAGTCGCTTGCGCACGTGATGCAGGACGGCACGGCCGCCACCCGCGAGGAAGTGTTCGGTTTGATCTCGCTCATATTCTGGGCGCTGATGATCGTGGTGACGCTGAAATACGTCATCCTCGTCATGCAAATGGACAACAAGGGCGAAGGCGGCACGCTTTCGCTGATGGCGTTGGCGCAACGCGCGCTCGGCAGCCGCACCGGCATTTTGTTCATCATCGGCGTCGCCGGCGCTTCGATGTTCTACGGGGACGCGCTGATTACGCCGGCGATCTCAGTGCTGTCCTCAGTTGAAGGTTTGCGCTCGGTGCCGGCGATGAGCGACCGCATCGAACCGTTCATTTTGCCCATTGCGATCGGCATTTTGATCGGACTGTTCGCCGTGCAGTCGCGTGGCACAGGCTTGGTAGGCCGCTTCTTCGGTCCGATCATGGTGGTCTGGTTCGCGACGATGGGCGTGATCGGCGCCATGCACGTGATGAACGACACAAGTGTCGTGCAGGCTTTGCTGCCCAACCACGCCGTGGGATTCATGATCAGTCACGGCTGGCTGACGTTCATCGTGCTGGGCTCGGTGTTTCTGGCCGTCACCGGCGCGGAAGCGCTCTACGCAGACATGGGCCATTTCGGGCGCCGGCCGATCCGACTGGCCTGGATATTCATTCTACCGATGCTGACGCTGAATTATCTCGGGCAGGGCGCGTATGTCATCGCCCACCTCGATCAGGTCAACACTGCGTACGGAGCGGCGCGCGAGGTCGCGCTGGCTGCCGGCGAGAAGCACGTTATCTTCAATTTCGCGCCGTTCTTTGAAATGGCGCCTGACATGGTGCGGCTGCCGCTGGTGGTGCTGGCGACGGCAGCCACCATCATCGCCAGCCAGGCGGTGATCTCCGGCGCGTTCTCACTGACGCAACAGGCGATCCAGCTTGGCCTGCTGCCGCGCATGGAAATCCGCCGCACCTCGGAAACTCAGGCGGGTCAGATCTACATGCCGCAGGTCAATTGGATCCTGCTCGCAGGCGTGTTGGTGCTGGCCGTGGCGTTTGGCTCTTCGACGCGCTTGGCGGCCGCGTACGGCATCTCCATTACCGGCGAGATGCTGATGAGCACGTGCATGGTGTTCATCGTCATTTGGAAGTTGTGGAAGCGGCCGCTGCCGTTGGCGCTGGCGATCGTGGCGCCGTTCGCCATCATCGAACTCATCTTCTTGTCGTCGAATCTGCAGCGCGTGTGGCAAGGCGGCTTCGTGCCGTTGCTGCTGGCGACGGGGCTGATGATCACATTTTGGACGTGGGTGCGCGGCACGCGCATCCTCACCGAAACCACGCGCCGCGACGAACCGCTCTCAAAGCTGTTCGAGACGCTGTCGCATCATCCGCCGCACCGCGTGCGTGGCACAGCGATATTCCTCACTGGCGATCCCGACATCGCGCCCGCTGCGCTGATGCATAACCTCAAGCACAATCAGGTGCTGCACGAGCAGATCATCATCCTCACGGTGAAGACGTTGCAGACGCCGCGCGCGCCCGAAAGCGAACGGGTGAAAATCGAGGACTATCTGCCCGACGTGAAACGCGTCTCGCTGACCTTCGGCTTCATGGAAACGCCGAACGTGGTGAAAGCGCTCACCGAGGCCCGGAAACACGGACTCAAGTTCGACATTATGAAGACGAGCTTCTTCCTGTCGAAGCGCACCATCGTGCCGAGCGAGAAGAGCGGCATGCCGCTCTGGCAGGACCATTTGTTCATTTTCCTGGCGCGCAACGCCACCAACGCCACGGACTTCTTCCATATTCCGTCAGGGCGGGCGGTGGAGCTCGGCAACCAGGTAATGGTGTAACCGGCCACGCCTGCGCTGTTGGCGCGGCGGCGGCGGCGTTCTAGCATCGCGCCGTGTCTTTGACTGAGTTCTCCGTGTTGCAGCAGCGCGCCCAAAAGGGCGACGCGCGTGCACAAGCTGAGCTTGGCGCGCGGCTGATGTTTGGGCGCGCAGCACCCTACGCGCCGGCCGATGGCGCACGGCTGCTGCACGCCGCGACGGAGCGTCGCGATTCATATGCGCTGCAGTTCATGGGCGTGCTGGCGGCGCTGGGCGAGGGGCGCTCGCAAAGTTGGAAGGACGCGTTTGCGTTCCTCACGCAGGCTGCGGAGGTTGGAGACAAGCGCGCCAAGGAACAGCTGCGCGTTGTCGGCGGGTTCGAGGGGCTCGAACAGAACTGGCTGCGCGCGCCCGCGGCGGTGACGCATTTCGAGACGCAGCGGATATCCACGATCGAAGGTTTCCTTTCGCGCGAGGCGTGCGGCTGGATCGTCAACAAGGCGCGGCCCGTGCTCAGCGAGGCTATGGTCAAAAATCCGGAGCGCGGCGGCGCCAATCAGGACGCAATGCGCACCAACACGGGCATGGGTTTCTCGATCGTCGACAGCGATCTCGTGTTGCAGCTGACGCACGCGCGCATTGCCGCGGCGCTCGGGCTCGACGTGCGTCAGCAGGAGCCAACCACCATTTTGCACTACGATCCCGGCCAGCAGTACCGGCCGCATTTCGATTTTCTGGATCCAGGAGAAGCGCATTTTGCGCGCGAGCTGCAGCAGATGGGTCAGCGCGTCGCCACCGCACTGATTTATCTCAATGATGATTATGAAGGCGGCGAGACCGCGTTTCCGCGTCTC
>DASZWS010000160.1:0-2021 GCA_035546515.1 Vitreimonas sp. | reverse complement strand
GGCGATAACAACGCCCATGGAACCGCCTGAGTACATCCACCTTCGCCCCGGCGACACGCCGCCGCATACAGGCGATGGAGCGCCGTTCAAGGCGGTCGTCGTGATCGACGCTGACGTGACGCCAGAATGGCAAGGTCAAGTTAGCAACTGGTTGGTCCGCTCCGGCTGCCGATACATGATGGCATGGGGTAAGGACTGCAGTGCGTGGGATTCCAGTGTTAATGAAGCGAATTTGGTGAAGTTCGACTATGGAGAAATTTCCGACGACGACTTCGTGATGACCACATGGCACGCCGACGAGCCGCTTGAGCAAGCCTTCTGGTTCTCGCAGTTCTGCGCCATGCACCCGTCGCTGGAACTTGAGAAGACCTACATCGTGCACATTTCACCGGAAGCGAAAGAAACGGGGAGCTTCAGACGTTTGCTGCCGCGCAAGAGTCGACCGACGACCAGTAACGAATGTCCATCTTCGGCGACTTCCGGCCTGCTTACCGGATTGTTGCCAACGGCTACAAAGCGCTCCGAACTTACCCTTAGCCCGGTGGTCGACGCCGCCGGCAGGCGCCGTCGACTTGAACTTGTGAGACGCCCCGCGGCCCGACGCCTTCCGATCAGCCGCCGCGCGCAGCGTGGGTCAAGGGACGCGCGCAGCGCGGCGCATGAGCGCTTGCCCTTGGCGCGCGCGAGCACGGTGGCATTCCGAAGCATTCCTGATTGTGAGCGCGACCCAGAAGGCAACGCGTGCAGCTTTCGCGCACGACGCGCAAACGGAAACGAGTTGGGGCGCGCAAATCCGCAGGCCGTGCGTCGTGTAAGTCATTGCCGTGTTGTTGCTTCTCGCAGGCCGCAGCCTGCGACGGCCTGGATTGTGGCGACAGCCATTTGGTTTTGACGTTCACGCGTTTTGAAAGAGCGTCGTTGACGGATTGCGATCCCGCGGAATTCTCAGCGTGTTTTGAGTGAGGCGATGGAGTTCGATCATGGGCAATGGCGCAGTCAAACTGGAGCGATTGCTGCCACGCAAGGAGGCGGCGCAATTCCTGACTGACCTTGGCCTTTCGATGGCGCCGCAAACCTTGGCGCGTCTCTACAGTGAGGGCAGAGGTCCGGTGTGCATGCATCTGGGCCGCCGGGCGGTGTACAAGCCTGCCGATCTCGTCAGCTATTTCCGCCAGCAAGCCAGCGCACCCAACCAATCCGCGCGCGCCCCAAGGCTGCCTGCCGCCAATGACGATCTGCCAGACGCGGCGAACGATTACGACGATGAGGGGGAGGAAGACTGATCATCAAGATCAGTGTCGTCGGTCTCCAAAGGGCGCATCCAGATCCGCCGCCAAGAGTTCAAAAGCCGTGGGACGCGCGCTCTGGTGACGATCAGTTCCCAATCGCGCTTCAACCACGGCGATTGCGGCCGCGTTATCGGCGCGGTCGTGCCCGCCATGTGCGCCAGATCACCAACGCGCAGCTGCGCTTCGAGTTGATCGCAGAGCGCAGCATCAGCACAGCGCATGAGCGGGAACTGCCGCTCACTGGAATGGAAGCTGTTGAAGTCCATCCTCCTGCTATCAAGCACGAGACGCAGGCCATCGCTCGATCGGCGCATCGCCATCACCTGGCCGTAGGCGCGCCAGTCGGACATGACCTTAACGCGGCGGCTTAAGCGCCCGCAGATCGGCGATAGCGCTCAACAGCACACGATGCGCACTGGGATAATCGTCAGGCTCGACGGCTTCGGCCACGATCCTCAGCTTGGCGATGGCGCCTTCCGCGGTCACAGCAGGCACGTTGCGCAGTCGCCGCAGCAGCTGCGCGCAGGCGCGTGTGCAGCGTTCATATTCAGTGTCGATGGCGTAGAGCAGCTGCGCTTCTGGAAGTCGCTTCTGGTCTTCGTCGCTCAATCCAAACCAATTGCGGTGCTTGCCGAGCCAGGCTTCGCGGTCTGACCACCGCCGCAGCAAGCTTTCGCCGTGGCGCACCAGGTCGCCATAGTGACCACACAACACCAGCACCGGATCAGCCGC
>DASZWS010000159.1:0-5191 GCA_035546515.1 Vitreimonas sp. | reverse complement strand
TTGCGCCACTTGGCAGCATTGTCGATGCGGAACAATTGCGGCGATGACACGGCAGCTCTGCGGCCCGCCCCTTGCATCCCGCGGAACATCGCGGCAAGTCCTGATCGTCGGCGACGGGGGCGGTCGGCGGCTTGAGGCGCGCACTTTAAGTGACTGCGCGCACACGCCCCGCACGCCTCTTTTCGGCCTTTCGGCCGGCGCCATTCTTAGGATTGATAAACTGTTGCCGCGTTAAGCCCGTCAGACGGGTTGATTCGGACGGTTCTTCAGCGGCGAGGGTTTCGGGCGCATGTTCGGCAATATGTTCGGTCTCGTAGCGCCAGATTTGGCGATCGACTTGGGGACGGCGAACACGCTGATCCACGTGAAGGGACGCGGCATCGTTCTCGATGAGCCGTCGGTGGTCGCGTACGTCAATGAAGGCGGCCGCAAGGTTGTCTATGCGGTTGGCTCCGAAGCGAAGACCATGCTCGGCAAGACGCACCGCAACATGGAAGTGATCCGTCCGCTGCGCGACGGCGTTATCGCCGACTTCGATGTCGCCGAAGAGATGATCAAGCAGTTCATCCGCAAGGTGCTGCCGCGTCCGGCGCTGATCTCGCCACAAATCGTCATCTGCGTGCCGACGGGCGCAACGCCGGTTGAGCGCCGCACCATTCTTGAAAGCGCGCAAGCCTCCGGCGCGCGCCGCGTGAAGCTGATCGAAGAACCTGTGGCGGCCGCGCTTGGCGCCGGTTTGCAGATCGACGATCCGTCGGGCTGCATGGTGGTCGACATCGGCGGCGGCACCACAGAAATCGCAGTGCTCTCGCTCGGCGGCCTGGTGTGGTCGCGCTCACTGCGCGAAGCCGGCGACAAGATGGACGAAGCCATCATCCAGTACCTGCGCCGCCGTGAAAACCTGATGATCGGCGACTCGACCGCCGAGCGCATCAAGAAGGAAATCGGCACCGCCAAACCGCCGGAAAGCGGGCAGGGCATGTCGATGCCGATCAAGGGCCGGGACAATCTGTCGGGCGTGCCGAAGGAATTGACCGTCACCGAAGCCATGGTGGCGGATGCTCTTTCAGAGCCTGTTACCCGCATCGTCGACGCAGTTCGCCAAGCTTTCGAGCAAATGCCGCCGGAATTGGCTGCTGATATCTACGATCACGGGCTGATGATGACCGGCGGCGGCGCGCTCTTGCGCAACCTCGATACGGTTCTGCAAGAACGCATCTCTATCCGCGTTTCGGTTGCGGACGATCCGCTGCGGTGTGTGGTGAAAGGCTGCGGAATCGCGCTCGACACGATAAATTCGCAGGAAGCGCGGCGCCTGCTCACGGAAGAAGTGTAAGCGCGCGTAACGAAGGCGGAGCTTAAGTGGCCAGACGCAGAAGCGGTGTTCGGCGCGCCGGCGCGGGTCGCAAGATCACGCCAGGCGTGCTGCTGGCGGGTGGACTTTTCATTGGCGCGGTGGCGCTGGTGATCGTCCACGCCGGGCGCACAGGCGCGGGCCAAACCGTGATGCAGGTGGGCGACGACGGCGCAGCAGTGGCTGGCCAAGCCGCAACCGGGCCTGCGCGCGCCAGCGAGAGCTTCTTCGGCCGCGTCGGCGATATGTGGAACCAGACCGCGCGCATCCAGCAGCTGGAGCGCGAGAACCGCGAACTGCGCACGTGGCGCCAACTGGCGGAAGGCCTGGCTGAGCGCAACAAGCGCTACGAAGACCTGCTGCACATGTCGCCCGACGCCTTCGGGCAGGGCGCTGACATCCAGCATTCGATCGCGGCGCAGTTGGTGCTCGATTCAGGCGGCCCGTTCACACGCACATTGGTGGCCAACGCCGGCGCAGTGCATGGGGTGAAGGTCGGCTTCATCGCGGTGAACGAGAACGGCTTGGTTGGCCGTGTGGTGTCGGTGGGCCAGCGCACGTCGCGGGTGCTGATGCTCGACGATTACAATTCCCGCATTCCGGTGCTGGGCGAAGCCTCCCGCGTGCGCGCGGTGTTGGCGGGGCAGGCGGCGCGCCCGCCGGAGCTCTACACCGGGCCGTTCCAGATGCAGGCGCCGCGGCTTGATTTCATCGTCGGCGCCGACAGCCTGCGCGACGGCGAGCGCATCATCACCTCCGGCGACGGCGGGCTTTATCCCCGCGGCATCACCGTCGGCGTCGCCAGGCGCGATCGCGACGGCGGCTGGCATGTGGCGCTGGCGGCTTCGCAACGGCCGATCGATTTCGTGCGGCTCATTCCGTACGTCGGTGTTGAGGCCCCCGAGGCGACGGCTGCGCCCGATCAAAGTCCGCCTTTGGCATCCTCGTCATCGGTGGCTGTGATTTTCCACGACATTACGCCGCCGCCGGCGGGCGCGCCTGTCGCCAGCGCACCGCAGACGCCGCGTCCGCGACCCAACACCCCCGCGCAAACAGCGGCGGTTTCGCCGCCGACGCCGGCGGCGCCGGCTCAGACGCCGCCAGCTTCGCCACCCGCACACACCGAAGCGCACGCCGAACCCCCGCCTGATCATGGCGGCTCGCCGCAATGACGATGATGGGCTTACGCGCGCCCAGCCGCCGTGCGCTGCGCACGTGGGGCCTTGTGTTTGCGGTCGCCAGCGTCGTGCTGCCGTCGCTGCCGCTTGGCGGTTTCTTTGCGCAACCGCCGATGCCGCTCGCCGTGCTGTGGGCGGCGTACGGATGGGCGGCGGAAGATGAAAGCAGCTGGCGTGCCCCCGTGGTGCTGGCCTTGCTTGGCCTGATCCACGATCAGCTCGCTGGCGGGCCTTACGGACTTTTCCTGGCGCTCTATCTCTCCGCGTATCTGATCGGGCGCGGCGCCGCGGCGGCGATGTCGGCGCCGAACATACTGTCGCTGTGGGCCGGCTTCGCGGTGACGGCGTTGGTCACGGTCGCCGTCGCCAAGGTGCTTGCCCCGATTGGACTTGGCGGCAACGTCTCAGTCGCGTCGTACTTTAACGCGGTGCTGATCACGATCGCGCTGTTTCCGCTGGTGCGGCCGCTTTACATGGGCAGCGGCCCCGCCTTGCGTCCGCAAGCTGGGGCGCGGCTATGAAGCGACCGAAGAAAGTCGGCTCGACGCTGCCGCAGCGCGACGTGAAGGTGATCTTCAATCGCCGCACGGCGCTGCTGTCGTTCGTCGGCGCCGGCGTGATGGGCGCGATCACCTTCCGCCTCGCGCAGCTGCAAGCGACCGACGCCATCGGCCACGAATACACCAACGCCGCCGACGACAATCGCTTCGACACCCGCATCGTGCCGCCGCCGCGCGGCGTGATCTACGATCGCTTCGGCGTCGTGCTGGCGCAAACCAGCAAAGATTATCAAGTCTCCGTGGTCCAAAACGACACCGACAATCTTGAGGACTCGGTGGCGCGCGTGGCGCAGATCCTCAATCTCGGCCCGGAATGGGTGCGCCGCACCGTGCTCAAGGTGCGCGGCGGTTCGCGCTATGAGCCGCAGCCGATCCACGAAGGGCTGACCTGGGAAGAGTTCAACGCGATCAACGTGCGTCTGCCCGAGTTGCACGGCATTGTCGCCAATTCCGCCGACGTGCGCGCGTATCCGTTCGACATCGTTTACGGCCATCCCATCGGCTACGTGCAGAAGCCGACGCAACGCGACATCGACCGCGCCATCGCCGATCCGAACGGCGGCGAGAGCAAGGCGATGTATTTGCGCAATCCGCACGTGCGCGTCGGCAAAGCCGGGCTTGAAGCCAGCATGGAGGACGAACTCCACGGTGAGGCTGGTTGGCGCAAGGTTATCGTCAACGCCCGCGGCGTCGAGATGGGTGAGGACGAGCACGAACGCAAAGAGCCGGTGAAGGGCTCAGGCGTCGTGCTCACCATCGATCATGAGTTGCAGCGCATCGCCATGCAGAGCTTCGGCGACCAAGCTGGCGGCGTGGTGGTGATGGATATCTACACCGGCGACATTCTGGTGATGGCGTCGGCGCCGGGCTTTGATCCCAACCTGTTCGTCAACGGCATCGACACCGTCACTTTCAACGCGCTCAATGGCGACGAGAAGAAGCCGCTCTTCAATAAGGCCGTGTCCGGCACCTATCCGCCGGGTTCGACGTTCAAAACCATGGTCGGCATCGCCGCCAAGCAAGCCGGCGTCGCCGACGATTGGCACGTGAACTGTCCTGGCTATTTCCCGTTCGGCGGCCGCGACTTCCACTGCTGGAAACGCGGCGGCCACGGCTCAGTCGATCTGCATCGCGGCATCCGTGAATCCTGCGATGTCTATTTCTACAACGCGGCGCTGCGCGCTGGCCCGGAGCGCATCGCCGCGGTTGCGCGTCAGTTCGGGTTGGGCGTCGCCCACGATGTGACGTTGCCGAACGTCGCGACAGGTCTGGTGCCCGATCCGGATTGGTGGCTCGCACATCGCCACGAGAAATGGACCGCGGGCCTCACCGTCAACTACGGCATCGGGCAGGGCGCGATGGGCGTCTCGCCGCTGCAGCTGTGCACGCAAGCAGCACGCATTGCCAATAACGGCAAAGCGGTGGTCCCGCGTTTGGTGCGTGAAGCGCCGGGCGTCCGTCAGCCTGCAGCGCCGCCGCCGATGACAGGCATTGCTCCTGAACACCTCGCGCAAATTCGCGGCGGCATGTTCGGCGTGTGTAATGAGCCCGGCGGCACGGCGACGCGAACCGGCGGCATGATCGGCTTGGTGCGCCGTCCCGACGGCGTCATCGTCGATAAAGCGCAAGCCGTGCCTGGCTCCACGCCGATTCAGATCGCCGGCAAGACCGGCACCTCGCAAGTGCGGATCATCACCGCGGCAGAGCGCGCGCGCGGCGTCATCTCCAACGATCAGCTGCCGTGGGCGCTGCGCGATAACGCGCTCTTCATCTCCTTCGGCCCGTGGGACAATCCGCGTTACGCGTGCGCAGTGATCATCGAACACGGCGGCCACACCAACGCCGATTTCGACGCCCCGGTGATCGCCTCGCGCGTCTTGCGGGAAACCTTCCTGCGCGATCCCGCCAATCGCCCGCCGGCGCGGCTAGCGGCGCTCGAGCCTGCGGAGCGTCAAGCATGACCATCGCCGCCACAGCGCCGCCGAACGGCGTGTTCGATCGCTTCGCTAAGCTCAACTGGCGCATCATTACCGTGCTTTGCATCCTCGCTTTCATCGGCGTGGCGATGCACTTCTCCGAATCCACCGACGCCGGCGGCG
>DASZWS010000158.1:0-4457 GCA_035546515.1 Vitreimonas sp. | reverse complement strand
GTCGTCGCTGAAGCCGCCGCCGCCAAAGCCCGCGCCGACGCCCGCGCCGCCAAGGCCGAAGCCAAAACGCTGAAAACCGCGCAAGAAACCGTGCCGCCGGAGACGTATCAGCAAGCCAACACGGAAGCTGACGAGCACTAGCGTGCCCACGCCGCAAAACTTCCTCTGGGGCACGGCCATCTCCGCGCA
Source organism: Vitreimonas sp. (assembly GCA_035546515.1). GTDB lineage: Bacteria > Pseudomonadota > Alphaproteobacteria > Caulobacterales > Aquidulcibacteraceae > Vitreimonas. Next base: position 4,268 of record DASZWS010000158.1, on the reverse strand, counting down.
CCAGAGCGAAGGCGGCAATGTCAGCTCCGATGCGTGGTTGCAGGAGCATGTGACACCAACCGCGTTCCGCGAAAAATCTGGCGACGCGTGCGACAGCCTCAATCGCTACGGCGAGGACATCGCTCTTGCGGCTGAGCTCGGCTTCAACACCCACCGCTTCGGCATCGAGTGGGCGCGCATCGAGCCAGAACCCGGCGAATTCTCGCAAGCCGCACTCGATCACTACGCGCGCGTCTTAGATACCTGCGGCGCACATAAGCTCACCTCGATGGTGACCTTCTCGCACTTCACAGTGCCGCGCTGGTTCGCCGCGCGCGGCGGCTTCGAAGCGCCTGACTCCGCCGATCTCTTCGCCCGCTTTGCGAGCCGCACCGCGAAGACGCTCGCAGCGAAGATGGACTATGCCTCCACTTTCAACGAAGCCAATATCGGCCGCCTCGTGCAAATCATGTTCGGCAGCGCCAAGCGCACTGAGCGCGTCACGCAGATGCAAGCCGCGTGCGCAAAAGCCTGCGGTGCGGACCGCTTCTCCTCCATTCTGTTCGGCGATGTCGCCGCGATGGAGCCCAATCTCGTCAAAGCCCACACGCTCGCCATGCAAGCCATCAAGGCTGAGCGCGACATCCCCGTGGGCGCCACGCTGACGATGCAGGACATCCAAGCTGTCGGCGAAGGCGCGGGCGTGAAAGAGCACACCGAGACCCTCTACGGCCCATGGTTAGAGGCCGCCAAAACCAGCGACTTCGTCGGCGTACAAACCTACACGCGCTTCCGCGTCGGCGCCGAGGGCCCGCTTGGCCCACCCGAAGGCGCGGAGATGACGGCGGCGCGCTACGAGTTTTATCCGCCCGCCATCGGCGGCACGATCCGCTTCGCGGCGCGCGAGATCGGCCGCCCCATTATCGTCACCGAAAACGGCATCGCCACCGACGACGACACCCGCCGCATCGCTTACATCGACGGCGCGCTCGACGCGGTGCGCGCGTGCATCGCCGACGGCATCGACGTGCGCGGCTACATCCACTGGTCGCTCTTGGACAATTTCGAGTGGACCGCCGGCTACGGCCAGCATTTCGGCCTGGTGGAGGTCGATCTCAAAACCTTCAAGCGCACGCCCAAACCCAGCGCCCGCTATCTCGGTCAACGCGCGCGCGAAAATAGGGTCTAAGCGGCCCCTGCGACGCCAACGCATCTTCGCACCAAATTTGCCATCGCTAGCGTGCGCGGCCATGCGGGGCGGATTCCTCCGGACGTGTGTGTTGCTGATGGCGCTTGTCGCCATGAGCCTGCGCGCGGCCATGCCCGCCGGCTACATGCTCACCGACAGCAACGGCCAGGTCGTCGTCTCGCTCTGCAACGGCGGATCGATGACGCTCGGTCTCGGCCAAAGCAAGGGGGCAAAGTCCGAGCAGGGCAAGCAGTCCCACCACGACGCGCCGTGCCCCTACGCTGCCGTCGCCCATGCCGCCGCGCCGCCGGCTGACGCAATTGCCATCGCATTCCTAGCGACCGCCATCGTCCTTACGACGCCACGCGACGTGCAGCCTGGCCGCGGCCTCGCCGCACCCCCGCCGCCCGCAACCGGCCCACCGCTCTCCATCTGATCTCGCTTCATCGCGGCGCCTCCTGCGCGCCGCTCACGCGCGCTCGCGCGCTCGATCAGAATTGGAAACACCATGTCACGTCATACGCTCGCGCTGGCAGCGGCCGCGCTCACTATATGCATTACCCCTGCGGCGCACGCCCACGGCTTCGCCGGCAACCGCTTTTTCCCCGGCACCATCGCCGTGGAAGATCCCGCCGCCGCCGATGAACTGGCGCTGCCAACCGCTTCGTTCCAAGACGGCGAAAGCGAATACGAGATCGAATGGGGCAAACGTATCACCCCACACATCGCACTGGGCTTCGAAAGTGCTTACGTCGATAGCGACGAGGCCAGCGGTTGGAGCAATCTCGCCACCTCGCTCAAATGGCAATTCCTCACCGATCCTGCGAGCGAAACCATGATGTCGCTCGGCCTTGAGGCGGAGTGGGCGCACACCGGCGACGGCGAAATTGCCGAAGAAACCACCACCGTCTCGCCGGCCTTCTATTTTGGACACGGCTTCGGTAACGCGCCCGCAGATTTGCTGAAGCCCTTCGCGGTCACTGGCTCACTTGCCTACGAAGCTCCCGTCCACAACCACGACGACGCCGGCGACCCCATCCCGTCCGCCATCGGCTACGGCCTAACCGTGCAATACAGCATGCCCTACCTCGCGGCCCACGTGCACGACTACGGCTTACCCGATTGGGTCAACCAGCTCACACCGTTGGTGGAGTTCACGCTCGACCAACCGGTGCGCAATCGCGGCGACGAGCGCACCACAGGCACCATCAACCCGGGCCTGCTCTGGACCGGACGCCACGTGCAGCTTGGCGCCGAAGCCATCGTGCCAATCAATGGCGACAGCGGCTCCAGCGTCGGTGTGGCGGTGCAAGTGCACATCTTCATTGACGACATCTTCGCTCATTCACTCGGCCGCCCGCTGTTCGGAGCATCTAGATGAAACAGATGGAGCGCCAACACCCTCGCCGGCACTTTGGGCTACTTCTAGCGAGCGCGTTCTTCGCGCTCGCCACGCCCGCATTCGCTCACGCCTTGCTTGCGCGCGCCGAGCCTGCGGTCGGCGCAACCGTGCACGGCCAGATCACCACGCTACGCATGCGCTTCACCGAACGCATCGAACCTACGCTTTGCCGCGTGACGCTCGTCGACGCGGCCAACCACGACATCCCGGTCGCCGCGTTGGCCGCCGAAGGCGATGGACGCATCCTCGCCGCGCACATCACCACGCCGCTTGCGCCAGGCATCTATCACGTCTGCTGGCGCGCTGTGTCCGTCGACACTCACATCACCGAGGGCGATTACAGTTTCACGCTCGCGCCATGACTTGGCTCAATCTCGCGCAGTTGATTTGGCTCTGCGCCAGCCTTTGCCTGTTCGGACTGGCGTTGTTTCCACTCTACGCGCGCACTTCGCCAAAACGCGGACGCAGCCTCATGCCGCACGTCGCGATCGTCGCGCTGATAGCGGGTTTGTTTGCGGTGGTGCTGCACGTTGCGGCGATCGGGAGTAGCTTGGCGCAGATTGCTGTCACCGGCATCGGCCGAACGTGGCTGACCCAGCTGGTCATCATCGCACTCGCGTACTTCGCTTCATACCGAAGGCCGACGGCGACGATAGCGCTAGCGGGTGCCAACCTCATCGGCTTCGCGCTGGTCGGCCACGCCAACGCCATCGCCGGGGGTTACGGCGTCTTCCTTGAAGCAGCGCATGTGCTCGCCATCGGCGCTTGGCTGGGCGGCGCCGGCGCCCTGGCCTGCGCGTTGGCCGGGCCCGATGCCGAGCGCGCCGTGACGCGCTTCTCTTGGGCGGCGACCGTCTTCGTAAGTGTGATCGCCGTCACCGGCGTCGCCATCCTACGTACCAACACCGGCGCGATGCTGCCCATCAGCGTCACGCGCTACGGCCAACTCATCCTTGTCAAGCTTGTGTTGTTTGCAGCCGCACTCGGCTGCGCCGCGTTCAACCGGCTTTTCGCGACGCCGCGCGGCGCCTGGCGCTTTATGGCACGCGTCATTGCGGGAGAATTGGCGTTACTCTTCCTGATCGTCGCCGCGGCGGTCGCGCTGGCGCAGACCGAACCTTGCGGTTAGCGCACGGGCTACCGGCGTCTCAGTGAAATCAGAAAGGAAGAGAATTCAGTGGTGATCGAGACCCTGTCGGATCGCTTCAATTTGTTCTTTGAGCTTTAGCTTTTGGCGCTTCATCGCCGAAAGTTGCATCGGGTCCACGGACGGATGCTTGCTCTCATTTTCGATCATAAAATCAAGTTCGCGGTGGCGGGTATCAAGCTCATTCAGCCGCTGCTCGATGGCCATATCGGCGCCTCCTCTAGCTGGGCAAGCTTGAGTGTGGCGCCGAATCCACCGGTTGTCTCCTAACATCGTGTTTCAAAATTATCCCATTTCAGCACGCTTCTTGTTCCGCCGCCTGAAACTTGGGGAAAACGCCGTCTTTACACCACCGCTTGAGCGTGGCTTAGCTCACGCATCGGGCAGCCGGCGGGGGCGGCGCCCCAACCGCGAAAGCGAACCATGGACGCCGACGACGGCTTCGACATCAACGACACGCCGGAAAAGCGCGCGCTGAAGCTTCGTCTCACCGAGTTGCGGGAGGAACATCGCGCGCTCGACGGCGCCATCATGTCGTTGCACGAACGCGG
>DASZWS010000157.1:0-7218 GCA_035546515.1 Vitreimonas sp. | reverse complement strand
AAATCCGCCGCTCTCGCCCGCGAGCACGTTGTCGACCGCCGCACACAAGCGCGCCAGGTTCTCGCGCTTTCGCGATGTCAGCCGGCCGGCCGCAATCTCAACGATGCCATTCAAGTAGTCCGGCAGCTCGGCAGCGTCGGCTATGACTGCGAGATTGCCGTCGGTCAGTAGCGTCGCTTCCAGACGGGTACAGGCCCGCCGCCGCAGCGCGACGATCGATTCAGCAAAGACTGCAGTTCTCGCGCCTTCTTCCAACGCATGTCGCAGCATTTTCGCCCAGCCCAGCTTGTACAACCCGCTCCACACGTCTGACGAGATGTGGTTATCAACAACCCCCATCTGGGGTATGAATGCGCCGTCACACAGCCTTCGCGGTCAGCATGAAAGCGCGCTTCACGCTTACCCCAACCGAGGTATTCAGCTGCATGCGGCGTCCCGCTAGCGTTATTGGCGGGGGAAAAGCGCATGCTGATGCTGGCTTTAGGAGCGGCGCTGGTCGTAGTGGCGCTCACGAAGAGCGCGCGCGGTTTCGTGCTTGGCGGCTGTATCGCTCTCGTGGCCTGCGTGCTCCAGCCTGATCGCGGTTTCGCGCCGGGATTTGTGAATCAGATCACTGACTCCGCTCTCATCATGGCCGCATACGCCGCCTTCGGGTTCGCCCTCCTGGTGTCGAACCGCATGCAACGCACCATGAAGGCGTTTTCGCGTTCGTAGCGCGCCCTATCATGTGTCTTCAGCGCGATGGGAAAGGGATCGAGTTTTGTACGCGCGGCCGACCAGGCATTCAGCGCAACGGGCTCGGCGATGACCGCATCCGATCTCGAGCGCGTCGCCAAGGCGATTTATGCGACGGTTCGCGCGCCCGCGCTCTGGCCCAGCGTGCTCGCCGACATTTGCGCCTATGCCGGAGCTGATGGGGGACTGATCTTCCGTCCGCCAATGGGCGAGACCGCGGCCCTGCCGCTCTTTGCGCATCGCCTGGACCTAACGCCGGTGCTGGATTCGTACCCGCGCAATTCCAGCCGCGCGGAATTGACCACGCGCGCGCTTGCGAAAAGCCGTGACGCTCATGCGTTCCTCTACGAGGAGCTGATCCCACCCGCGGAGCAGAGCGCCAACGAATACTGGCGCAAAATGATCGAGCCGCTCGGCGTAAAATCCGGCATCTTCGCTTTGATACGTCCGCCGGACGATGGCCCGCATCCGATCGCTCTGAGCCTCTTCAGGATCGATAATCCAACGCCGTTTACGCGCCACGACATAGCCGCCCTTGAGCCCTTGCTCGCGGACCTTCGGCGTGCGCTGGCCCTGCAGCTCGATGCTTCACTGTCCGATGAACTCCCCGCCGGCATGAAGGACCTCTTCGAAGCCATCGGCACGCCGTGCTTGCTGATTGGCGCGGATGGAAAAGTCAGTCGCACGAATCCCGCCGCCGAAGCTCTGCTCGCAAGCGGCCTCGTCTCCGTTCAGGATGGCCAGTTCACTGTCACCGATAAGGCCGCGCAAAAGCGCATCGACGCGGCGATCGCGGCAATGATCGAGAACCCGTTCTCTCGAACCTTCCGAGGCGGCAGCGAGATCTTGGTGCGCCGTCCGGCGGCGTCAGCGTTGGTCGTGACCATCACCGCCATCGGCGCCGACAATCCGATCGCCTCGGTCGCGGCGCCGGCGCGGTGCGCGATTTTCGTGCTTGAGGAGGCGCTGCGAACCAATCGCGCCCTGCCCTCGCGCCTGGCGCGCCTCTACGGACTGACTGCGGCGGAGACCGAGATCGCCATCGATCTCGCATGCGGACGCTCGTTAGAGGAAATCTCCTGGGCGCGCGGCACCGCGGTCACAACGGTCCGAACCCAGATCAAAATCCTGCTCGCGAAAACCAACACCCGCCGACAGGCCGAATTGTCGGCTCTGGTTAATCGGCTGAGCTACTAGCCACAGCGGAACGCTCGGGTCGTTGCGGGTGGCGGAGACGCAGCCATGCGCAAACTGCGCCGCGCCCCATGCAATTGCGCGCTTGATCGTGCTGTCGATTTCTTGTTCGGCGGAGGCGAGCGCGAGATAGCAAAGTCTGCGCAATTCAGCTGGCGTTTGCGGCATTTCCAAGCGGCTGTAACGACACGTCAGATTTGCATCGTCCCACACTTCAACGATCACCGCAGGCGCATGACCCGCCAAGAGGCGGCCTCATGCGTCTCACGCTCAAGCGGACGCCACGATGAAATGACGCCGCTCTCGTCAATCCTCAGCTCTACCGAGGTCTCCCGCAATTCTCCTATTGGCTCATGGCAGGCGCGACGATTGTCGGTGTGGCGGCCTCGATCATTCTACACGAACTTGGTCACACGCTGGTTGCGCGCGCTTTCGGGTTGCCGATCAAGTCGATTACGCTCTTCGTCTTTGGCGGCGTCGCTGAAATGGAAGGCGACCCGAAAGCGCCAACTCCCGAATTGCTGATGGCGCTCGCTGGGCCCGCCGTGAGCGTAGTTCTTGGTTTTTGTTTCCTGGCGCTCGCCGCGCTCTCTTCAAGTGCGGCGCCTCACGAATATTACGGCGTCTTGAATCATCTTGGCGTTCTTGGACGCCATCAATCCGGCTGAATTGCTGTTGGCGGCGGTCGCTGCCTGTATGATCAAAGGCATCGAGCGCGTGACGCCGATGATCAAGTTCGATATGCGCGGTGTTGAAGTGAAGCTCCACGGGGTTCGACAGGACAGTCCCCCCAAAGATGGCGGCGATCGACTACGAACTCATCGTCGACACTGACGAAGCCGACCAGCGGCTCGAACTCTTGCACAAGAACGTGCGCAAATATGGGACAGCCTCAAACACCGTGGCCGCGGCGACAAACGGCGTGAACCGGAGAATGACGGCTTAGCGGCGGAATTGCGTGTGGGTCACGGAGTCCGTTCGAGTTTAGCCTCTTCATTGAACTTGATGGCCTGCCTTGCGGATGTCGGAGGCGTAGCGGTCACACAAATAGACTCTCCGCTAGATTGGCGCGGCTTGCGCTTTCCATTGGGCGAAGGGAGCGACCAATGCCTTTGGCAGCGCGCGCTCGAAAGCTGCGTCGAGCGCATATTGCGGCATCGCTTCCTTAACCGCCGTGAGCAGTGCTGAGCCCTGCTTCAGATCCTTGCCGCGCTTGAGCGCGTCGCGTTTTGCCTGGCATCCTAGCCACAATTTCTGCAGCGCGAACCATCTTGGATCGGGCGCGACAATCCTTGCAGGCGTTCCGTCGCGGCAGATTACTACGCGATCGACCGGTTTGCCTAAGAGCAGCCATTCCTGCTCCAGCAGCGGTACGGGCCTTGGCTGATCTGTTTTGTCCATTGTGCTCGCGCGCGAGGGCGCAACCAGAATTTCGACTTCGTAGGCCTTGGCATTGCGCGCTTGGAAGGTGCGCTCGAGATTGACGGTGAAGGTCTCATCGACGGCTTTCAGCATGTCCCAGAGCACGCGTTCGCCGTCGTGAGCCTCCGTTGCAGACCAAGCGAGATCGAAATCGTCGGTCTCGTCGGGCGCTTCGCGAATGAAGCCGCCTGCTTCAATGGCGTAGGCGACCATGGCGTTGGTGCCAACGACGAGGAAGTGCGATCCAAGCAGGTCGCGGCGATCGGCTTCTCTCAAAATCGGACCGGCCGCATTGGCGAGCATCGGCAACCGAAGCGCGCGCCCGAGGCGTCCAGTTTCATCGAGGCGCTCGCGACTTTGATCGCGACGCGCTTTGGCGTTGGCTTTTTCGGCGCGGTACGCTGTGAATTTCGCTTCGAGTTCGTCCGACCAAGGGCCTAAGCTCTTGCCGTTGCCGCTGCGGTCTTTGATCTCATAAAGATAGGATCGCCCGCCAACCTCCTTGCGGCGCAAATCGTAAGGCAGCTTCTCAAGCGCCCGCTCGGCTTCGATCCAGACCTGGTAGCGTTGCTCCAGATTGATGAGCGCGCGGGCCTGTTCCTCGGAGAAGGGCTCAACCAGCATTGGAGCTGTTTATCCCACAATTCTTCCAACTTCAATAATGTGGGATAAATGCCACATTTTCAAATGACTGCCTCGCCAGTGTTCTTTCTTTGTCGCCAAGACCATGAAGGAACAAGATGTCGGCGCGGTGCTGATCACCGACAACAAGCAGCTGGTCGGCATGGTCACCGACAGAGACATTGCCTTGAGAGCGGCCGCCGATGGGGCCGATTGGTCGAAACTCACCGCCAAGGACGTGATGACCAAAAACGTGGCGACCTGCCAAGAGGGCGATTCAATCCATCACGCGGCGCAGCTGATGGAAACTCGAAATATTCGCCGCCTTCCCGTTCTCGATCACGCCAAGAATGTCGTCGGCATCGTCAGTCTCGGCGATATTTCTCATGGCGCGCCCCATGACGTCTCCACGAAACTCATGCAGGCCGTGTCGGCTCACCACCCCTGAGTTATTGCGTGATCGCAGATAGCGTGAAGATCGCGCGGCAAGCGCCGGCTTAACGGCTGCGCGAGCCTCACGCGCGGCGGCGACGCGATGGTGGCGGAGGACGGCGAGGCGGCCCAGAGCGAGGCCGTCCATTCGACCAGGCATTTGCACATCGGTGAACACGAGGTCGATGTGAGCTTCGGCAACGCACATATCCTTGGCGCAATCGCCGTTTTCGGCTTCAGGCGCCTCGAAGCCGAAAGCGCGCAAATGTTCGTCTAAGGCGACAGATGCGACGCCGCGACCGCGCGGAACTTCGTGACGGCGCACGAGTTGGTAGCGCGGTTAGCCGCGAGCGAGCACGCCCTGTCAGATCAATTAGGCACCCTGGCGCCGCCGATGCCGTTGCCAGTGCTGCTGGCGGCGACGTGCCTCTACGTGCTGCTTGTCCTCTCGGTCCTATTCCAAGCGCGCAATAGAGCGCTGGCGTTCGTGGTCGCGGCCTTGAGCCTGAGGACGATTGTAAGCGTCTTTCATGGCGTCACGTTTGGACCAGCGATAGCGGGACAGTCGATCGCGGCCCTCGGCTCGGTCGCCATGATCGCGTTGGGCGCAATCTCGATTCGTTGGGCCGATCTTGCCCTGCGCCAGTTCATGGCGTTTTACCTGTTGATCACCGTCACTATCGTGAGCGGTGCGATAAACATGACGTTCGGCGGGTTAGCGGAAGCACTTTTGAAATTCGCGCTTTGGGCCCTCATTGCTGTGGCGGTTATGCAAGCGTTTGCCGCGCGCAGCGGCAAGGCTGTCACTCTTGCAATCCTCGCCACCTTGACCTTGCCGGTCGCACTTCAGCTCGCCGCGTTGACGATGGGAATTTCCAAGAGCGGTGAGAATGACGGATCGGTGAGCTATGTCGGCGGGTATTATCACGAAGCCAGTATCTCCATCGTCTTGCTGACTGGCCTGTTCGTGATCTGCATGGCGCGATCGCTCTCGAAAGCAGTGCGCGTGTTTTGGACGCTGCTGTTTGTTGCGGGCCTTTTGCTCGCCGACTATCGCACCGCGATCATCGCCGCGACACCACTGGTGCTGTTTGCCTGCTTCAGCACCTTTCTTGGTCGCGTTCGCCCACAGCAACGCGCAGTCTTCGCGCTGATTTTGCTGATTGGCGGGTTTGCAGCTCTGACCTTCGACAGCGGTTTGATCGAGATGCGGTTCAGCGATCTCGGCAGCGCCGATTTCTCCAAAGTATTCCAGTCGCCGGATAGTTACAGCGTAGCCGAAACACGCTTGCTGTCGGGGCGGCTGTGGATTTGGAGCCTCTACATCAATGGCTTCGCTGAAGCAGACTTGTTGCACAAATTGATTGGTCACGGACCGGAATCTTGGGCCGGCGTCTTCCCGCTGTACGCCCACAACACCTTTATCTCATACTTGTATGAGTTTGGCGTGTTGGGCGCTGCGGCGCTCCTTGGCTTCTGGGCCTCGATGTTCGTCGCCGCCTGGCGTGTGCAAGGGCCTTTGCGTCCGGTCCTGCTGGCGGCGCACACGAGCTATCTGCTGCTCAATCTCGGAACCATGCCGATGTGGTTGATCGAAGGCGGCATCCTCTATGCGTGCATTTGCGGGACAACGCTCTATGCGCTGCGCCGCGCTGTGACCACGCGCTATGCCGTCATTGCTGAGGCTGAACCGCTGCCTGCCAGCTGAGCCTTCGCGGCGTGCGGGGCGACGCCTGCGTAAACGTCGCTGCTCTGCTCAGCGATCGTGCACCAATCGAAGCGCGCCAACAGCTGTGCGCGGTCCACCCGATAGCGCTCATGCGAACGGCTCAGCTTGCGTTTCAGCGCCTCCACTTGCCCAACGGGGAAATAATTCTCCTCGCCCAGCGCCAGATCTTTGTTGGCGGCGATGTCGCTGACAAGAACAGGCGCGCCAGCGGCGACAGCCTCGAGTGCGGCGATGGCCAACCCTTCATGGTGGGAGGGCAATACAAACAAGCTCGTCTTACTATAGAGCGTGCCGAGCTCGGCACGGCCAACCCTACCGGTGAACACGACATCCTCGCCGCCGCAGGCTTGCAAGCGCTGCGCGTAACGGTCTTGGTGGTCGGCGCCGCCGGCGATCACCAGCTTCGCGTCGATCTTGCTGGCGCGAAACGCCTGCACCAGTTCATGGAAGCCCTTTTCAGGAACAAGTCGGCCGACAGCGAGCACATATTTGTGCGCGGTCAGCCCGAAATGCTCTAGCAAGGCCTCATCGCGCGCCGCCACCGTGCTGGGATCAGCGCCATTGGGAATGTGAACAATGCGTTTGGCGGCATACGGATGAGCGGCGCGCAAAGCATCTGCGACATTCATGGAGACGACGATGATGCGGTCAGCGGCATAAATGGAAATCCATTCCCCGGCGCGCAACACCGCCCGCGCCAGTCCATTCCATTTGGCGCGCGCATAGTCGCAACCATGATGGGTGACGATGACGCGCATGCCCAGCAAGCGCGCCAGCGGCGACAGGAGCGCAGGCCCAATCGCGTGAATGTGGACGACGTCGGATTTGCATGCAAAACGCGCGTACAAGAGCGCCAGCAAGGTGTGGACGATAGCCTCGAAGTATTTGCTGCGCGGCGCCCAGATCGGCGTGATATCTATGCCCTCGAACTTTTGGGCTGCGACGTAATCCTTGCGCCCTAACACAATGAAATCGGCGTTGAGCAGCTGGGCGAGCCGTGGATAGAGCGCTTCGCAGTGCGTCTCCACCCCGCCCATCACCCCGGGAAAACCACGCAAACCCAGAATACAAATGCGGGCGCGGCC
>DASZWS010000156.1:0-1960 GCA_035546515.1 Vitreimonas sp. | reverse complement strand
GCGCGCCTTTCGCCCGGCTTCGCCGTGGCGCCAGAAGCGCTCGACATGATCGCTGAGCGCATGCATGTCACCGGCCGCGAACTTGATGGCGCGGTCAGCCAATTGCTTATCGAGTGGAAAATCTCCGGAGGGACAACAGTGACTCTAGAAGCCGCGGCCAACGCACTGCAGAGCAAATTGTCGGATGCCGCCGAGCGGCGCATTACCGTGCAGCTCGTGCAAAAGGTTGTCGCGCGACACTACGGCATGACCGTACAGCAATTGCTGGAGCGCACGCGCCGCCACGCGATCGCGCGGCCTCGGCAAACGGCCATGTACCTTGCCTGCCGGATGACGCACGCCTCGCTGCCGGATATCGGCCAGCGGTTTGGCGGATTCGATCACACCACCATCATGTATGCGCGTGACCGCATCGCCGCCTTGGTCGAGCAAGACCCGGTGGTGAAGGCGGAAATCGAAAATGTCATGCGCGCGATCCGCCGCGAGCCCTAAGTCTGGCGCACAGGCCAGGCGCGGCGCCCCACAGCTTGTAAATTGAGCTTGGGGAACGCGTCGGTTCTGCTAGTTTCTCACCCCCGCAAGGGCCGCGACTCGGGGCCCGTGCGGGGGTGATTTATTTTCCGGTTCCAGATTTTGCGGCGCCGGCGGCTCAGGATGAGGCAATGCGGCTGACCATCGAGCGCTCGGCGCTCTTGAAAGCGCTCAATCACGTGCAAAGCGTCGTCGAACGGCGAAACACGATTCCCATCCTCTCCAACGTGCTGATGTCGGCGCAGGGCGACGCATTGAAGCTCACGGCGACCGACCTCGACATCGAGATTTCAGAAGCCGCGCCTGCGGAAGTTGAACGCGGCGGCCAGACCACGGCGCCGGCGAACTATCTCTATGACTTCGTGCGCAAGTTGCCGGAAGGCGCGCCGGTCAAACTGGAAGTCTCGGGCGACGATCCACGGCTGTTCATTTCCGCGGGCAAGTCGCGTCTGCATTTGCCGATCCTGCCGGCCGGCGATTTCCCGTCGATGCCGTCGGATGGATTTGAAACCAAGTTCGAAGTTGAGCCCACTGACCTTGGCCGACTGATCGACAAGACACGGTTCGCGATTTCGACGGAAGAGACGCGCTACTATCTCAACGGCATTTTCATGCACACGGCCACCAACGCTGAAGGCGCAGAGGTGCTGCGCGCTGTCGCGACCGACGGTCACCGCTTGGCGTTGGCCGACGCGCCTGCGCCGAAGGGCGCCAAGGGTATGCCGGGCGTGATCGTACCGCGCAAAACCATCGGCGAGCTGAAGCGCCTGCTCGACGATGCGTCGGACATGGTGGAGATCGCCGTGTCGCCGCAAAAGATTCGCTTCGCGTTGGGTGATGCGGTGCTGACGTCGAAACTGATCGACGGCTCGTTCCCCGAGTACGCGCGTGTGATTCCCAAGAACAATTCCAAGAAGCTGAAGATCGACAACAAGGCGTTCTCCGAAGCCGTCGATCGCGTGGCGACGGTGTCGGCGGAGCGTTCGCGCTCGGTGCGGCTGGCGCTTGAGAAGGGCAAGATGACGCTCACCGTCAACAACCCCGACGCCGGCGTCGCCACAGAAGATCTGCCCGCGGAATACAAGGACGACGCCATGGAGATCGGCTTCAACGCCAAATATCTCATGGACGTCGCCCAGCAGATCGAAGGCGAAGAGGCGTTGTTCGAACTGGCGGATTCTGGATCACCAACTCTGGTGCGCGATGAAGCCGACGATCAGGCGCTCTACGTGCTGATGCCGCTACGGGTTTAACAATGAGGATGTCCTCCCCCGCCAGCGGGGGAGGTGGCGAGCGAAGCGAGCCGGAGGGTGTACATCCGGCGTCTTGGCGCCATCCCCCCTCAGTCAGCTTCGCTGACAGCTCCCCCGCGAACGGGGGAGCAAAATGAGTCATCAGCTCTCCGTCGCTCGCCTGACGCTCACGGATT
>DASZWS010000155.1:0-7436 GCA_035546515.1 Vitreimonas sp. | reverse complement strand
CGCCCTCTCCCCGTGAGCGGGTCTAGTCGCGCTGGAGCGCTCCCACATAGGCGGCTGCCGACCGCGAGAGCGCGCCCAAGTCGTAGCCGCCCTCCAGAGTCGAGACAAGTTTGCCCTTGCAGTGCCGTAATGAAAGCTTCCTCAGCTCACTCGCGGCCCAGGCGAAATCGGCTTCATCGAGTTCCATCTGAGCCAGCGGATCGGCCTTGTGAGCGTCAAAACCGGCTGAAACTAGGATCAGTTCCGGGGCGAACGCGTCCACAGCCGGCAGAACTTTGCTTTCCATAGTCTGGCGCCACAACGCGCTGCCGGCGCCGGCTGGTAAAGGCGCATTCACGACGTTGTTGTCGAGGCCGTGCTCGTAGGCAGCCCCGGTGCCGGGATAGAGCGGCGATTGGTGTGTCGACGCGAAGAAGATCCGCGCATCCTGCTCAGCGACCGTTTGGCTGCCGTTGCCGTGATGCACGTCGAAATCGACGATGGCGACGCGGCGCAGGTCATGCGCGGCAAGCGCATGCTTGGCGGCGATGGCGACATTGTTGAAGAGACAGAATCCCATCGGCTGTTGTGGCTCAGCGTGATGGCCCGGCGGACGCACCGCGCAAAACGCCATGTCGTCTTCGCCACCAAGCACAGCGTCGACCGCGGCCACACACGCGCCGGCGGCGCGGTAGGCGGCTTCGCGCGAGCCGGCGGAGATGAATGTATCCGGATCAAGTTGGACGATGCCGCTACTGGTTCTCGAAAACGCATCGTCGAGCTGATCGATATAGTCGCGCGGATGCACGCGTTCGAGCGCGACGCGATCCGCAAGCGGCGCTTCGCGGCGATCGAGGTGCATGCCTTCAAGTCCATCGAGGACAGCCTTGAGACGCCCCGCATGCTCCGCATGCCCGCGCGGCGGTTCGTGGCGAAGCATGGAGGGATGCGTGTAGAACAGCATTCAGCCGTAGTCTTTTTGCAGCCGCGCTCCCAGCGCCGACGAAATGTCGCGTGCGCCGTGGACGATTGCAACAATCGCTACGTCGCGCTCCTCCAAGCGGTAAAAAATGAGATATGGCCGCTCCGACAAACTGCGCAGACCTCTGCTTACTCGTGCGTTTCAGCGTCAAGACCATTTAGAATTTCGGCGAATACGTCGTCGGCCGGGATCGACGGACGAGGATCGGAAATCGATCGCTCAATCTTCGCCCGAAGCGCCTCAAACCGCCGCACTTCGTCGGCCTCGAGCGCCGCTAGACCCGCACGAATAACCTCGACAGCGTTGTCGGCTTCGCCGGAAGCGACGCGCTCTTCCACCTTCGCGGCGAGGTCTGGGGGCAGCGTGATCGAGTTGCTCATACGAGCAATGTAGCACCTGCCGCCCTTTCTCGGTAGAGCCGGTTACCCGCCCTGGCCGTTCGAGGCTGTCGCAGGCGCGGCGGGATGGGCTTGCGGATGGGCCCCGTCCTTCACGAACTTCACCAATACACGCTGGCCCACCAGCACCGGTGCGTTTTGCGCATCGACCACGACTTCGACAACGCGCTCGTCGGTCTGCTGCGACGGATCGTCAGTAGACAATTTGCGGGCCCCGAACACCTGGGCGATGCGCAGCACTGCGCCCGGATATGACCGCGACTGGTCTGCCTCGGGCACGATCTCGACGCGCATCCCCGGATGCACCTGCGTCAGCGAACGCTCCTCCAGTTCGGCGCGGACGATGCGCGCAGCATGGGGCTGCAGCTGGAACATCGGCGTGACGTTCAAGGTCGACGCGCCCATCCCGGGGTTGGCATAGCGGCGCACGATGCGGCCGTCTGCCGGCGCGCGCACGATGCTTTGCTCAACCGAGTAGTTGGATTCCGCCAACGTCGCGCGGGCGGCGGCGATGTTGGCGCTCTGTACGTCAACTTGCGATTGGGCGCTGCGCACCGCGTCGCGCGCATTCTCCACCGCTTGCGGCGAAACGAAATTCTGCGCCGCCAATTGTTCGGTGCGCGACTCGTTGCGTTGCGCGGCGCCCAGTGCGGTTTGATAGGCGATCAGTTGCGCCTGCGCCTGCTGCAGTGTCGCCGCCGACTGGCCGCGCTGCAGACGATATTGCTCGTCGTCCAGGCGCGCGAGGATGTCGCCGCGATGCACCTCGGCCCCCTCTTCCACCATCACTTCGGTGACGATGCCAGCCTGACGTGCGGCGATGTCCACGAGCCCGCCTTCAACATCGACCTTGCCCGCAGCGATGGCGGCGTAAGGCGAGGCCGCTTCGGCCTGCGCGTTGGCGGCTTTTTGCTTCTCGGATGTATCCGCACCGGCATTGCCGCAGGAGGCAAGCCCAAGCCCTGCGCCGACAATGAGCGCCGAAGCGGCGACGGCGCGGAGCGTATTTTTCATGGCGCTGGTCATGATCAGTTCCCGTTGCATCAGTGGATGCCTTTGAAAGACGCAGGGTCTGCGTTCTGCGAAAGAATGTGGCCGTCTTCGATGGTGATGATGCGGTCGGCGTACGACGCCAGGCGCACATCGTGGGTCACGCACAACACGCTCGCGCCATGGCTTTTGGCGGAGCGGCGCAACAGCGCCATGACATTGGCGCCATTTTCACCATCAAGCGCGGAAGTCGGTTCATCAGCGAAGATCAGCTTCGGCGACTTCGCCAGCGCGCGCGCAATAGCGACGCGTTGCTTCTCGCCGCCGGAGAGTTCTTCCGGACGCTTTTTCAGAAGCTTTGAAAGTCCAACTTCGCCAAGCGCCGTTTCGGCGATGCCGCCGATCTCTTCCTTCTTGAAGCCGGCGTATTTCAGCACGGTCTCGACTTGCTGGCGCGCCGTTAGCGCGCCGAACAGGTTGAAGCCCTGGAAGATGAAGCCGCAATGATCGAGCCGGAATTTGTCGATCTTCGATTTCGACAGCTTCCAGAGATTCTGGTCCAGCGCATCGACGCTGCCGCTATCTGGCTTCAGCAAGCCGGAAATCGTCGCCAGCAAGGTCGATTTGCCTGAGCCTGACGGGCCCATCACCAAGCAAATCTCGCCCTGCTGCACGCGCAGGTCGACACCTTTGAGAACCGGCGTTTTGAGCTTGCCGGTCTTGAAGCTCTTTTCGATGCCTTGAGCGGAGATGGCGTAAGCGGTCATCGCAGCAAATCCGCAGGTTGACTTTTCTTGAGGACACCGAGCGAGAAGAAGCCCGAGGCGAGTGCGATGATCATCAGCATGATCGCGCAGGTGATGATCCAACTCATCATGAAGCCGAACGGCACGCCGCCCAGAGAGGCAAGGAACCAAATCAACAGGATGAGACCGGCAGTAAAGAACAGCCCGGCGATGCCCACCCAGAACGACAGCTCCATGACAATGAGCCGCAAACTGCCCATCGAGACGCCAAGCGCGCGCAAGGAAGCGAGTTCCTTGATGTTGGCGAGAATGGCGCCGCGCAAGGTCTGCCAGGTGATCATAATGCCGACCAGCAATCCGAGCACGGTAGCCGCCCACATGAACAGCGCGATGATCGACTGATTGAGGAAGTCGTCGAGTGTTGCTGCGCGCAGCGCCGGGCGCGTCCAGGCGCGATACTGGCCATCAGCAACCGCGTTCAACTGGTCGACAACCGCCTGCACTTGCTTCGGATCATTCGTGCGCGTGCGCACCAACAGCGGCCCGATGCGGGTTGTGTTGGCGCGGCCCATCTCGCGCAAGGTCTGGCGCGACATGATAATGTTGGGGCTGTCGAAGTTGGGATAGTTCTGCAGGATCGCCGCAACGCGGACGACATGGCCGTTAAACGTCGCTTCGCTGCCGAGTTCGATGCCGAGCTTCTTCAGCGCGGTCTTATCGACGGCGATATTGTACGGGACTGAAAGCGCTTCGCGCACTTGCTCGGAAAAATCCACCGGCAGCGTCACCGCGCCCGGGATCGGATCGACCACCGAGGCCTGCACATATTCCGGATCGTGGCGGCCGGGGCCGTAGAAGCGGCCGCCATCGCCGTCGAGGTCGCGCACCTCGGTGACGCTGGGGTTCATGTAAACCAGCGGCAAGATGCGCGCCGGCATCCCGCCGGAATTGTTCAGCGACTTGGCGTTGGGCGGTAGCACCATGATGTCGGCGCGCGACCGGTCGATGGTGGCCGTGTAGCCGCTGATCAGGCCCACGAAGAGGCCCGACATGCCAAGCACCAGCACCCCCGCCGAAGCCAGGGCGACGATGGCAGCCATGTACCGGCGCCATTCGAACAGGAGGGTGGAGAGCGCTAAGCTCAAGTTGAGATCCCCAGGCATGTCCTTATCGATATCCGATAAGGCGCGGAGCGCACAGGCGCTCACCTGCCAGTGATGCAGTTGACGCGACAAACGGATGCGCCGCCGCCTCGAAATCCGCAGGAGGGGGCTTCAGCGGCCATAGAACGGATAGGGATCGGCCTGGATTTCCGGTTCCTGACCGGAACTCACAACGTTCGTTCGCCGACTGTGCCGGGCATCCGGCGCAAAGCGATTGCCTTGGCGGCTTGGCATTCGTTACTCGCCCGACATTGAGGTGGTTATGAAATTTCGTTCTTCGCTGACCGGCCTGGCGCTCGTGTTCGCCGTCGCGCTCGCAGGTTCGTGCGCCAAGTCACAAGCGAGCCAGCGAGAATGGATTGCCGAAGGGGCCATCCCCTCGCGCTACGAAATTTCCATCGACCCGAACGATGCGGCCAGCACCTTCGCCGGCGAAGAAACCATCACCGTCCAAAATCAGCAGCCGCTGACGAACGTCGTGCTCAACGCCGCCGATCTCACCATCACGCAGGCAACGATCGATACCGCGCCCGCGACGGTAAAGGTGGACGCACAAGCTCAACGCCTGACGCTAACCCCAGCGCAACCGCTGCAGGCCGGCACGCATCACATTCACATCGTCTATAGCGGCAAAATCTACGACGGCGCCTACGGCCTCTTCCGCACCAAGTACAACGTGAACGGCCATGAGCAGCACATGCTCATCACCCAGTTCGAGCCAAGTGATGCGCGCCGGCTGGCGCCGATGTGGGACCAGCCCAATCGCCGCGCCGTGTTTTCGCTCACGGTAACCGCGCCGCAGGGCCAGCACGCCATCTCCAACATGCCGGCGACCTCGACCGAGCAACTCGACGGCGGCCGCACGCGCACGCATTTCGCCGACACGCCGCCGATGGCGAGTTACCTCGTATTCGTCGGCGTCGGCGACATCGACCGCATCACCACCAATGTCGATGGTGTTGAGATCGGCGTCATTACTCGTCGCGGCGCCGGCGAGCGCGGCCGCTTCGCGCTGCAATCGGCCGCCGATGTCGTGCACTACTACAACCAGTATTTCGGCATTCCCTACCCGCTGCCGAAACTCGACATGATCGGCGCGCCTGGCGCCGGCGGCGGCTTTGCGGCGATGGAAAATTGGGGCGCCATTCTTTATTTCGACCAATATCTGCTGCTCGACGAAAATTCAGGCGAAGCTGAGCGCGAAACCGTGTTCGGCGATGTCGCGCACGAAATTGCGCACCAATGGTTCGGCGATCTCGTCACCATGCAGTGGTGGGACGATCTCTGGCTCAACGAGGGCTTTGCCTCCTGGATGGCCTCGAAGGCCACTGAACATCTGCATCCCGATTGGCGCCCATGGCTGCAGCAACTCTCCGGCGGGACCGCCAACGTTATGAATCTCGACGCCCGCGACGGCACCCATCCCGTGGTGCGCCAAGTGAACACCATCGATGAAGCCAATCAGGCGTTCGATGGCATCACCTACGACAAAGGCCTCGCCGTCATTCGCATGATCGAAGCCTATGTCGGCGAAGACGCGTTCCGCACCGGCGTGCACAACTATCTCGTCGCTCACAAGTACGGAAATTCGGTCACCGCCGATCTGTGGAGCGCGGTGCAAGCGGCGTCCGGTCAGCCGGTGATGGATATCGCCCAAGGCTTCACCAACCAGCCAGGCTACCCGATCGTCCGCGCCGCCGGCGGCGCCTGCAACGCGCAAGGCAGCGGCGGCGACACGATCGCTGTTTCGCAAAAGCGTTTCGCGCTCGACGATTCCGCGCGCACCAACACGCTCTGGGCGATCCCGATGGTGGCGCAGCGTCTTGGCGGACAACCCGTGCGCAGCGTCGTGCCAGCGCGCGCGCAAGCGTCGATCAACTTGCCGGGCTGTGGCGG
Organism: Vitreimonas sp.; assembly: GCA_035546515.1. Lineage (GTDB taxonomy): Bacteria > Pseudomonadota > Alphaproteobacteria > Caulobacterales > Aquidulcibacteraceae > Vitreimonas. Next base: position 1,282 of record DASZWS010000155.1, on the reverse strand, counting down.
TTACATCCTCAACGCCGGGCGCAGCGCCTATTTCCGCGTGCTTTACGACCAAGCCAATCTGCAAGCGCTTGAGCAGAATTTCACGCAGCTCAGCGCCGACGACCAGCTCGGCACGTTGCTGGATTACTGGGCCTTCGCACGCAGCGGCGACGCGCCTTTCTCGGCCTATCTAGATTTGATGAGCCGCGTACCCGCCAACGCCGACCCATTGGTCGCCAGCGACAACGTGAGCTCGGTGGTTGCGCTGAATAGCTACGCTGAAGGCCGTCCGTCCGAAGCCGCGGTGCGCGATTGGGGCCGCGCGACGCTGCAGCCGCTGATGGCCCGGGTTGGCTGGACGCCGCGCGCCAACGAGGCGCCGAACGAAACCAGCTTGCGCGACGAGGTTATCTCCGCATTGGGAACGCTCGGTGACCAGGCCGTGATCGCCGAAGCGCGCCGGCGTGTCGACGCCTCGGCGCGCGACCGCAGCGCACTGCCCGCCGCGATCCGCGACACGACGCTTGGCGTTTACGCCTACAACGCCACGCCCGCGCAATACGATAAGCTCGTGGCCCAAGCGCGCGCCGCCAACGACTTCGTCGAACAGCGGCGCCTCTGGCTGATCGTGGCGCAGGTGCACGATCCCGCGTTGGCGCAGCGGACCCTCGATCTGATGCTGACTGACACCGTTCCCCAGCAAATCCGCGCAACGGTCATCAGCAGCATGGCAAGCGATCACAACAAGCTGGTCTGGGATTTTGTCGTGGCGCATCGCGCCCAGATCGAGACCTGGCTGGAACCGCCCATCCGCATCGCTTTTCCGATCGGCATCGCCTCGGCAAGCGGCGATCCGGCGATGGTCCAGGCGTTGGAAACCTACGGGCGCAGCTTTCCGGCCAGCGTCCGCGAAGAGCTTGTCGGCGCGGAGGCCTCGATACGCCTCCGGGCGGCGACCATCCATGACCGCCTGCCGCAGGTGGAAGTCTGGATCGCTGCCCATTGTTCCGGCGGATAGCCCCTAGAGGCTCGCTTTCGGAGCGCCGGAATTGTAGCTTCCCCTTACCGAAGCGTGGGGGACCGATGAAGCTTCTGTTTGCTGCCGCTGTGGGCGTTGCGTTGCTGGTCGCGCCGGAGACCCAAGCGCAAACCAATCTTGGCTGGGTGTCCACGCTCGCGGGATCTTGCTGGCAGGGCGTCGGCGCCAACGGCGCCCAAGTCGATCGGCAGTGCTTTCAAACACAGTTCAATCGCGTGCTGCGCATGAGCGTAACACGCGCCGACGGATTTAGCGGCGCTTCTG
>DASZWS010000154.1:0-3580 GCA_035546515.1 Vitreimonas sp. | reverse complement strand
TGCACCAGTCGTCATGCCAATGGCGCAGCTGGGTAGCTAAGTGCGGACGGAATAAACGCTGAAAGCATCTAAGCGTGAAATCCCCCTCAAAACCAGGTTTCCCTCGAGAGCCGTGCTAGACCAGCACGTTGATAGGCCAGGGGTGGAAGAGCCGTGAGGCTTGAAGCTGACTGGTACTAATCGCTCGAACGGCTTGAACGATCATGTTCATGCACGGCGACGACTGCGTCGCCAAACACCAAGACTACGCAAAGCAAATTCCGTGAAAATTGAACGCAACAGACAATGTCTCGGCAGTCGCCAGATCGGCAGTCGGCAATCGGATGCTTATTCCGACTGCCTATTGCCGGGTGCCGATTGCCGAAATGCGCGCGTCGCGCCGACCTGGCGGCTATGCCGGGGGGTCCCCACCTGATCCCATCCCGAACTCAGTCGTTAAGTCCCCCAGGGCCGATGGTACTGTGTCTTAAGGCACGGGAGAGTAGGTCGTTGCCGGGTCTGCACGACGCGCGTGTGAAAAAGAGTCCAAAGAACCCTCAATCACAATGGCGGCTTCGGCCGTGACGTACTCGGCCGCGGACTTTTCGCGGCCGTTTGCGTATCTGGAGTTCGGTTTGACGCGGGATGGAGCAGCCCGGTAGCTCGTCAGGCTCATAACCTGAAGGTCGTAGGTTCAAATCCTACTCCCGCACCCAAACACAAAAGCCCGGCGGCGACGCCGGGCTTTTTGCTTTTCTGTTCGCCCGTACGCAGCGCAGGCATGGCGTTGGTTGCGCCTTGCAAAACCGTTATAGGCAAGCGGGGAGCTGTGAGAGGCGATGTACGCACTGCAGACCGCGGTGATGAAGGGACAGGGCGGCGTGTTCACGTCGCTGTTTCATTACGCGCGCATGTTCGATGCGGTTGGTGTTGACTCGGCTTGCCTCTATCGCGGCCCGGGCGCGCAACGTTTGCGCGAGGGCGGCGTGCGCGTCGTCGATGCGCCGGCGTCGCTAACGTCGCCGTTCTTTCCGGTTTCGTTCGATCGCCTGTCGCTCACGAAGGCAATTCACAAAGCCGGCGGCGGTCAAAGTCCCGATTTTGCGATGGTGCATAGCGACCTCGCGCTCAAATCGGTGCGCCGCATGTTTCCGAAGGCCGTCATCATGACGCGCTGCCACTCGGACAAAACCAAGCACAAGCGCGACGCCGATATCGTCGTTACCCTCAATCCGGAACAACACGCCCGCGTGACGCGGGAGCTTGAAGGCTCGCGTGCGCGGACATTCTTGCTCGGGCATCCGTTCATGATGGATCCGCCGCCGTCTGCGGCGTTTGGCGATGGTCCGCTGCGCGTAAATCTCGCTGCGCGCTTCATTCCCGACAAAGATCCGATGACCTTCGTGCTCGCCGCCAGCATGATGCACGCCAATCCAAAGCCGGAGTTTCGCTTCATTGGCGCCGGTCCGCTGGAGGCGGATATGAAACGCGCGCTCGACAGCATGGGCGTGCGCGCGACCTTTCCGGGCTGGAAGCCATCACCTTTGGAAGATTTCACGCACAACGACGTGTTGGTGTTGCCCTCGTTGTGGGAGGGGCTGCCGTGGTTGCTGCTGGAAGCGCAAGCGCGCGGGATTCCGACGGTCGCAAGCAATATTCCGGGCAACGCCTACGCGCTCGCGGACGGCGCCTATGGAGACCTATTCCCGAAAGGCGACGCGGCGGCGCTTGCGTTGTTGCTCGACAATGCGGTCGCCAATCTGGATGGCTTGCGTGCGAAGGCCGAACGTGGACGTAAGGACTTGCCTGGCCGCTTTGGGCCGCGCGCCTTTTGGAACGGCTTGCAGGACGCGATGCGCGCGGTGAGAGAGACTGAACCTGCTCATGTATGATTGGCGCGTTGACACGAGCGATCCCAACAATCGCGACGCCGCGCGGCGCATGGATCAGTTCCTGCGCTCAGTGACGCGCGTGGAAGAGACGTCGCGCCGCGAGATGATCATCGATTTCGCGCGCGATAAGGATTTGCTCGACATCGGCGCAGCGGGACACACGCAGAAGGAAATTCTCGGCGGCTGGGAGCATGGCCTGATGGCGAAGGTGGCCAAGAAGGCCGTCGCCGCCGACATCAGCAAAGAGAATTGCGACTATTACAATTCAAAAGGCTACGACTTCCGCTTTGTCGACGCGACCAGTGACGCCGACCTCGGCGAACGCTTCGATCGCGTTTTCATGGGCGACGTCATCGAGCACGTGAATGACCCGGTTGCCTTGCTCGCATTTGCGAAGCGGCATTTGCGGGCCGATGGACGCATTCTCGTCACCACGCCAAACCCGTTCGCGCCGCGCGTGCGCCAGAAGCGCGGGGAGCGCGGCACGCGTTACGTGATGGCCAATCTCGAGCATACGCGCTGGCTTTCCGTCTCGACGATGCACGAACTGGCGCACCGGGCCGGGCTTGAGATCACAGGCTTGCGTTGGCCGTTGCTCAAGAAGCCGCGCAAGGGATTTGCCGGTCAAATTTCGATGGCGGCGAAGCGCGCTCTCCTTGCTGTCGCGCCTTTGGAAACCGTGTTCGCTGAATACGCTTTCGAGCTTGCGATCCCCGCCAAAACCGGGTCGCCTGCGGCCGCGTGATGCCCAACGGGGCGGAAGCGGACGATCACGAAATGTTTTTCGCGCGGCGCACGACGAAGCGACAAAATCACGCGACGAACGGGCCCGCGCTGCCATGAGCGATACACATCCCAAAGGCGGATTGGGTATTGTCGCGGTGATGACGCGAGACGTGGGAGCGAGCGCGGAGGGCGCGGGCGCGCCGAAAGGCCTGCTCGATCGCCCCGCTTGGACCCGTTGGGGCGCGCACGCGGCGTTCTGGCTGGCGTACTTCGTGGTCCGAACCGCGGCGGCCGCCGCGACCCCGCCCGACAACCCCCAAGATTTTCCATATTTCGTCAACCGACTGCTCGTCGTCGCGACGTACGCGGCGCTCACCGGTTTGTTGCTTTCGGTAATTGCGGGCCCGCGCGCGAACCAATCGAATTGGGCGCGCAATTTGATGCTCGTGCTTGGTGCGATCGGGCTGTCGCCGTTGACGCAATACGCTGAGCAGTTCTGGCCGCATCAGTTGGCGCACCAGTCTGTGCAACCCTATCCATTTGTGAGCTACCTCTTTCAATTCGGTTGGGCGTTGCCGCTGTGGGGGCTCACGCAAGCGCTGCTGGGGTATCACTTCGAAACCATGGCGCAGGCGCGCGCGGTGTCGCGCGCGCAGTCGCTTGCTTACGACGCGCAGCTGCGCATGCTGCACTACCAGATCAATCCGCATTTCCTGTTCAACACCCTGAACGCGATTTCGACGCTGGTGCTGGAGAAGCGCAACGAGCAGGCCGAGAGCATGCTGCTGCAGCTTGCCGGCTTTCTGCGCTATTCGCTTGATCGGCAGCCGACTGAATTGGCCGCGCTTTCCGCCGAGTTGGAAGCGCAGCGGAAATACCTCCAGATCGAGCGCACGCGCTTCGACGACAAGCTCAAAGTCGCGTTCAATATCGAGGCCGGATTGGAGAACGCGCGGCTTCCCAGCCTCATCCTCCAGCCCATC
>DASZWS010000153.1:0-8667 GCA_035546515.1 Vitreimonas sp. | reverse complement strand
TTCATTTACCCCCTCATGGTCCCGTTCGTCGCCAAGGCCATGATCGGCGAACACGTCCGGCCGAGCAGTATGATCGCGGCGTTGATCGGCTTCGCTGGCGTGCTGGTGGCTATGATCGGCGCGCCCAGCGTAACCTCGTCGCCGCTGCACGCCTGGGGCGTGGCGTCGGTGGTATTTTCGGCGGTGACATTCTCCGTCGCCATGGTGCTGCTGCGCGACCGCGCCAAGAAAGACGGGCCAATCATCGTCGGCCTGCTCTCAAGTCTGATGCCGGGCCTCTTCCTCGGGCCGCCCGCTATTCTGCTGTCGGCGCCGCCGCATTGGGAGCAATGGTGGGCGTTCTTGCTGCTTGGTGCGCTCGCGGCGATTTTCATGTACCTGTTGTCACGCGCCTACGCACATGCAGAGGCGCAACAGCTGGCGCCCATCCATTATACCGAGCTCCTGTGGGCGACGTTTATGGGCTTCGTGATTTTTCACGAGACGCCGCGCATCTCGATTTTCTTTGGCGCAGGACTGATCGTCGCTGCTTGCCTCTATTCTGCGTATGATAGCCGCCGTCTCGCGCTCAAACCGGAGCCTTCCGCATGAAAAGCCTCGCCGACCACATGCCCTTCTCGAAACTGATGGGCGTCAATGTGCTTGAGGCTTCCGCCGAGCGGGTCGTCGCTGAGCTGGTCGTACGTGAAGATCTCTGTACCACGGGCGGGCGCATGCATGGCGGCGCGATGATGGCGTTTGCCGACACACTCGGGGGCATCGGCGGCTTCATGGCGCTGCCTCAAGGCGCAAGCGCCACCACGACGCTGGAAAGCAAAACCAATTTCCTCGGCGGTGCAGCGCTGGGCACAACCGTGCGCGGTGAGGCCACGCCTGTTCATGTGGGCCGCACCACCAGCGTTTGGACCACAAAAATTACGAGCGCCGACGGCAAGCCCGTGGCGCTCGTAACGCAGACGCAATTGGTGCTGATGCCGCGCTAAGCCGAGGCGCCCTGTGGCTGCGCCTTCTTTGCGGCTTCCTCAGCGCGGCGACCGCTCAGCTCGACCATGTGATCGAACTCCGCCTCGAACGTCGCTAAGCCTTGGGTGAGCGAGCGCAGCTCGATAATGAAATTCTGCCGCTCACTGTGCGGCAGATACACCTCTACTTTATCCCAGCCAGGCCAGCCTTCGCGGGCCGAGAAGCCAAGAATCTGGCCGTTGTGGGAGGAGACGGCGGAGTTGATCTTCGGCGTGCCAGAGTTCGGCGTGTAGATCGTCAGCTTCTCGATCGGCTCCAGCACCACTGGATCGCACACCGCCAAAGCTTCGTGCATGCCGAGGCGGCCGGCCATCTGGAATGAGTGCTCGCTTGAATCGACATCGTGGTACGAACCGTCGATCAGCGTCACCGACACATCTACGACCGGAAACCCGATCGGCCCACGCGTCATCGCGTCTTTGACGCCGGCCTCAACCGCCGGAATCCATTGCCGCGGAATGGCCCCGCCGGTGATCTTGTCAACGAACGCGAAGCCTTTGCCGCGTGCCTGCGGCGCAACCTGAATGACGCAATCGCCGAACTGGCCGTGGCCGCCAGTTTGCTTTTTGTGGCGGCCGCGTTTCTCGGCGTTCTTGCGGATTGTTTCCTGATACGGCGTCGACGGTCGCGTGGTTGAAACATCCACGCCGTAGCGTGCTTTAAGTCGCTCAAGGACTGTGCGCAGATGCGGTTCGCCCTGCCCCTGGAGCAGGATTTCGTGCGTCGTCTGGTCGTGAAGCACCGCGAGGCCCGCGTCCTCTTCCACCAGCTTCTGCAATGCGCCGGAGAGCCGCACGTCGTCTTTGCGATCCTTGGTGGCGATGGCGAGCTGATAGACAGGATAGCGCTTTGCAAAATTGAGCTTGATCTTCTGCGCGCCACCGCCAGAGGAAAGCAGATCGCCGGCGGCGACTGGATCAAGCTTGCCGATGGCGATCACGTCGCCTTCCGGTGCGGAAGAAATCTTCTTGGTCTGCGCACCCTGCACCGCAAACATCGCAGCGGGGCGGCCGTTTGAGCTATCGCTTAGCGTCAGCTGATCGCTTTCGCTCAGTGCTTTGCCGAACACACGCGAATAAGCGAGTTTGCCCGCCTGCCCGGCGTGTGAAATCCGCATCACGTAAACGCCGGCGCCATCAAGACCTAAGCGTTCGGCCGCGACTTTGGGCGCCGGCGTATCGTGCCGTAGCGCCTTCAACAGCCGCCGCACGCCATTACCCTGCGCGGTTGAGCCAAAAAACACTGGCACGATCACGCCTTCGCGCGTTTCGCGCACCAGATCGGCATAAACAAGATCGCGCTCCGGCGTGACGTCGGAGAGCAATTTCTCCATCAGCGCGTCATCGAAATCGGCGAGCTGTTCCAGCATGTGGAAACGCGCCTCGGTTTCGCGTTCGTTCAAATCCTTGGGAATGTCGATCACCTGGGACGGCTTGCCGGGCTCATAGTGATAGGCGCGTTCAAGCGCGAGATCGACGAAGCCTGAAACCTTGTCATTTTCCCAGATCGGAATTTGGCGCGCCACCAAAGGCACGTTGCTCACCGGCTGCAGCGCTTCCAGCAGATCGCGAATGCGGCCGCGCGCGGAGTCGATCTTGTTGATGAACAGCGCGTGGGGAATTTGCAGATCTTCCAGCGCCTTGAGAAATGGCTGCACCAGAACCGCTTTTTCCGGATCGGGATCGGCGACGACGATCGCCAAATCCACTGCCGGCAGCGCGTAGTCAGAATCAGCCTGAAAATCCACGGCGCCCGGCGCATCGATCAGCGCATAGTGGTCGCCCATGAAGTCGATCGCGGTGAAGGTGGTTTCGGTGGACTGGCCCGCCGCGGTCGGGACTGCGCCCGATCCGCCCGAGGCGGCTGATGCCAGAGCTTGTGTCAACGCCGTCTTGCCCGCCCCGGTCGGACCGACGACGGCGACTGCCCTCACCACGTTTGTCGATTTGCTCGTAGCCATTGGCGCTCATCTCCCTTGGAAACGGGCGGCGCCAACGTATGAAACGGCAGCGCCGCTTCTGGCTTATGACGGCGTGGTCCTCCCACGCCGGGCGCCCACTGTTTCACGATGGGAATGGACGTCAAGCGGCTGCATGCACGCTTGGTATGGTTAATTCGCTTTGTCGGCGCCGCAGACCACCGCTTCACCGCGTTTGCGAAGTTCCGCGATCGCCTTGTTCACGAACACAAAATGCGAGACCGGCGCCGGCATGCGCGTCGCTAGCTCTGGATCGGCGAACGCTTCCAGGTTCATTTTACTCGCCGCCTGCAAGAGCTTCGGATCACCGCCTGAGAATTCTCCGAGCAACGCATCCGCGCGCCGCGCCAAATCGAGCGCCTTGTCGCCGGCCGGATCGGGATCAGGGCCGAGCGCGGCGATATCCGCGAAGATCGCGCTCCACGCAGCGCTCACCCGCGCTTGATCTACGGATGTGAACTTGCGCGCACGGAACTCCTGTAACTGCTCGGCGGTGAAGTGCTTGCGCGCCAGCACTTCCATCTTCTCGTTCCATCTGAACTCCGACATCGCCGTGCTCCGCACCAGTTTTCCAAGCTCATCCGGCGAAAGCGTGCGCTTCTCTGCGAGTTTGGCGCGCGCAGTACGCACGAGCGCAAGCGCCTGTTCGGCCTCGGTCTTGGCTTCAACCAGCGCGGCCTCCTGCATCGCCAGGGCCGTCGCCAGATCACCCGCGCCGCGCATCAGTTCGCCAATACGCTTCAACGGCATGCCAAGCTGCTTCAGCGCCAAAATCGCCGACAGCTGCTCCAGCTCCGGCTGACGGTAGATGCGCCAACCCGAAACCGTACGCGCTGGCTTGAGCAAGCCGAGGTCCTCGTAGATGCGTAGCGCTTTGACAGTAACGCCAAAGCGCTTCGCCACCGCCGCCGCGGTTTCCTGGAAAATACTGACCTTCATCGCTCGGCTGCCTTCCTCGACGGCGCAGCTAGCATGTCGGACCTAGGGTCCGGCTCAAGCGAAAAGTCATGAGAAAGCTGGCAGCCGCATTCTAACGCGGAGCTAGCGGCGGCGGCGGGGCCGGCTATCGTCACCCGCATCCCCGGCGCCCGCCCCCTGCGGCGTCAACAGCTGAAGGTCGTCATCACTCGCCTGCTGATGCACCAAGTCGGTGTGTTCGATGACCCCGTCGCCAGATGCGCCCGGGCTCTGAATTCCGCCGCGAATTCTTCGAACGTGATCTGTCCATCGGCGTTGCGGTCAACGTCGAGGCGGTAGGGCGGGAACGCACCCCCGAGTGCGCGGAGGCTCCAGGCCTGGTATTCGTCAGGGCTAACGACATGATCGTGATTAGCGTCTGCCCGCGCGAACTCGCGCGCGATCCCCGCCTCCAGTTCCGTGGCGCTAATGAGCAGGTCGCCATCGGTGTCAAAGCTCGCAAACAGGATCGCATCCGCGTCGGCGCTGCCTGCCGCCGGACCCGCGCGCTCCGCCCTTTGGTAGCGCGGCCCATACGCCGCGCCCGCGCCGCCAAAACCGCCGTGATGGCGCGACGCGCTGGCGCAACCGGCGAGAACAAGCATCGTGATTACGAAAACTGATATGCGCACGGGTCCCTCCGCCCCGGCCCGATACGCGCGAAGTTTGTCGGAGGTTCGTCAGTCACTGCCGCCCCTGGCGCGCTTGATTGTCGCCGCTTTCCGGTTCTCTATGCGGGCCCGCAGGGGGCGCATATGCCGGAAGCGATTGCAGAACCGTGGGACATCGGCCGCGACGTCGCCGGCTTTGTCTGGCGCACGCCCGGCGCGCACGCCAACGTCCTGCTCGCGCATGGCTTCGCCGAATATTCGGGACGCTATGTCAGGCACTATTCCGCGCTGATCCCGCGGCTCAACAGCTGCGGTTTCGACGTCTATGCCTTTGACCTGAAGGGCCACGGCCATTCCACGGGCGCACGCGGCGTTGTCGATCTGAAGGCGGCCGTCCGCGACCACCAGGCTGCGCGGCGTCTGCTCGACGCGCAAAAGCGCCCTCTCTTCTTGTTTGGCCATTCGCTCGGCGGGCTCGTCACCGCCGCCAGCGTCACAGGCGAACCAAGCGGCGTCGCCGGTGTGATCTTGAGTGCGCCGGCTTTGCTGATCCAAGCGCCGCCACACTTGCGCGCCTTGGCCGGCGTCTTCGCCGCCATCGCACCCGGTCTGCGCCTGGCGCCGCCGATCGAAGCCGCCAGCCTTTCACGCATTCCCGAAGAGGTCGCCGCCTACACCAGCGATCCGATGGTCTCCGATCCGCGCGTCCCCGCGAAAACTGGCGCCACTGCCATTGCCGTCGCCGAAGCCGCTTGGAAGCGCTATCCAGACTGGAGCGCGCCCACCTTGGTGCTGCACGGGGAGAAGGATCGCGCCACCGATCCGCAAGGCAGCAAGCGCTTCATCGCCGCCATTCGTTCCGCCGACAAACACCTGGAGCTTTACCCTGAAGGTTTGCACGAGCTCTTGAATGATCTCGACCAGAAAGCGGCGCTTGCGCTTATTCTTTCCTGGCTGGCAGAACGCGCCCCTGTTCGCGCGGGCGCACGCGCGACAGGCTGAAGCCGCGCGCCGCGTCAGTGCTCGGGCAACGGGATGAATTCGTGATCGTCGCCGGGCACCGTCCCGAACCTGCCGGCGCGCCAATCTTCTTTTGCTTGTTCGATGCGCTCTTTTCGCGACGACACGAAATTCCACCACAGATGCCGCGGTCCCAAATTTGCGCCGCCGAGCAGCATGAAACGCGCTGGCGTTTTCGCTGTCACCGTCAGCCGATCGCCCGGCCGAAAAACCAAGAGCCTTCCCGGCGCGAACACATCACCCGCGATGTCGATCTCGCCTGACACCAGATAAATTCCACGCTCCTCATGGTCGGCGTCGACGGGCAGCGATGCGTTCGCGTCCAAACGCACATCGGCGTAGAACAAGTCCGAAAAGGTCTTCACCGGCGACACTTTGCCGAACAGCGCGCCTGCAATTACGCGCACGCGCTTGCCCCCCTCTTTGATCAGCGGCAGAGCGCTTTCATCGTGGTGCACGAAGAACGGATCGCTTTCCTCGTGCGCCTCCGGCAACGCGATCCACGACTGAATGCCGGCGATCGGCGAGCCGGTTGCGCGCAGCTCCGCGCGCGTGCGTTCCGAATGGGCGATGCCCTTGCCGGCGTTCATCCAGTTCACATCGCCTGGCTTGATCGCTTGCGCTGAGCCCAGTGTATCGCGGTGGAAAATCTCGCCATCGAACAGGTAGGTGATGGTCGCCAGATTGATGTGCGGGTGCGGGCGCACATCCATGCCCTTGCCCACTTCGAACCGCGCTGGACCGAATTCGTCCCAGAATACGAATGGCCCAACCATGCGCTTTTCGATCGCTGGCAGCGCGCGGCGCACAATGAAATTATCGCCCAGATCTCGCGGCTTAGGCATGATTTCCGCGATGATGGGTGAAGCTGTCGGGTCGATCTCGTCGCCGGGGCGTATGCTCATGGGCCAGACTTAGCGCGTCCGCCGCGCTGGAGCCAACCCGCCAACGTTACGCACAGAAGTGACCACGCCGCCCCGAGACACCATCCCGCCAAAACGTCCGTTGGCCAGTGCACCCCTAGATACACGCGGCTCACGCCAATGAGCAACGCGATGCATACTGCGGCCACATGAATATAAGTCTTTACGCGCCGCTTCTCCTGCCCACGCGCCAACAATGCGCCGATGGTCAGGTACGCCGCCGCCGACAAGGTTGCGTGGCCGCTGGGAAAACTTGAACCCATGGTTTCAACTGCGTGCGCCACCAAATCCGGCCGCGGTCGCGCATAGCCCAGCTTCAGTCCTTCGCTGAGCGCCGTGGCGCCCAGCACAGCGCCCAACAGAAGCAACGCGTCAGCCAGCTTTTTGGTGATGAGTACATACCCTGCCGCCAGCACCGTGATGAGCGTCAGAACGGTGAACCCGCCGAGCGCAGTGATGTCGGTCGCGACCAGGGGCAGCCATTCCGGTCCAACCGGCTGATGATGATCGCCGGTCCGCATGGCCAGCAGCAACCACGTGTCGAACCCGCGGGTCTCGCCCTCGCCCATCTCTTCGGCGATGTGGAGAAAGCCCCAGAGCGCCAAGGCCACCAGCAAAACCGCAACAAGCAATCCGGTTTCGCGTTTCGCGAAGTCACGGATGCGCCCCAAATTCAATTCCATGTGCGTCAACGGAGGGCGCGGTACGCGGTTCCGTCGATTCACTCCCCGGGCGGCACGGTGACGCGCCGCGGCGGCTTCGCCTCAGGCTTCGTCGTCGCCCGGTGTAACGAATGACGGAGGAACGACAACACGCTGCCCCCGCTGACCATGCCAAGCGCGTAAACAGCCACGATCACTAGCGAAAGCGGGCCAGTGACGTTCCATCCCAAGAAACCGACGGTGACGCTCTCCATGTTGCCCATCGCGAAAATCAGCAACAACACCATGAAGGCGGCAACGGCGAAAAGGTAGACATAGCGCACTTACGCAGCCTTTTTGTCCGCAGCGCCGTTAAACAGGAAATCGTTGCCGTCGAACGTCACGCGCACGCGATCGCCATCCTTGATGGCGCCTTCGAGGATGCGCCGCGCCAAGGGGTCCTGCACATCCTTCTGGATCACCCGCTTCAGCGGCCGCGCGCCATAGGTTGGATCATAGCCGCGCTTGGCAAGCTCCGCCTTCGCGCGTGCGTCCAAGTCCATGGTGATGTTCCGCGTCGCCAACAGCTTGTCCAGCCGCTGTAGCTGGATATCGACGATCGAGCTCATCTGCGCGCGCTCCAAACGCTTGAACAGAATGATCTCGTCGATGCGGTTCAGGAATTCCGGACGGAAGCGTAGCCGCACTTCATCCATCACCAGCTTGCGCACGTCCTCGACGTCGGCGCCTTCCGGCTGATCGGCGAGGAATTGCGCACCGGCGTTCGAGGTCATGATCAGGATGGTGTTTTTGAAATCGACCGTGCGCCCTTGGCCGTCGGTCAAACGTCCATCATCCAGCACTTGCAGCAGAACGTTGAACACATCCGGATGCGCCTTCTCGATTTCGTCGAACAGCACGACCTGATACGGCCGGCGCCGCACGGCTTCGGTCAGTGCGCCGCCTTCCTCGTAGCCGACATATCCCGGCGGCGCGCCGATCAGACGCGAGACCGAGTGCTTTTCCATGTATTCCGACATATCGATACGCGTCAGCGCGTGTTCATCGTCGAACAGGAATTCGGCGAGCGCCTTGGTGAGTTCGGTTTTGCCGACCCCTGTCGGGCCCAAGAACATGAACGAACCGATTGGCCGGTTCGGATCCTGCAGTCCCGCGCGCGCGCGCCGCACCGCATCGCTGACTGCGCGCAGCGCCGTTTCCTGGCCAACCACGCGCCGGCGCAGCTGATCTTCCATCGCCAAAAGCTTGGCGCGCTCGCCTTCGAGCATTTTCTCAACCGGCACGCCGGTCCAGCGGGACACCACTGCCGCGATCTGCTCAGCGTCGACGACTTCCTTCACCAGCCCGCCATCGCCGCCCGCCTTCTCGGCGTCAGCGATCTGCTTTTCGAGCTGCGGGATACGCCCGTATTTCAGCTCCGAGGCGCGCGCGAGATCACCACGGCGCACCGCGTTGTCATATTCCGTCTGCGCTCGCTCAAGTTCTTCCTTCGA
>DASZWS010000152.1:0-5985 GCA_035546515.1 Vitreimonas sp. | reverse complement strand
CGGACGCCAAAACCGCGTTTCTGTTCACGCGCGTCGGGCTCGCCGGCTGCGACATGGGCGCGTGCGCCGTGCTGCCGCGCATCATCGGCCAGGGCCGCGCCAGCGAACTCCTGTTCACCGGCCGCAGCATGAGCGCCGAGGAAGGCGCCGCTTGGGGCTTCTTCAACCGCATCACCGCGACGCCGCTCGCGGAGGCGCAAACTCTGGCACGAGATCTCGCGCACGGCCCCGCCTTCGCGCACGCCATGACCAAGAACCAGCTCAACATGGAATGGAATATGTCCATCGAGCAGGCGCTGGAATCCGAAGCGCAAGCGCAAGCCATTTGTATGCAGACCAAGGATTTCGAACGCGCCTATCTCGCCTTCGCATCAAAGCAAAAGCCGACGTTCGAGGGCGACTGAGGTGAGCGCGCACACCGACACGTTCGTGCGCGACAATCTTCCGCCGGCTGAACTGTGGCCGGAGCTCAAGTTCACGCTTCCGGAACTGCAATTTCCGGCGTGCTACAACGCCAGCGGCATGCTGGATCGCGCGATAGCGTCGGGGCGCGGCGCACATCCAGCCGTCATCGCCGCGGACGCTAGGCTCACTTACGCCGAACTTCTCGCGCGCGTGAACAGCATCGCCAACGTGTTGACGCGGGAGATGCGATTCCAACCTGGCAATCGCGTACTGATCCACGCGCCGAACACCGCCATGACACTGGCGATCTGGTGGGCGGTGCTGCGCGCCGGCGGCGTCGCCGTCGCCACCATGCCGATGCTGCGCGCCGTTGAACTGCAGATCATCATCAATAAAGCGCAGATCTCGCACGCCTTCGTCGATGGCGCGTTGCGCGCCGAGTTTGAAGCCGCCCGCGCCGCGAGCCCGTGCATGCGCGAGGTCAGCTATTTTGGGGTTGGCGGCGATCTCGATACGAGGCTGCTCGAGGCCGACAGCTTGTTCGAGACCTGCGAGACCGCCGCCGATGATCCCGCGCTCATCGCCTTCACTTCCGGCACCACCGGCAAACCTAAAGGCTGCGTACATTTCCATCGCGATGTCGCCGCCATGGCCGAAACCTTCTCCCGCCATGTTCTGCGCCCGCAAACGGATGACATTTTCTGCAGCACCGCGCCGTTCGCCTTCACCTTCGGCCTCGGGGCAGCCGTCGTGTTTCCCGCATCCGTTGGCGCAGCGACCGCAATCCCTGCCAAACCCGGCTTCGACGCACTCGCTGACGCCATCGCCGAACACGAGGTCACGACGCTGTTCACCTCGCCGACTGGCTACCGTGCGCTGACGAAATTCGCCGGCCCCAAGCTCGCATCGTTGCGCCAGTGCGTCTCAGCCGGCGAAGCGCTGCCGAAGGCGACATCGGATCAATGGTGCGACGCCACCGGCATTCGATTGATTGACGGCATCGGCGCCACCGAGATGATCCACATCTTCATCTCCGCGCGCGGCGAGGAGATTCGTCCGGGTTCAACCGGCAAACCTGTGCCAGGCTACGAAGCCGCACTGTTCGACGATGACAACGCCGCCATTGAAGGCGCAGGCGTCGGCCGTCTCGCGGTGCGGGGACCAACGGGGTGCCGCTACCTCGCCGACGAACACCAGCGCAACTACGTCATCAACGGCTGGAACGTTACCGGCGACGTCTATGCGCGCGACGCCGACGGCTACTATACGTTCGTTTCCCGCGCCGACGATATGATCATCTCTGCGGGCTACAACATCGCCGCGCCCGAGGTGGAGAACGCGCTGCTCGGTCACCCAAGCGTTGCTGAAACCGCTGTCGTCGCGGCGCCCGACGCTGAACGCGGCAATGTCGTTAAGGCCTTCGTGGTGTTGAAGCCTGACGCCAGTGCATGCGAAGCCATGGCGCGTGCGCTACAAGAACACGTCAAACAGACTATCGCGCCTTATAAATATCCCCGCGCCATCGAATTCGTAGCCGAGCTTCCGAAGACCAACACCGGCAAGCTGCAGCGCTTCAAATTGCGCGAGGGCCGGCCATGAGCACATTCTCTCGCGCCATGCGGGTGCACTTCGAAGACTGCGACCCCGCAGGCATCATTTTCTACCCGCGCTTTTTCGCGCTGGTGAATCGACTCGTCGAAGACTGGTTCGCCGATGAACTCGGGCAATCCTTCAAGGCGCTGCACGTCGACCAGCGCAAAGGCGTGCCTACCGTGCAATTCGCGTGCGATTTCCAAGCGCCGCTACGCTTGGGTGACACTGCAGACATGCGCCTTACGGTGGCGCACCTAGGCACGTCCTCATGCCAATTGCTGATCGAAGCACGGCTGAGCGACAAGCCGGCCGCCAAGTTTGAGCAGACCATCGTTTACACCGATCTGAACGCGATGAAATCCGAGCCATGGCCGGAAGAACTGCGTGCGAACATCAACCGCTTCACCAAGAGTGCGTCATGAAAACGCTGCTGCCAGAAGGCTGGCCACGTCCGAAAGGCTACGCCAACGGCGTCGAAGCCGAAGGCCGCCTCGTTTTCGTCGCCGGTCAAATCGGCTGGACGCCAGATGGAAAATTCGAAGCGCGCGACTTTGCCGGCCAGTTCGCGCAAACACTGGACAACACGCTCGCCGTGTTGCGCGAAGCCGGCGCAGGCCCCGAACACGTCGCGCGCATGACCTGGTACATCACCAACAAGCGCGCCTATCTCGCGGCGGCGGCGGAGATCGGCGCGATCTGGCGCGAGAAGATGGGGCGGAACTATCCCGCGATGGCGGTGGTCGAGGTGAAAGCGCTGATTGAGGACGCCGCATTGATCGAGATCGAGACGACAGCGGTTGTGCCGCGCTGACGCCAGGCCTAAACTTGACGTCGGAGATCGAAGCACATGGCGGACCATAGCCTCTTCGTGTTTGTGCGCGTGCAAGGCGCGACGCCCGAAGCCGTTGGCAACGCGCTCAAGGACGGCAGCGACAAAATTCTCGATATCTATTCCATCATGGGCGAGTGGGATCTGCTCGTGCGCATCGAGCATCCTGATCTGAACGAAATTCAGCGTGTTGTCGCCGAAGCGATTCGCGCCAATCCGAACGTGGCGCAAACCTACACCGTGCTCGGCTATCAAATTTACGGCTCCAAGTGGCCGGGCTTCGACTATCCCGACAGCAAATGACGCTCGATCTCGAAACCGAGTACAACAACCGCGCCCGCGTGCCGGAAAATCCAGGCATCATCGCCAGCTGGGCCTCTGACAGCGCCGCCTATCGTGAAGCTAAGCCGCCGCGGTTACTGCGCTATGGAGACGGCGAGCGCAACGTGATGGATGTGTTTGACCTCGGCGCGTCGGCGCCGATGGCGATGTTCATCCACGGCGGCTATTGGCAGGCGCTCGACAAGAGCTTCTTCAGCCACATGGCTAGCGGGTTGAATGCACTCGGCGTGAGTGTTGCTGTGCCGAGCTACACGCTGTGTCCGAACGTCCGCGTTGGCGACATTGTCGAAGAGATGCGCGCGGCATGTGCAGCGCTGCACCGAGATCGCAGCAGGCCTATTCTCGCGTTCGGTCATTCCGCCGGTGGGCACCTCTCCGCCTGCCTGCTCGCCACCGAAGCACACGTGCCGTCGGCGTACGCCATCTCCGGCCTGTTTGAACTCAAGCCGCTCGTGCCCACCAGCATCAACGGCGCGCTGAAGATGACGGAAGACGAAGCGGACAACCTCAGTCCGCTGCTCTGGCCCGCGCCTGAAGGCAAACTTCTGGACGCCGTGGTCGGCGGCGCCGAAAGCAGTGAATATCATCGTCAAAGCCGCGCCATCGCCGACGCTTGGGACGCCGGCGGCGTGGAAACGCGCTACGAGGAAATCCCCGGCGCTAATCACTTCACTGTGATCGCGCCGCTGGCAAATCCAGACTCCGGCATGTGTGCGCGGCTGAAAGCATTGGCGAGCGGCCTTTAGCGCAGCTTAAGCCTCGCGCTTGCCCGGCAACATCCGCTGCAGCTCCTTGTCGCCGGCCAACTGGTGCTTCAGCGCTCCAGCAACGTGCAACACAAACAGCACATAGAGCACATACGACAGCCATTCATGCGCCTCGCCGAACCAGGTGTGGATGTTTTCCTTGAGCGGCTGATCCAGCTGCATGATCCACGGAATCCGCGGAAACACGAAGGTTCCGAAATAGTGCATCGGAAATTTCGCCGCGTCTTTAAAGGCTGAATCCATGATCCAACCGGTGAGCGGCATGGCGAACAAAATCACGTAGAGCAGCACATGCGTGATGTGCGCCAGCGAGATTTCCCACTTCTGGTAGGTGGTTGGGATTGGCGGCGGCGCGTGGCTCGCCCGCCATAAGAGCCGCATCAGCGCTAATCCGAGGATGGTAATGCCGATCGACTTATGCACGTCGATCGTCGGGCGAACCACGTCATCCGGCAACATATGCGGCCACAACCAAGCCAAAGTCACATTCGTGACAACGCCCAGTGCGATGACCCAATGCAGAATGATCGCCGTATTGGTGTACCGAGCAACTTGCATGCGACCCCGTGGCCAACGACTTAAAAGCGACACGACGGTAAAACAAGCCGGGTCCGACGAAGAGCATCTCTAGCGCCCATGGACACTTGCCGCCCGCCCCCTCCGGTCCCCGCGATGGAAGACGCGCTCACGCGGGAATCCCCGCGCCTCACGCCGCGTCCGGTTCCGGCGATCAGCGTTTTCATTTGCACCGTCGCGGCTGTGCTGTTCGTTCTGTTGCTGCTGCCGGCGTTCTTTCGGCAGAACCTCGCCGCTTGGTCGCTCGGCGTCGCCTACATTCTTTATGACACCATTCTGCTTGGCTTCACCGCGGCGCAGATTTTCAAGCTGCGGCAAACATTCTCGAACACACCCGCGCGCCGGCCGACGCTCGCCGTCATTATCGCCGCACATAACGAAGCGGCCGTGCTGGGCACAACCATCGCGCATTTGCGCAAGCAACAAGATCCCCCCGATCTCATCGTCATCGCCGACGACGGCTCCAACGATTCCACTGCCGAGGCGCTGCACCGGCTCTATGGCCTGACGCCGCCGCCGCTGGGCGCCATCAGTGCGCCCGCGCCAAAATTGCCGACGCTAAAATGGGCGCGCCTCCCGCATGCCGGCAAAGCGCGCGCACTCAATCAAACCATTCGCCTCTTGGACACTGATCTCGTGTTCACCGTCGACGCCGACACACTGCTCGACCCCGGCGCTGTGCGCGCCATGCGCAACGCCTTCGGCGCGGAGCCCGAGCTTGTGGCGGCCACCGGCGTGCTGACGCCCATTTGCGGGCCGTCGCTTTCTGGCCGCTTCTTCCAGTGGTTTCAGGGCTACGAGTACATTCGCAATTTTCTCTCGCGCTATGCGTGGATGAACCTGAATTCTCTTTTGCTAATCTCAGGCGCGTTCGCCGCATTCCGGCGCGGCGCCATCGTCACCGTCGGCGGTTTCGATGGCGAATGCCTGGTGGAAGATTACGAGCTCATCCACCGCTTGCATCGCCACGCCATCGACAACAAGCTCGACTGGCGCGTGCGCGTAATTGGCGAGGCCCAAGCGCAAACCGATGCGCCCGCCACTCTCCCAGCCTTTCTGCGCCAAAGGCGGCGCTGGTTCAGCGGCTTCCTGCAAACGCAGTACTGGAACCGCGACATGATCGGCAACGATCGCTTCGGCAAGCTCGGTACAGCAATGATGGTGGTCAAAACCTTCGACACCATGCAGCCGATTTATGGCCTTTCCGCATTCGCGATTCTCGTAATCTTCCTGGCCATCGGCAAATTCGCCATCGTGTGGCCGATCCTCATCATCATGCTGGCGAAGATCCTGCTCGACCTCTGCTTCCACCTTTGGTCGCTCGGCATCTATGCGCGCTGGACCGGCCAGCCGCCGTCAAAGCTGCGACCAGCTCTGCTCGCGGTTTTTCTTGAGCCGTTCACGTTCCAGTTGCTGCGGCACGCGGGCGCTGTGTGGGGTTGGGTGCAATTCCTCGCCGGACGCGACAATTGG
>DASZWS010000151.1:0-24574 GCA_035546515.1 Vitreimonas sp. | reverse complement strand
GCCTTCAACGCCGGCTTGGGTGGCGACTTCGTTGCGGCAGAGCTGGACAGCGGCGTTTTGGTCGGTGGCGGCGGCGTTGGCGAGGCCCGGCGCGGTCACAACAGCGGCGAGCGCCAGAACGGCGAGAAAAGTCGTACGCATGGAATTAACCCTCCAGACCAGCCGGGGAGAAGATCAATATGATGACCGGTCTACTTGGGGCGGTTTATCACTAGACCGGTCGTCATACAAGTGCTAAATTCCCGTCCATGGCCAAATTGTCCGTCGCTCGCGAAAGCTTGATCAACGCCGCCTGCGAATTGTTCAGAGCCCGAGGTTACGAGGGCGTCGGCGTTGCCGAACTTTTAGAAAAGTCGGGTGCGCCGCGCGGTTCGCTCTATTTCCACTTTCCCGGCGGCAAGGAAGAAATCGGCGTTGAAGCGGTGCGCCGCGTTGGTGAAAGCGTCGCCGAGCAATTCCGCGGCCTGCATGAATCCGGCGTGGACATGAACACCTTCATCGACCGCGTCTTCGCCACGACTGCAAAGACTGTGAAGGATCGCTGCTTCGAAGCCTCATGCCCGATTGCTGCAACCGCCGCTGGTCTCGGCAAACATAATCCGCAGCTCGCCGAGGCCGTACGCGATATGTTTACGTCGTGGGAGCGCGAAATCACCGTGGCCGCGGTCGCGCGCGGCATGAAGCCAAAGAACGCGGCGGAATTCGCCACCGCCATGCTCACCTGCATCGAAGGCGCGCTTATCGTCTCCAAGGCGCAGCAAACCGTCGCTGCTCACACCGCTTCAGCAAAAGCGTTGAAAGCAATGGCCGCGGCGTTGCGCCCTGTGACCGCCTAAGCGCGATCGATGCGGGCGGCGAAGCAGCCCCGCTTGGCGTTGTGCGCGTGAATGTACGCCACCGCAGGATTAGCGAACAACCGCGCGATCAACGACGCCGCATCCTTGCCGTCGGTCAAATCCGCTTCGATCATCATATGCGCCGCATCGAAACCGCGGAGCGACAGCGTCCGCCGCGCCAGCGCCGGGGGCACGACATCGACGTCATTGAAACGTTGCTGCGTCTCTCGAACAAAAATCGGCCCGCCCTGTGCATAGGGCGATTGCTCCGGCAAATGCGCGTAACTGAGCAACAGCACGTGTTCGCCAATTTCGGCGTCATCAAGCGAAATCCGGCACGGCGCGGAGGGCTTCTCACTGACCCGCATGCGGACGATGTTGCGCGCGGCGAGGTCTGCCTCGCTAAGCCCATGCAGGTCGGCGAAGGGCGCGGGATCGATGCCTTGAATGCGAAAACTCATGAGGGCTCCTACATGAGCGGATGTAGGCTGGTCGCGTCATCTGCGCTGGCCGCATTCGGACCCGCCGCTGAATCGAGTCTCACATGCGCTTGAACCAAGTTACAGTCGCCGCGACGGATCTCGATCTCTCGATCGGCTTCTACAGATTGCTCGGCCTCAAGCTGATCGTGAAAAGCCCGCACTATGCGCGGTTCGAACTGCCGGATGGAGAGGCCACGTTCTCTCTCCACATCGCCGATGGCGATATCCCGCGCGAGCGCGCGCCGCAGCTCTACTTCGAGTGTGAGAATGTCGACGCCGAGGTCGCGCGTCTCGAGGCGGCAGGCGTCGTCATGGAACAGCCGCCAAAAATGCAGACATGGCTCTGGTACGAAGCCTGGACCCGCGATCCGGCGGGCAACAGCATCTGCCTTTACAAGGCCGGCGAAAACCGCACCCATCCGCCTTGGCGGCTCGCCGACGAATAGCGTCGAATTTTCGCGACGTTAGAGCTTGCGCTCAATCCGCCGTAGCGCTTGAACAGCCGCCATGGACCACCTCCTCGAAGGCTATCGCGTCTATCGCGAGAAACGCTGGCCGGAACTGCGCGCACTGCACCGCCGGCTCGCTGAACGCGGACAATCGCCGCGTGTGCTGGTGATCGCCTGCGCTGACAGCCGCGTCGACCCGGCGACCATCTTCAACGCCGATCCGGGCGAGCTTTTCGTGGTGCGCAACATCGCCAACCTCGCCCCGCCCTGCGAGGAAAATCGCATCGGCTTTCACGGCGTCAGCGCCGCCATCGAGTTTGCCGTGCGCAATCTGTTCGTGGAAACCGTCCTGGTGTTGGGCCACGCGCAATGCGGCGGGGTGGCCGCCGCACTCAGCGATGCGCCGCGCGACAAGGAGTCATTTCTCGACGCCTGGATCGGCCTCCTCGATCCCGCCAAGGCGCGGCTCAACAAGAACGAGAAGGACCCGCACACGGCGCTCGAATACGAATCCATACGCGTGACGCTCGAAAATCTGCGCACCTTCCCGTTCGTGCAGCAGGCGATTGATAACCGCGGGTTGAAACTGGTTGGTGCGCGCTACGGGGTCGCTGACGGCAGTTTGGAACTCATGGACCCCGAAACCGGCGCCTTCAGCCCCGTTGTTTGACAGCTTTTCACGTCCTGGCTGCGCGATCCCCCGTGTCAGACGGTAATGTTCCGTGATATGGGGCTAATCTCCGCTGGGTGACTGTGGGGGCGCAGGAGACTGCATGGCGGACGTGCTCATCGTCTGTGTTCGCGAGGACGAACCACAGGCCAAAGCTCTAGCTGAAATGTTCGAAGCGGCCGGCTTCTCGATCGGCGGCGCGCCGTCGAGTGACGCGGCGCTCCGATCCAGCGGGGCCGGCGTCGTTGTGTGGTCGCAGGCCTCGATCCGCTCCCGCCCCTTCCTCGACGCGGCCCAGCGCGTGATTAATGCCGGCAAGGCGGTCGTCGCCAGCCTCATTGAACCACCGCCGCCCGCGAGCATCGGCGATGCCCCGGCGTTCGACCTCTCAGTGTGGGAGGGCGACCCGAACGACTCTGCGCTCGACCCGCTGTTCTTCGCCGTCGATCGTATGGTGAATTCGCAGCGCGCCTCGGTAGGGACTGCGCAGACGGAGGTGGACGATCCCCCGCCGTTGCCGCGCTCGATGCGCCGCGACCCGCCGCCAGCGCCGCCGCCACCTCAGTCGCCCGTGCAGCGCGCGGCCTCGATGTTCTCAACCCCGCCGGCCGATCCGCTGCGTTCGGAAACCGAGCACTGGCGCGCCATTCGCGACAGCCGCAATCCGGCGGACTTCATGGACTATCTGGCGCGCTACGGCCCCAACGGCGCTTTCGCCGAAGTTGCCGAGCTGCGGCTCAAGCAACTAACTGAGCGCGCGCCCGCGCCGCCGCCGCCGCCACCACCGCGGCCGCGCATCGAGGCGCGCCGCGATCCGCCACCGCCGGTGCGCCCGCCACCACCGCCACCACGGCGCGAGCCGCCGCCAGCGATGGTGCGTCGCGATCCGCCGCCGCCACCACCACCGCCGCGTGTGAATTTCGACCGCCCGCCGCCAACCTATGACCGTGGCGATTTGCGAGACGTGCCGAAGCAAGAAGGCGGCGCGCTGCGCGCCTTGGTGCTGATCGCGCTGCTGGGCGGGCTAGCGCTCGCCGGCGGACTCTACTTTGGCGGCAACCTGGGCAGCCTCAGCGGCAGCGATGGCAAACAAGCGCCGGCCAGCCAACAGCAAGCCGCCACAGACGAGCCGGCAACGCTCGATCCCTCCGCAGTGCCACCTGCCGAACCTGTCGGATCGCCGATCACGGCGGCGTCGCAGCCGACCACGGCGGCGCAGCGGCGCGCGCAACAGCAGCAAACACAACAGCGCAACACCAATACCGACAGCAGCGGTCGGGACTTGAACGCAGCAGCCACGCCGCAACAATACGCAGCGAATAATCCGCCACCCTCGCCGGCAACGGGCGGTGGCGGCCCTATCTCCTTGACCTCAACCCAGCCGGGCACAACGGCGGCTTCCAACTCCAACAGCGGCGCCGCACCGATTAATCCCGGAATCCTGCCGCAATCAGCGCCGCAAACACCGACGCCTGTCTCAAGTGCGGCTACGCGTCCGCCGCCGAGCGTGCGTTTCACGGCGCGCCCAACCGCACGCCGCATCGCCGATCTATATCCCGATCGCGCGATCCGCGACAGCATCGGCGGTCGTGTCGAGCTGGATTGCGCGGTGACTTCGAGCCTTGGTTTGCAGTGCGGCGTCGCCAGCGAAACCCCGCCGGGCGTCGGCTTTGCCCGCGCGGCGCTGAGCGCTGCGCAATCCTACCGTGTCGCGCCAACGCTCACCGATGGCTCAAGCGCGGTCGGCACGCGGACGCGCGTGGCGGTGCAATTCCAGGCGCCGAACTGATTAGTGCACCAGGCGCAGCTGGCCGATGCCTGAGCCGATGGCTTTGAAGGCGTTCTTCAGCTGGTTTCCGTCGTCGGCGCGATAGAAGTGATCGCTGCCGCTGGCGCAGTTGCGCATCAGGTTCACTGTCGCGGTGTCGGTCTCGCGGAAAATGACCGTGTAGATCTCTATGCCCGCGGCCTTGATGTTTGCACACACCTGCTGCTCGCGATTGTTCACATAGGTCACGTAGTTGCTCGATGAGCTGATGTTGCGCTGATACTGCGCCGGCATCGCGCCGTGCAGGATCGAGTTCAGGAGCGAGCCGAGCAGCTGACCGAGCCAGTTGCCTTGATCGTAATCACGCCAGAGACCCAGGTGGTTGTACGCCGAATAGTCGCTTGCGAGCACAGGGTCGCTGCCGACGTTGGTGTTTTCACCGTCCGACATCAGCACGATCACTTTGCGCACATCCGGGCCATAGGGCGCGCCTTCCGTGAAGGGTGCGCCGGGCGAGAGCACCCGCCAGCCCCAGGCCAAACCTTCGGCCTGGTTAGTGCCGCCGCCGTTCCACTGGATCATGTTGCCGATGGCGGTTTGCAGGGTCGCATTGTCGGTGGTGAGCGGCACGATCGGCGTCGGGCAACCGCGATTGGGACCACGCGTGTCGGGGGCGCTGGAGTCGATCGAGGCGTTGGTGTGGTTGTACTTGAACACGTTGAACATGCGCGCGACACGCTGTTCCTGTGTCGTACTGGAGCCGGTTGTCGATGAACTCATCGTCGCGCCGGTAATATCGCCAATCGTATCGGTGTAATACGAGTTGGAATAACCGTCCGCAGTGTCGAGCCAGAAGAACGGCACGAACATAGTGTCTGGCCGCGCAGTGCTCGGCGCATCGTCCTGAACGTCGTAAGGCTCAGGGCGCGCTTCCACGCAGCCTTTCCAAGACTCGTTGGCGATCTGATCAAATAGGGTCAGATAATTGACGCCGTCAGACGGCGTGAACGCCACGCAGCGCGAACTCAGCAAAGTGCCGATACGCAGCCATGTGATGCGGTACGGACCATTGTAGCTGCTGTACGGCTTAGTGCTGATGGCGTCGCAGTTAGCGCCGGTATAGGCCGAATGGTGCGGGTTGGAATCGAGTGCGCGATAGGCGATCGGGCGATCTTCCAGCAATTCGCCATTGTAAGCGGCCTGCCCCGCCTGATCCATCCACGCCAAATGCGACGACTGATTGCCGATATTGACCTGCGCCACGAACGGCACGAGCGCGACCTTCACGCTGTCGCCGTCAAGCTGCAGCAGAGACGCGGTGAGATCGGAAGCTGCGTCGCGCAGCGACTGCATGTCGTTCGCCATCGAGCCGGTATTGTCGAGCACCAGTGCAACTTCGATCGGCGGGCTGGCGTCGGCCTGCGCCGATGAGGAGACACGGATTGTCCAATCGTTGGAACTCCACACGGCGCCGAGGCTCAGCGGCATCGGCATGGAGACGTCGACTTCGTGACCGCCGGTGGAGAGCTGCGTCAGCGTAAAGTTCGCGCCGCTGGTCGTGGCGCCCATCTCGGAATCAAAGAAAGCCTTGGCTGCGGCGGTACGCTGCGCCATCGGCAGATTGGAGCTGCGCTCAGCCACCAGGGCGGCGCCGTCCGCGGCGTTCTGCATTTGCGTGCGCAGCATCTGCGCGCGGGTAAAGTCGACGGTGACGCCGACCAGGCCGATCAGCACGGTCGCCATCAGCGCCCACATCATGGCGACGTTGCCGCTTCGGCACCGACCGAAAGACGGTCGGCGCGCGCGCTCGAACCCAGACATGGAACCGCCCCCAAAACCCAGAAAAATTGGTCGTTTAGGCGTCCTCTTGTACGCTTCAGCGCTTAACACCCGATTTTTGAGGAACGTTAACGGCTCGATTTCACTTGCCGCCAGCTCCCTCTTGGTATTACGGTGATATCACTTTGATTTCACCGGGAGGGAAAATCCATGGCTGAGACCGGAACCATCAAGCTGACCCAGGAACGCGTCGCCGCCACGTCCAACGGCGGCCTTATGCTGCTGATCTTACTCGTCGCCATCGTCGTCAGCATTTGGAGCCTCGTCGAACTCACCAGCACCGACAACGACACCATGGTGTTCTTAACCATCGCCTCAGTCGTCGTGGCGGTGCTGATCCTCGGCGGCTTCTACCAGCTGCAGCCTAACGAGGCGGCCGCTGTCACGCTGTTCGGCAACTACAAGGGCACCGACAAGACCCCGGGCCTGCGCTGGGTGCTGCCCTGGTACAAGCGCACCAAAATCTCGCTGCGCGTACGCAACGTTACCGGCGAGAAGCTCAAGGTGAACGACAAGCGTGGCAACCCGATCGAAATCGCCGCGGTTGTCGTGTGGCGCGTCACCGATACGGCGCGCGCGTTGTTCGACGTCGACGCCTACCAGACCTTCATCGATATTCAGATCGAAACTGCGTTGCGCGAGCTGGCGTCGCATTTCGCTTACGATCACGCCGAACACGAAGAGCCGACGCTGCGCGCCAACGCCGACGAGGTTGCCGCCCATCTGCGTGAGCGCCTGCAGGAACGCGTCAGCGTGGCTGGCGTCACCGTCGACGAAACCAAGCTCAGCCACCTCGCCTACGCGCCCGAAATCGCCGGCGCCATGCTGCGTCGCCAACAGGCAGAAGCGGTGATCGCGGCACGCACGTTGATCGTGGAAGGCGCGGTGTCGATGGTGGAAAACGCGCTCAATCAGTTGTCGGAACGTGCGATCGTGCAGCTCGACGACGAACGCCGCGCAGCGATGGTGTCGAATCTTTTGGTCGTTCTCTGCGCTGACCGCGACGCTCAGCCCGTCGTCAACGCGGGCACCATCTATCAGTAGGGACGCCGCCTATGGCCTCCCCCGACAAAAAGGCGTTCGCGCTGCGGCTTGATCCGAAACTCCACGCCGCCATTGCGCGGCTGGCGAACGGAGACCTGCGCAGCGTGAACGCCGAGATCGAATATTTGCTGCGAGAAGCGCTGAAAATGCGCGGCGTGCGCATCGATGCGCCGGATGAAGAGACCAGCGAGGGCAAGTGAAATGTCGACCACCGCAAAGTCGCTCGTATTCCTGGCGGTCACCTTCGCCTTCAGCTGGGGCATTTGCCTGCTCGGCTGGCGCGCGGGCTCCGAAAACAGCGCCATCGCTACTTTCCTCACCCTGTTTGCGATGATGGCCGGGCCCGCGGTCGGCGCGCTCGTGTGCGCCTTCGCCTTCGAAAAGGATCATCGCGTTGAAGCGCTTGGCCTCCGCTTCAAACCCAACTTGTGGTGGCTCTATGCGTGGCTGATCCCAGTGGCGATTTGCATCGGCGCGCTCGTCATCACCATGCTGGCGGGCCATCCGTTCACCGATCCAGGAACGGCGACAATCGCTGCAGTGCAGGGCCATGTGCCCGCCGCGAAGATGGAACAGCTGCGCCAGCTGCAGCCGTACCTGACGCCGATCCTGCTCGGCCAAGTGCTGATCGGCACGCTGATCAACGCGGTGGCGATCACCTTTACCGAGGAACTCGGCTGGCGCGGCTATCTGCATTATCTCTGGCGGCCGTCCGGCTTTTGGCGCGCCTCGTTAGCGACGGGCGTGATTTGGGGCGTTTGGCATGCGCCGGCGATTTATATCTACGGCCTCAACTACCCGAACGATCGCCTCATCGGCATTCCGGTTTTCATCGTCTTCTGCACGCTGCTCGCGCCGGTGATGACGCTCATTCGCGACCGCGCCGGCGCCACATGGGCGACCGGACTGACGCACGGCGCAATAAACGCGAGCGCGGGCCTCGTCGTCTTGTGCGTCGGCAACCCGGCGTTCCCATGGAACGGGCTTGTGGGCATTGGCGGTTTCATTGCGCTCGCGATGGCGCTCGCGGCTGTTGCGCTGGCCCGTCCGGGCCTTGCACCCAAGGCTGCCACCGCGTAAGCACGCGCGATCCGTCAAATGGATCGATTCTAGCCGCCGAACGCGGGCCGGAGACGCATGCCGAAACGCACTGACATCAAATCGATCCTCATCATCGGCGCCGGCCCTATCATCATCGGGCAGGCCTGCGAGTTCGATTATTCCGGCGTGCAGGCTGTGAAAGCGCTGAAGGCCGAGGGCTATCGCGTCATCCTCGTGAACTCGAACCCGGCCACGATCATGACCGACCCGGGCCTGGCGGACGCCACCTACATCGAACCGATCACGCCGGAGATGGTCGAGAAGATCATCGCGCTGGAAAAGCCCGACGCGTTGCTGCCAACCATGGGCGGACAAACCGCGCTCAATTGCGCGCTGACGCTCGACCGCACCGGCGTCCTGCAGAAATACAAAGTGGAGATGATCGGCGCCAAAGCCGACGTGATCGAGAAGGCCGAACACCGCCAGAAATTCCGCGACGCCATGGACAAGATTGGGCTCGAAAGCCCGCGCTCGCGTTTGTGCAACACGCTCGAAGAAGCGATGGCCGCGCTCGAGTTCGTGCAGCTGCCGTCGATCATCCGCCCCTCGCTGACGCTCGGCGGTTTGGGCGGCGGCGTCGCGTACAATCTCGAGGAATTCCAGGAGATCGTCACCCGCGGTCTCGCCGCCTCCCCCATCAGCGAAGTGCTGGTCGAGGAAAGCATCATCGGCTGGAAAGAGTACGAGATGGAGGTTGTCCGCGACAAAGCCGACAACTGCATCATCATCTGCTCAATCGAGAACATCGACCCGATGGGCGTGCATACCGGCGACAGCATCACCGTGGCGCCGGCGCTGACGCTGACCGACCGCGAGTATCAGATCATGCGCAACGCCAGCATCGCCGTGCTGCGCGAGATCGGCGTCGAGACCGGCGGCTCCAACGTGCAGTTTGCCGTGAACCCGAAAGACGGCCGCATGGTCGTCATCGAGATGAACCCGCGCGTCTCGCGCAGTTCCGCGCTTGCCTCGAAAGCGACCGGCTTCCCCATCGCCAAGGTCGCCGCCAAATGCGCGGTCGGCTACACGCTCGACGAAATCAGCAACGACATCACCGGCGGCGCCATGCCGGCGTCGTTCGAACCGACGATCGATTATGTCGTCACCAAAATTCCGCGCTTCGCCTTCGAACGTTTCCCTGGCTCCGACACCACGCTGACCACCTCGATGAAGAGCGTCGGCGAAGCCATGGCCATCGGACGGACATTCCAGGAATCGCTGCAGAAGGCGCTACGCTCGCTCGATATCGGCATCATGGGCCTCGATGAAATCGCCATCGAGGGCGCGTCAGATGAAGATTCCGGCCGTGCGGCGGTGCGCGCGCGCTTGGTTGCGCCAAAGGCCGATCGCTTGCTGGTGGCGGCGGAAGCATTGCGGCGGGGCCTGAGCGTGGAGGAAATCTGCGCGGCCGCGCACTTCGATCCGTGGTTCATCCGCCAGCTGGAAGAGATCATCCAAACCGAAGCGCGCGTGCGCAGCGAGGGCCTGCCGAAGGACGCGGTCGGCTTCCGCGCCTTGAAGGCGCAAGGCTTCTCCGACGCACGGTTGGCGAAGCTCACCGGCACGCGCGAGCGTGACGTGCGCGCCGCGCGGCGCAAACTCGGTGTACGCCCGCAATACAAGCGCCTCGACAGCTGCGCCGCCGAGTTCCGGGCGACAACGCCGTATATGTACTCGACCTACGAGTTTCCGGCGTACGGCGGCGAACCCGATTGCGAAGCCGAACCCTCCAGCGCCAAGAAGATCATCATTCTCGGCGGCGGCCCCAACCGCATCGGCCAAGGCATCGAGTTCGACTATTGCTGTTGCCACGCCGCCTTCGCGTGCGCCGACATCGGCGTCGAGTCGATCATGGTCAACTGCAACCCGGAAACGGTGTCGACTGACTACGACACCTCCGATCGCCTCTATTTCGAACCGCTCACCACCGAAGACGTGCTGGAAATTCTCGAAACGGAGAAGGCGTCAGGCGAAGTGCTCGGGCTCATCGTCCAGTTCGGCGGGCAGACGCCGCTGAAGCTGGCGCAGCCGCTCGCAGACGAAGGCGCGCCAATCCTCGGCACCAGCGTCGACGCCATCGATCTGGCCGAGGACCGCGACCGCTTCCAGGCGCTGTTGCGCAAGATCGGCCTGAAGCAGCCGGACAACACGATTGCGCCGTCGACAGACGCCGCACGGATCGGCGCGGCGAAGATCGGTTACCCGGTGATGCTGCGCCCCTCGTACGTGCTGGGCGGGCTCGCCATGCGCATCGTGTTCAATGAGGAAGAGCTGAACGACTATGTGAATCAGATTCAACGGCAGCTCGGCGGCCCGACCGAACTTGCCGTCTCTGAGAAGCGCCCCCTGCTCGTCGATCGCTATCTGCGCGACGCCATCGAGGTCGACGTCGACGCCATCTGCGACGGCGAGGACGTGTTCGTCGCCGGCGTGATGGAGCACATCGAGGAGGCCGGCGTGCATTCTGGGGACAGCGCCTGCGCGCTGCCGCCCTACTCACTCTCCGCGGAAATGGTGGCGGAGATCGAGGCGGAGACGCAGAAGCTGGCCAAGGCGCTCGACGTGCGAGGCCTCATCAACATTCAGTTCGCCATCAAGGACGGCGAGATCTTCATTCTCGAAGCCAATCCGCGCGCCTCGCGCACCGCGCCGTTCGTCGCCAAAGCCATCGGCCTGCCGATCGCCGCCGCAGCGGCCAAGGTGATGGCGGGCGTCAAGCTCAAGGACCTGAAGCTCTCACGCCCGAAGCGGGCGCACATCGCGGTGAAGGAAGCGGTCTTCCCGTTCGCGCGCTTCCCTGGCGTCGATCCCGTCCTCGGCCCGGAGATGCGGTCGACGGGCGAGGTCATGGGGCTCGACACCAATTTTGAAGCAGCCTTCGCGAAGAGCCAGATCGCCTCCGGCATCAACCTCCCGACAGCAGGCTGCGTGTTCATCTCGGTCAAGAACGCCGACAAGCCGGCGCTCGTGCCCGTCGCCCGCGATCTGATCGACCTGGGTTTCAGCATCGTCGCCACCGGCGGCACCGCCGATTACCTTCAAGAACAGGGCATCGCCCTGACACGGATCAACAAGGTCGCTGAGGGCCGGCCGCACATTGTGGACGCCATGAAGAACGGCGAGGTGCACCTGGTGTTCAATACCACCGAGGGGGCTCAGTCCTTCCGGGACTCTTATTCCATCCGCCGTACTGCACTGACGCAGAACATTCCCTATTATACTACGGTGTCCGGCGCTCGGGCCTCGGTTCAGGCTATTCGTCGCCTGAAATCGGGGGCGCCCCTAGGCGTTCGGGCGCTTCAGGCCTATGCTTGACGCTTAGCCGAGGCGGGTACACCCTCAACCTCCCAGACGGAACTTTTTAAAACACCCCAATGGAAAAAATCCCAATGACCGCCGAGGGTTATCAAGCCCTCGACGCAGAACTGAAACGTCTCAAGACGCAGGAGCGGCCCACCGTGATCCAGGCGATCGCGGAGGCGCGCCAGCATGGCGATCTCTCGGAAAACGCGGAATATCACGCCGCCAAGGAGCGCCAGAGCTTCATTGAAGGCCGGGTGGCGGAGATCGAGGATAAGATCGCCCGCTCACAGGTGATCGACGTCACCAAGCTCTCCGGCAAGCAGGTGAAGTTCGGCGCCACCGTCCAGCTGCTGGACGAGGATTCCGGCGACAAGTCCAAATACAAGATCGTCGGCGAAGACGAGGCCGACGTCTCAAAGGGCAAGATCTCCATCTCCTCGCCGATCGCGCGTGCCATGATCGGCAAGGAAGAGGGTGACGTCGTCGAGGTCATGGCCCCGGGCGGCGCGAAATCCTACGAGATCGTCAAGGTGAAGTACCTCTGACATCGCCGCAGCGGGGCTGAATGCGCAGCGCCGGATTCCAGCCCGCCGAACCGATCAATGTCTGGGCGGTCAGCGATGGCCGCGCCGGCATCGAGAACCAAGCCGTCGGCTTGGCGGAGGCGCTCGCCCGCCGCACGCCGGTGCGCCTGACCACCAAGCGCGTGCAAGTGCGCGCGCCGTGGTCCTGGTTGCCGGGTGGCCTCGTGCCAGCGCCGCGCGCCACGCTAAGCGCGCGCTCCGACGACATCCTGCCGCCGTGGCCCGACATCTGGATTGGCTGCGGGCGCGCCTCCATTCCGCTCTCGATGGGCGTGCGCGACTGGTCGAAACGGCGAACGTTGGTCGTGCAGCTGCAAGACCCGCGCGTAAACCCGCGCGAGTTCGACATTGTGGTGCCGCCGATCCACGATGGACTAGAAGGCCAGAACGTCTTGCCCATCGTCGGCGCCTGCCACCGGGTGACGCCCGACAAATTGGACATCGCCGTCAACGAATATCCCGCCCCGCTTGACGACATGGCCGCGCCGCGCTTCGCGGTGCTGATCGGCGGCAAATCCAAGCGTCAGGACATTTCCGCCAAACGCGCGCGCGAAATCTCGGATTCACTCGCGAAAGTTCAGCGCGAAACCGGCGGCACATTGCTGGTGACGCTCTCACGGCGCACGAGTGAAGAGGCGAAGCTGCAGTTCCGCACGTGGCTCGCGCCGCATTGCGCGGTGTTTTACGAGGGCGAAGGCGTGAATCCCTATTTTGCGCTGCTCGGAACCGCCGACCACATCTTCGTCACCGCCGACAGCGTCAACATGGCGACCGAAGCCGCGGCCACCGGCAAGCCTGTACACATCCTCGCCGTCGACGGCACGGCTGGAAAACTTGAGCGCTTTCACAAAAGCCTGATGCGGCGCGGATGCGCGCGACCGTTCGTTGGCAAGCTCGAGACCTGGAGCTATCCGCCGCTTTTGGAGACTGATCGTGTGGCTGGCGCTGTGCTGACCGCGTATGGCGCGCGCGTGAAGCGCTAAGCGGAAAACCGCACAGGAATGAAACGTTGCCGGGGCAACGTGCAACCGGGCGGCGCGTCGGCGGCGCGCACTATTGATAACGTTTGCACAACCGCCTGCCCTGCGACGGAAAAATCTTCATCCGGAGCGCTGGCCACGGTTTCTGCGTGCAACACTTTTCCAGTCCCATCGAACGTGGCGCGGATCACGACGACGCCGGACTCTCCCCGATGGAGCGCGCGTTGCGGGTAATAGTGATCGAGATTGCCCGCCCCGTGCAGCTGATAGTGACAAGCGCCACCCTGAGGATTTTGAACGTCCTGATAACCGCCCGAACGATGCGCGGGGCCGTAGATCACCGATTGCCAAGCCAGAGCACGGGCGAATGCCTTGTCGGCATCGGTGACATCCACACTGCTGCTCTCTTGCTGCACAATGGGCCAAAGTTCAGTCATCGCCTCTGTGAGCGCTTGGTACGCGTCGTTCATCGAAAGGCCAGAGCGCCGCATCAGGCCGGGAATGGCGATGGCGGTAGCCACGCCGATACGCGCAACTGCCCGCGCCACTGCAATATCGCGTGGCGCTCCGGCCACATGGGCGATGGCTGCTTCATATGCTGTTCGCATATCGTCATAACGTTGTGCGGCTAGGGACCACAAACCGAGTTCAGTCGCCGCCGCATATGCGTCGGCGTCCAGATCGTGGCGGTTAGCCGCGGCCTGCAGGGTAGCAAGCACATGCGCACTGCCGGGCGTCGCCATGCGGTCGCGCCCTCGCCCCGGTACGCTGGCGAGTTCAGCCCGCGCCAATGTGATTTCCGCCATCAGCGGATCGACACCGGACTCCGATCCGAGCTGTTGCGCCGCTTCAAACGCTAGCGTAGCGGGCTCAACCGCATCGCGCGCCTTGCCCAAGCCCAATCGCAGGCGCGCAAGATTTAGCGCGAGAACCGGTGTGCGATGGCCGTTCCCAAAGCGCGCTTGCGACGCCTGCAAAGCGGCCTCCGCAGGCGCTTCCGCACCGCGCATATCGCCTTGTTGCAACGCGGCGGTGTAGGCACGGTAGTTTTCAATGATTGGGTCGTTGGGCAAAGCCTGCGCATTCCCAACGACCAGCGCAATGCCAATGAGCGCCGAAAAAGCCAACGTGCGGCCAACCATGCGCACACGCTACTGCGTTAAACTTCGTCTGATAAGCAGATTGAAGCGCTGCCGGGAGCAAATCGGCTGCGCGCGCATGAGACGCTAAGCGCCGACCAGTCCCTTCAGCGCGTTGACGAGGTCAGCATCCGGGACCGGCTTGGTCAGGAGCGGTGCGTTGTTCAGCGCGGCCGGCAAATCCTTGATGCGATCGTAGCCGGTGCAGAACGCCACCGGCACACCCATGCCGTTCAGGGTCATCCCGAGCGGCACGCTGGAAGCGCCGGCAAGGTTGGCGTCCAGCAACGCCGCATCGGGCTTGGTGGCCGCAATGAGTTGCTCAGCCTCGGCGATGCTGTGGGCGGGGCCGATGACCTCGTAGCCGAGGTCGGCAAGCCGCTCGCTCAGCTCCATGGCGATGAGCGCGTCATCTTCCACAACCAAAATCTTACGCTGCCCCATCTCGCTCCGCCGGATCGCCGCCGCTGTTCGCAAGGGTGGCTGGCTCAGCCTTTCCGCTTGTGATCACACAACTTTTTCCTGTCCCGGGCGGCAAAATAGGCTGTTGGACAGCCGCTTCCAAGCCCCGTTCCGCACCGCCATATAGGGGACTGCAACGAAACCGCAGCGACCGCCGAATATCCCCTCGTCAGCCGAATCCCGCGAAAGCCAGTCCATGACCGAAAAAGCCGCTCGCCACGCCCCCATCGTCATCATTGGTTCCGGCCCGGCCGGCTACACCGCCGCCATCTACGCGGCGCGCGCCATGCGCAAGCCGATGCTTATTGCGGGCCTGCAGCCGGGCGGCCAACTCACCATCACCACCGATGTCGAAAATTATCCCGGCTTTGCCGACGTCATCCAAGGCCCTTGGCTGATGGAGCAGATGCGTGCGCAGGCCAAGCACGTCGGCACTGAATTGGTCGACGACATCATCGTCAAAGCCGAGCTCGATAAGCGCCCGTTCCGTCTCACCGGCGACAGCGGCCAAGTCTATCTCGCTGACAGCGTCATCATCGCCACCGGCGCGCAAGCGAAATGGCTCGGCATGCCCGCGGAACAGCATTTCGCCGGCCACGGCGTCAGCGCCTGCGCCACGTGCGACGGCTTCTTCTATCGCGGCAAGGATGTGGCCGTGATCGGCGGCGGCAACAGCGCCGTCGAAGAAGCGCTCTATCTCGCGCACCTCGCGCGCAGCGTCACCGTTATCCACCGCCGCGACAGCTTCAAGGCCGAGAAGATTTTGCAGGAGCGCCTGTTCAATCACCCGGCGATCGAAGTCGTGTGGGATAGCGTGCTGGACAGCATCGAAGGCACGGAAGAACCGAAGAGCGTCACCGGCATCGTCATTCGCAACGTGAAGACGGGCGAGATGGAGGAGCGCAAGCTCGATGGCGTGTTCGTCGCCATCGGCCACGCGCCGGCGACCGAGATTTTCAAAGGCCAAGTCGACATGCGCGACAACGGCTACATCAAGGTGAAAGCGGGCACGACCGAAACCAACATCCCCGGCGTGTTCGCCGCCGGCGATGTGGCTGACGACGTCTATCGCCAAGCTGTCACCGCCGCAGGGCTCGGTTGCATGGCCGCGCTGGAAGCCGAGCGCTATCTCGCCGCGCGCGAATTGGACCACGCCAAGATGCACGCCAGCGCGGTGGCGTAAACGCGATGCACGCCGCGGCCGCCCCTATGAACCCGGTGCAGCTGCTGATCGCCGGCGCCGTCGTGCTCGGATTGATCCTCTTGCGCATGCGCCGCATGTCGCAGGCGCGGCCATTGAAAACTGAAACGCTCTGGATATTCCCGGCAATCTTCGCCGGCATCACGGCGCTCACGTTATGGCAGGCGCCGCCCAGCATGAGCGATGCGCCATGGCTCGCGGGCGTGACCGTGTTCGGCGGCGTCGTCGGCTGGTATCGCGGCAAGATGATGCGCATCACCGTCGACCCGCAGACACATGCGCTGAGCCAGGCCGCCTCACCGCTGGCGTTGCTATTCCTCGTTGCGGTGTTCGCGCTGCGCTATGGCTTGCGCTACGTCCTCGGTGAAGAGGCGCACGCGTGGGGCATTAGCGTCAATCTGCTGGCCGATGCGCCGATGATGTTTGCAGTCGCCATGTTCGCACTGCAGCGCGTGGAAATGTTCATTCGCGCCGAGCATTTGCTTGCGGAAGCGCGCGCCGCCCACACGACAGCGCCCGTAACAAGCGAGCCGGGCGCAGGCTAATTGCGCAGCCCTGGAATAATAATCGCGCCGACAATGTCGTCACGCCAACGCAGCCAAATCCCGCCTTGCATGTAGTTGCCGCCGGTAAACACGACGGCGAGATCGCATTCTGGGATCACGATCAGCAACTGGCCGCCGTTGCCCGTCGCCATATAGGTCGCGTAGTCACGCCCGTTGGCGTGCGTTTGCGCCAGATGCCACGCATAACCATCCTGCGCGGGCACGTAGAAATTCTCGAACTCTTCCTGAGTGAGCCCAGTCGTCGCCGGTGACACCTCGATCCGCGCCGTCGTCGATTGGCGCACCCAATCACCGCTGACGATGCGCCGTCCGTTCCACACGCCGCCATCGAGATAGGTCTGCCCAAGCTTCAACAAATCCCGCGGCCGCATGAACGCGCCGCCGCCAAGGTAGCCCTCGCCGTTCGGCATCAAATTCCAATAATAGCGTCCAAATTGCAGCGGCTGCGCGATGGTGCGGTCGAACCATTCGGGCAACCAAGTATGCGTGGCGGTAGTGATCGCGGCGCCGACGAGATTCTCGTTGGCGGAGCAGTACGCGTAACGCTGCCCAGGATCGTGCGCCATCGGCAGATCGAGCGTGTATTTCCACCAATTCGGCTGCTCGGTTTGGCTTGCCATGCGGCCTTCGTTGCCGACCGAGTTGTCATCGTTGTCGTTGCACTCAAGCCCTGCCGTATGCGTCATCAGATCGGTAAGCGTGATCTGATCCTTGCGCGGATCGGGATTTGCGAACGGCCCCATGGCCGAAAGCAACGGATAGATGTGCGTGTCCGGGGAAATCGAGACACCGCGCTGCATCGCCGTACCAAGCATGACCGAGCCAAAGGTCTTGCCCGCCGAGCGGATGTCATGCGTCATTTCGCGATCAGTGCCGAAGAAATATTCCTCCAGCACCAGACGCCCGCGATGCGCGACCAACATGGAATGAATCAAGCTCGGCCGCCGCGATGCAGGGTCGCCATCGATGATGTGCTGCACCGCCCGCGCGAGCGCCGCTTCATCAATACCTGCGTCAGCGGCGCGGGCTGTGCGCCAACCGTCATCGGTTTGCTCGGGCTGGCGATACACGTAGGCCGAAGCGCCTGGCGGACGTGGATAGAAGCCCGCTGCGTCGCGCGGCGAGGCGCGCGCAAGGTCGAAGGTGTGATTCAAATCCTGCCACGCGATGCGGATGCGATCCGGATCGTGGAGGATCGCCCCTTGGTGATGCACGGAACTGCCGTCCCCGGAAGGCGCGTCGAAATTCACGGTGTCGCCACTCTGCGTAACCAGAAACTGACTGGCCCCGCCGCGCGCGTTGTTCTCGAAATTGCGAAACGCGGCTTTGAGCTTGCCGTCGGTATCCGTGAAAATGTCGAGATAGAGTGTTAGCGTGTCGGGCACGGGTTTGACGTCGCCGCTCCAGGTGGCGCCGTTGCGGCGTAAAGTGAGGGGCGTCGCAAAGCGTTCTGCCGAACCATTCTGCGTCATCGGCTGAATCCAGAAGCCCTCGATCGCATCACCGTTTAGTTTGCCCCGAAAATCGCCGTGCTCTCCAAAATGAAAACGCAACTCGTCCCCGTCGCCAGAATCGATGGCGTTGATGTTTCGAATAGAAGCGCGCCAATGCGCCCCGGAACGCCGCACCGTCAGCGCGCCCTGCGCTTCGGGGGTGAAGACCACTTGATTGTACCAGAGGCCACTCAGCGCTTGGGCCGATTGATCAATTTGCGCGTGCGCCGGCGCGGGCGCGGCGACCAACAGCAAAATCACTGCCGCGACCAGGCTTCTCACTTGCGCCCCCGCTTGACCTGCGTCGGCGCGCGTGTGGCGAGCCATTCCAGGATCGGCGCTTTGCCGCTCTGCATGTTATGTTTGAGCGCCGCGCACGCCGCCTCAAGATCATTGCGCCGCAACGCGTCGAGAATGACGGTGTGATCCTCGATCGCGCGTGTTACTTCTTTGCTTTCGCGCATGAGCGCCAATTCGTAGCGGCGCGTGCGCAGGATGATGTTGCGGATCATGTCGATCAGCACCTGGTTCGGACAATTGCCGACCAATTCGAGGTGCCACGCATCGTCCTTTTCAATCGCCGCGACGCCGCGCAAAGCGCCGAGCGCGTCATTGGTGCGTTCCAAACGATCGAGTTGTTTCGGTGACGGGATGCCTGAGAGCCGCAACGCCTCCGGATCGAGCAACGGACGAATGTCGTAAAGTTGTTCGAACTCTTCGCGCGTGAGCGGGCGCACGAAAAAGCCGAGGCGCGGCCTCGCCGTCAGTGCGCCTTCCGCTGTCAGCGCGCTCAGCGCTTCACGCAGCGGCGTGCGGCTCACGCCGAGTTCACGCGCCAAGTGCACCTCATTGATGCGCACACCGTCGGCGAGCCGGCCATCGACGATCATGTCGCGCACCGCGTCGGCGGCCGCATGGGCTGTTGAGGCGGGCCTTATCTGCATACTGTATTCAGTTTGCATGAAACCCGCGCGCTCGCAAGCCCTTGGCTGCCCTATCGACCGCGCCTGTGAGCTATGCAATATTGCAAGAGGAGGCCGCGCGGATGGGTGCCGGCCCGGGCGGGACCACAATGGACTGGGACAAACTCAAAACTTTCCACTTCGCAGCGGAGACCGGCAGTCTCACCGCTGCGGCGGAAAAATTGGGCGTCAGCCAATCCTCGGTGAGCCGTCAAATCGCGGCGCTCGAAAACGACATGGGCGTGCCGCTGTTTCAGCGTCACGCGCGCGGCCTGTTGCTGACGGGCCCCGGCATGGCGCTCCGCGAATTCACACGCGAGATGGCGGGCGCCGCGGTGATTGCGGAATCGACGCTGAAAGACGCACGCGAAAAGGTCATCGGCGATCTGAAAGTCACTGCGCCGATCGCCTTCGGCGCAACGTGGCTTGCGCCCCGCATCGTGCATTTCGCGGACGCCTATCCCGAAACGCGCGTGCAGCTGCTGCTCGACGATCGCGAATACGATTTGCTGAAGCTGGAAGCCGAATGTGCGATCCGGTTGTGGGCCGCCACGCACGCCGACCTGATCCAGCGCAAATTGCTGGAAGTCACGGTCAGCCTCTACGCGTCAAACGAATATCTGAAGCGCCATGGCACGCCGAAGAAGGTCGAGGACCTCGATCACCACCGCATCATCGCCTACCAGGCAGGCCTGCCAACGCCGATGCGTGAATTGGATTGGGCGCAGCGCGCCGGCCGCGAGGACGCCAAACCGCGTCCGCCGTTGCTGGAGATCAACAACGTCTATGGCATGCTGCGCGCGGTGCAGTCGGGGTTCGGCATCGCCAGCGTGCCTGACTACATGGCGCGCGAGAATCCAAACTTGGTGAAGGTGCTGCCGGAGCTGCCAGGGCCGTCGTTCGAGGTCTATTTCATCTATCCGAGCGACCTCAAACGCTCGAAACGCATCGCCGCGTTCCGGCAGTTCCTCATCGATCAAGCAGAACACTGGCAGCCCTGACGCCTCCGTAGGCGTTTGGAAGGCAGCGCTCCGTCAGAGCTGATTGTAATCGCGCACGCCCCATGTGTCGCACTGGCGCGCATCGCCTGAGTCAAATCCGCGCTTGAACCAGCGCATGCGCTGCTCGCTGGTGCCGTGCGTGTATTGGCTCGGATCGCCCCGGCCCTGGCTCAAAGTATCATCGCCAATTTGGTGGGCGGCGTTGAGCGCCTCGCGCAAGTCGGCGTCATCAATTTGGAGCGAGGCTTGCTTTACGTGACCCCACACGCCGGCAAAGCAATCCGCCTGCAATTCCGTGCGGACCGAGGTTTGATTTTGGCTTTCGCCGGCGATCGGGTGATCCATCGCGCCGATCAGCTTTTGCACGTGGTGGCCGACCTCATGCGCAATGACATAACCCTGCGCGAAATCTCCGGGTGCGTTCAGCCGCTGCGCCATCACCTGATAGAAGCTTGGATCGACGTAAAGATCCTGATCACCCGGGCAATAGAACGGCCCGACGTCGGAGGTCGCATTGCCGCAAGCGGTGTCCACGCTGCCGGAATACACAACGAGCTTAGGATCGACGTATTGCACCGTGCCCTGGCCGTAGTTCGGCAGCCGGTTTTGTGCGAACTGATCGTGCCATACTTCCTCGGTCGAGGTGAGGATGCGGCGTGAAAAATCGCACGCCTGCGTGGCCTCCGGCGATGAAGCGCAGGTGCTCTCGCCGCTCGCGACCTGGCCACCGCCGGTACTGCCGGTGACAGCCCCAAAAATGGCGTCACGAATGCCGAACGGGTTGAACAGATACACAGCGCCAAGCACGACGATGGCGATGATCGTGCCGCGCAAACCCAACAGCCGGAAAATTCCGAACAGCGCCGCGCCGCTCATGCCGCCGGCCGCCGCACGGCCGCCGCCGCGATCTTCAAAATTGTCGGACGGCCGTTCGTTGTCGACGCGCATGATCGCTGCTCCGCTTTGAGGCGGGCGGACCTTAGCCTGCGCGCTCGGCCTCAGGCAATGCGGAAGCGGGGGCGAGGCTCCGTAGCACAATCAGCAAGGAAAGCGTCGCCAGGATCGCCGCAAGCAGGAACGCCGCGCCAGGAAAGTAGATTGGCGCGCCGGCGCCAGAAAACCGGCCGAGAATTTGCGTCATCAGCAGCGGCCCGAGGATGGTGGTCAAGCTCATCATGCTGGCGAGGCCGCCTTGCAGTTCGCCCTGCTCGTTGGGCGGCACTTTCTTCGACATGATCGCGTTCATGGATGGATAGGTGAGCCCCTGAAGTCCGCCCAACGCCAACGCGACGAACGCGATCCAGCTCTGCGTTGCAAACGCCAGACCGAGCATGCCCGCGACACCGGAACATACGCCCAGCACAATGGTGCGCTGCTCACCCAGTCGCCGCACGATCTTGCCGGTGAGATAGCCCTGCGTGATCGCCATCAGCACGCCGACGAACGCCAGTGAAAGGCCGATCTGCGCTTCCGACCAATTGAAACGAATCTTGGCGAAGAATGACCAAGTGCTCGGATACACTTGATGGCCGAGCTGCCACAGAAACACCGCACCAACGAGCGAGATCACGGCGGGATAGCGACGCAGCGCCATCAGCGTGCCGAGCGGATTGGCGCGTTTCCATTCGAACGTGCGGCGATGGTCAGCGGGCAAGCTCTCCGGCAATACGAACGTGCCATAAGCAAAGTTTAGCAGCGCCAAAGCTGAGGCGACGAAGAACGGCGCGCGCGGCCCGAGCTCACCGATCACGCCGCCCAGCGCGGGCCCCAAGATGAAACCCACGCCGAACGCGGCGCCGACAATGCCAAAACTTTGCGCGCGCTTCTCGGGCGGCGATACATCGGCGATGTAGGCCATGGCCGGCGAATAAACCGCGCCCGCGACACCCGCGACCGCGCGGCCAAGGAAGAGCCAGCCAATCGTTGGCGCAAATCCCATCAGCAAATAGTCCAGACTGAACGCCGCGAGTGAACCGAGCAGAACCGGCCTGCGCCCAAATCGATCGCCGAGATTGCCCATGATCGGGCCGCACACGAACTGCAACGCCGCATAGGTGGTGAGCAAGAAGCCGGCGATCAGCGTGACATCAGCCGCATTTTCGCCGGTCATGCTCATCAGCAGCTTCGGCATCACTGGCATCACTACGCCAAAGCCGATCGTGTCGATCAGCACGGTGAAGAAAATGAACGTCAGCGCGTGTTTGCCGGCTTGCCGAGCCATTCCGTCTCTCCGTCAGCCAGTTGACGATTGGGCCAGCGCCGAAGTGACGTCAAGATATTTCTATTTTTTGATAAATACTTTTGTCAGTCCGCATCGTGATCGTACGATGCACGCTCTTCGGCGACCAGAGCGGCCCGCGGCGCCTCTTCGCCGAACAATTCCTGTTGCCCGCCCGCCTCGATCGGGCGCCGGAATTGGGTATGGTCCAGCGCTGCGCGCGGCTTGTCCAATCCGAGACGCCGGCACGCGGCGCCAAAGCGCGCCGCGATCAGTTTCGCGTATGGCCCCTCGCCTTTCTGACGATTGCCCCATTCGGGATCATAGTCACGCCCGCCCCGCATTTGCCGCACGATGTTCATCACCCGTGTTGCGCGGTCCGGAAAGTAACGCTGCAGCCAATCGCGAAACAGGTCTTTGATCTCCAGCGGCAAGCGCAACACGACATAGCCCGCGCCAGTCGCGCCCGCGCGCGCCGCTTCTTCGAGGATGGCCTCGATCTCACTGTCGTTGATGCCGGGAATAATCGGCGCAACCATCACCGTTGCCGGTACGCCGGCCTCCGCCAATGCGCGAATGGCCTCGATCCGCCGGTGCGGCGCGGCCGCGCGCGGCTCCATCACCCGCGCGATGCGCCGCTCCAATGTGGTCACGGAAATTGCCGCCTTCGCCAAGCCGCGCTCCGCCATGGGGCCGAGAATATCGAGATCGCGGATCACCAATTGCGATTTGGTGATGAGCGCCGTGGGATGGCGCCAGCGCTGCATCACGTGCAGGATTGAGCGGGTCACGCCGTAACCGCGCTCGATCGGCTGATAAATATCGGTGACGCCGCCCAGCATGATCGTCCGCGGCCGATAGCTCGGCTTCGCAAACTCCTTCTCCAGCAACTCAGCCGCATTGGCCTTCACGAACAGCTTGGTCTCGAAGTCGATCCCCGGCGACAGCCCGACATAAG
Organism: Vitreimonas sp.; assembly: GCA_035546515.1. Lineage (GTDB taxonomy): Bacteria > Pseudomonadota > Alphaproteobacteria > Caulobacterales > Aquidulcibacteraceae > Vitreimonas. Next base: position 1,518 of record DASZWS010000151.1, on the reverse strand, counting down.
CGTGGTTGGGACGCGCATAACAGTACGAACAGCCGTGCTCGCAACCGCGATACGGATTGATCGACTGATCGAAGGAAATGTCCGGACTCTGGTTGCGGCTGATGATGGTCTTGGCCAGCTCGGGCGTGACAATGGTCTCGAGCGGCTTGGTCTCTTCCTCGGCCCAGCCATCGTCGAAAGCCTCCCGCGTGTAGCGTTCGTAGCGGCCGCTCGCGTTCGTGCGCGCACCGCGCCCATGCATGGCGTCTTTTGACATCGCGATGGGAGCATAGTCCTAACTAAGGAACATATCAAGAACATACCTGGATATTTCCCGGACGTAACTAGGTGGGAACTCACAGCTGGCGGTAGCCTAGTCGCATGGCGGATGACGGACTTCCTGCCGACTTGCGCGACCGTGTCGAAGCGACGATGGCCGAGCGCAAAGCCCAGAGAGACCACGATCGGTTTTTCTTATGTGCGGTCTGCGGCCAGCGCGTGGACCGCGAAGACTTTCGCGCCGTGCTCTATCACGACGAGAAACCGCACCAGCCGCTGTGAGGCAGCAAAAAGGGCGCGGAACTTTGGTTCCACGCCCTTCAGCTTTGGTGCTTCTGCATTTCAGCCCCTCATCGAGGTCGCCCTCACGCGAACATTTGCGAGGCTTGAGAAAGCGTCGCGAGCAGGAACGGGGTGAACACCGCGAGCGCTGCAACGAGGAAATAGAACTTGTTCATGACCTTGGCTCCGCTGGGTCGGATCAACATCAATCCGATGACCTAGAACCTAAGGACTGATTTGCCGGGCCGCCGTGACAGACGTCACCCTTCCCGGGAGACACCACATGAATCAAGATTTAGGGCCTAGCCATTCCGAGGCTTCCGCTCCGAACGTCACGCCAGAGATGGCGGAGGCAGGCGTGCGCGTGCTCTGCGAGCATTGCCCCGACACGGCCAATGGCGATGTGCTCGACTACCGAATGGTGGAAGAGATTTTCAGGGCAATGGTCGAAGCAGGTCCAACAGAGCGTTGGCGCGGAGACGCACGGCGCCACAGTGAGTGATCACATCTGCGACCTTCATATCCTTACGCCGTCCGTCCGCCTCAGCTGCTTTTCGAGCGTCAAATATGACGGTTGCGGTTCGCTTCCCATCTGCACACCAATCGCCATGAACCCATCCGTTGCGCGTCATAGATAGCTTTGAAAGCTTTTCTATCGCGTTGTCTATCGCCTCTTTGTCGTAGCGAGGGGCGGGCTTCCATTCAGTGATGGCCGCACGGATCATCTTGACGCGCGCCTCGAATGTGGGAACTCGATAGTAGGCCACCCACGCCATGTTCGTATCGATGTCAAAGACGGCTGCAAGCGTGGAAACAAGCGTGTACTCGCCGAAGGCCCATGCGACCAGCATGTTACCCAATGCCTGAGCGAGTTTTGGATCGTGATCTAAGTTGTCGATGTTGAAATAGGCCATGGCGATAAAATCCAATCCAGACGCTTATAGCGAAGCCGAAGCGCAGCGGCGCTTCGAGCAAGCT
>DASZWS010000150.1:0-3315 GCA_035546515.1 Vitreimonas sp. | reverse complement strand
CGGCGCGGCGCTCGCCGCGACGGGCAAGCCGTTCACAACCTCATCCATTGGCGCAGCGCTGGCGCAACGCGAATTGATGGAACATCTGCGCTCATTCGGCGAGGGCCAAGGAGGGCCGAAGCCGTTCACGCAGGCCGATCGCTCGCGCTTTCTGTCAGCGCTCGACGCTGCGGTGCAAAAATCGAAGGCGGGACGCCGCTAGCGCGGCTTCAGCAGTGGATTGGGTTCGGGTTCGGCGATCTTCGTCAGCCTGTTCACATCGCGGTGGCGGAATGGTTCGGCTTGGCCGCGCACCAGCAGCATGGTGTCGGAGATATAGCTCCAGCTGCCGTCATCGTTGAAGGTGATCTCGAGACGATAGGATTCAGTGCGGAAGGCGTATTCAAGAAAAGCCGTTGAGCAAATGCCGTACTCGGTCTCGCCGCGCTTGGCTTCAACGGCAAATACTTTGGCGTCGGGTTCGACAATGCCGGAGGCCAGCGCAATTTGTCCACGCGGAATGGCGAGCGTTTGCATCACCAAATGTGCCGCCGGCTCCCAGAGCCAATAGCCGACCTGATCGTGAAACGTCGCCGCCTCATCGGCGGCGAGAATGTGCGTGTGATAGCGCAGGCCGTAGAAGAGTTGTGGGCCGTTGGCCTGCGCATCGATGGGTTGCAGCGTGATGCGTTCGACGAATTGCTTGCGCTCGGGCCCATCGGCCTTCGGGTTGACGTCGACACCGCGCGCACCTTCCCAAGTTCCTGCGAGGCGGCGCAGCGGGCCGAGATTGGCGAGCGTGTCGTCGGCCACGTCGTCGGGTTCGGTGAAAATGTCTTCCGGATAAGATGTCATGGCCGCCCCGCGTGCGGCGCATCGACCGTGGCGACGACGATTTTGCCCGTGGCTTCTTTGGCGGCATCCAGCCCGGCCGCTGTCAGCATGAACAGCGTGCGCCCGTCATCACCGCCGAGCATGCAGGCGTAGCACGGCGCGCCGGTGTCGATCACTTCGAGGATTTCGCCGCCTTGTTTCACGCGCACGCATTCGGGCGCGGTAGGATTGGCGACCCAGATCGCGCCATCGGCGTCGAGGCAGATGCCGTCCGGCACGCGCGGCGCGATATTGGCCCAGAGCCGCCGATTGGAGAGCGCGCCATCGGCGCCGACGTCGAAGGCGCTGAGGCAAGCGCCGAAGGTTTCGCCGATGATGAGTGTTTTTCCATCGGGCGTGATCACCGTGCCGTTGGGAAAGTGCATATCTTCGGCGGCGACGCGTACGCTGCCATCCGGCAGCACGCAGGCAAGCTTGGCGGCGACATGCTCGGCCAGCACGCCTTGGGTGCCGCGCTCGCGCAATTCCTTGTCGAGATCGAAGCCAAAATTGCCGACATAGGCGCGGCCCTGTGCATCCACGACCATGTCGTTGCAATGGAAGGTGGCAATGTGGCCGAGATCGGCGTGCAGCGAAATCTTGCCATCGCGCGTGCGGCGCAGGAGTTGGCGTTTGGTCATGGAGACGATCAGCATGGAGCCGTCGGGCATCCAGCCGAGGCCGGACGGCTGATCGTCGATCTCGAACTCAGTGCGCAGATCGCCTTTGAGCGAGACTGACTTCACCGCGCGCGCGTAGAAATCGCTGAACCAGAGCCGGCCCTCATGCCAGCGCGGGCCTTCGCCGAAATAGATGCCTTCGCACAGTTCGCGTGTTTGCCGCGCCATTGCCGCCTCCCTCAATTCATGCCGCCGTCAACCCGCAGCACCGCGCCGGTGACAAAACTCGAATGCGGGCTCGCCAGCATCAGCGCCGCCGTGACGATCTCTTCCGGTTTTCCCGGACGGCGCAGTGCGTTGGGCGACGTTTGCCGCGCTTCTTCGCTCCAGGCTTTGGCGATGTCGGTGAGAAATGGTCCGGCTTGGATGGCGTTGACGCGCACTTTGGGTGCGTATTCGTGCGCCATGGAAACGGTCATCGCGTTGAGCGCAGCTTTGGCGCCGGCATAGGGCACAACGGCCGGCATTGGCGTTACCGCCGCCATCGAGGAAATGTTGATGATGACGCCGCCGTCGCTATCGGCCATGCGCTTGCCGATCAGCGCGGCGAGGCGGAACGGTCCTTTGAAATTGAGGCTGACGACTTTGTCGAACAGGTCCTCAGTCACCTCGTGGCTTGGCGTCGCCGGGCCCATGCCCGCGTTGTTGACGAGAACGTCGACGCGTCCGAATTCCGCGTAGCTCTCTTCAACCAGTCGATCGACCTCGTCCCATTTGCCGCAATGCGCAGCGATCGCCAGCGCGCGGCGGCCGAGCTTGCGCACCTCCGCCGCGGCGGACTCGCAATTTTCGAGCTTGCGGCTGGCGACGATGATGTCGGCGCCGTGCGCCGCAAATGCGCGCACCATTTCGAGGCCGAGACCACGGCTGCCGCCGGTGATAAGCGCCACTTTGCCGGAAAGATCGAACAGGGGGTCGGTCATGGCTCCACTCTCTGGCGAGAGGCGGTATTTGAGCAAGAGTTAACCGGCCTGCGCCCTGGCGAAGCGGCCCCGTAGCGCCTATTCTTCGGCCATGAACAAGCACGATCCAGGCGGGCCGGAAGCTCAGGTCGAATACGGCGACAACGAGATCACCATCGTGCGCCAGGGGCTCTACGTGCGCTGCGCCGTGAGTGGTGAGCGCATTCCTCTGGATGAATTGCGCTACTGGAATGTCGATCTGCAGGAAGCCTATCGCGGCCCGGCCGAAGCGACGCAGCGGTGGCGCGAAATGCATGGGGTGAAGCCGTGAGGCTGGCTGCGCTGATTGCGGCGGTGGCTCTCTGCGCCTGTGCGGCGGCCGCGCCTGCGGAGCCGGCGCAGCCGGCGTCCGCGTCCAACACCGATACGCCACAAACTGGCGCGGCGCCGGCCGCGCCGCAAACGTCAGTCCCCACATCGCTCACGCTCCGCTGCGCCGGGACGTTCGTGCAAGGCGGCATGGGGCTTTGCCGGACGCTGCCGGGCGCTGCGATTTCCATCGATGGCGTCGCCAGCGGCGCAGCCGATGCGCAAGGCTGGGCGCTGATCGGCTTCAGGCGCGATCATCCTGCCGCCGCGCGGGTTGAAGCGACGGCCGCCGGACGCACGGTTGCGCAGGATTTCACCATCACGCCGCGCGTGTTTACGACGCAGGCGGTGAACGGCTTGCCGCAAGATACGGTGACGCCGCCGCAGACGCCGGAAGTGCAAGCGCGCATTGCGCGCGAGTTCGCTGAGAAGCAGCAAGGCTTCACCAGCGTCGCGCCGCTTGAAGGCTGGCTCGAAGGCTTTCAGATTCCAGTGCAAGGCATCAACACCAG
>DASZWS010000149.1:0-10901 GCA_035546515.1 Vitreimonas sp. | reverse complement strand
ATCAGCTCGACCATGCCGATTTCCACAATGCGGTCGGGCATGTCGGGGTTGATCGGGTCGAGGCCCGTGGTTTCAGTATCGAAGACGATCTCGCGCATTTGCCCGTCGGCTAGTCCTGTTCGCCGAGCGCGTCCAGCACGGCGCGGACTTGTTTGCGGGTGTCCTCCAACGATTGCGCCGTATCGATGACGAAATCCGCCCTGGCGCGCTTCTCGGCGTCCGGCACTTGGCGGGAGAGAATGAAATTGAACTTCTCTTCGGTCATCCCGGGCCGCGCCAGCACACGCGCGCGCTGAACGTCGGCAGGCGCGGACACGACGACAATCTTGCCGAAGGCATGCGCCGCTTTGGACTCAAACAACAACGGAATATCGAGCACAACGGCGCGCTTGCCGTCCGCGCGATGCCGCTCAAGGAACGCGGCCTGTGCTTGCCGCACCAGCGGATGCACGATGGCTTCGAGCTTTTTGATTTCTTCCGGCTTGTCGATCACCGCGGCGGAAAGCGCCGCCCGATCAATCGCGCCATCATGCAGCGTCGACGGAAAGGCGGCGCTGACCGGCCCAACCGCCGCGCCGCCTTTTGCATAAAGCGCGTGCACCGCATCGTCGGAGTTAAACGACGGGGCGCCCTCCTCTTCGAACATCTTGGCGACGGTCGACTTGCCCATGCCGATGGAGCCCGTAAGGCCGATGACAATCATGCCAGCGCCGCCATCAGGCGCGCCCGCGCTTTCGCGGCGTCGGGCAAAATCCCGAACCAGTGCTCAAACGAGCGCGCACCCTGGAAAATCAGCATGCCAAGGCCATCGATGGTGGTCAGGCCGCGCGCACGGGCGCCCCGCAAAAGACTGGTTTCAAGCGGGCGATAGACGATCTCGGCAACGATTGCGCCGGTGCGAATGTTCGCCGTCGGCCACTCGAAGTCTGGATTTCCATTCATGCCGAGCGAGGTTGCCTGCACGATCAGATCGGCTGCGCCGAAACCGCGTTCGAGATCGTCCCATCGCAACGCCCGGCCATTGGGGATGGCCAACGCCGCTGCGTCGGCGCGTGCGGTGGTGCGATTGACGAAATGGATCGTGTCGACATGCGGCGAAAGGGCGCCGGCGATAGCCTGCGCGGCGCCCCCCGCGCCCACAATCAACACGCGTTTCACGCGCGCGCGCCAATCGGGCGCGGCTTCGGTCAGCGCATCGATGAAGCCAGGGCCATCAGTGTTGAATGCCGAGAGAAGGCCATCAGCCTCCCATCGGAGCACGTTGGCAACCTCCGCGTCGCGTACGTCTGCTGCCGCGGCCGCCGCCTCCTTGTGCGGCACCGTGACATTGGCGCCGGCGAAACCGAACGCCTTGAGCGCGCGGATTGCGGCGACAGCGCCCTCAGTTTGAAGCGGCACGGCGACGTAAACCGCGTCAAGGCCATGATCGGCGATCCACGCATTGTGCATCAGCGGCGATAAAGAATGCGCGACCGGGTTGCCGATGAGAACGAGAACGCGTGTTGCGGCTGAGATAGTCATTGCATTGCGATCCCCTGCTCACGCAGAAACGCTAGGAGCGGCAGGAGCGGTAAACCGAGAACAGAAAAATGATCGCCCTCGACGCGATCGAACAATTGCGCGCCCAAGCCTTCGAGCTGATAGGCGCCCACCGAACGCAACACCTTTTCGCCAACGCGCGCCATGTAGTTGTCAAGGAACGCATCCGAAAAATCGCGCATTGTCAGGCGTGGAACGCCCAGATGGCGCCAGAGCACCTGCGTCCCGCGCGTAACCGCTACGGCGGTCAGCAATTCGTGCGTTTTGCCACGCAAGGCCATCAAGTGTTGGCGCGCCTCCGCAATGTCCTTGGGCTTGTCCAGGACGCGCCCGTCGATCGCCAGCATCTGGTCGGCGCCGACCACCAGCCCTGCTCTTTCGCCGGAAACGGAGAGCGCCTTCAGCTCCGCCAGCGCTTCGGTTTGCGCCGCCGGCTTCATGCCGCCGGCGCGATAGGTCGCCTTCGCGCTTTCTTCATTGGCGGGCGACGGCACGACGGCAAACGTCAGCCCCGCGGCTTCAAGCATGTGCCGGCGCGCACTGCTCGCGGACGCCAAGATCAAGGTCACGCTGCTGCGCCCCGATGCTCAGCCAACAAATTCAGCACCGCCGCCGCGGTTTCTTCAATCGAGCGGCGCGACACGTCGATGGTCGGCCAGGCCTCTTTTTCGAAGAGCTTCTGTGCGTCCATCACTTCACGACGCACTTCGTCTTCATCCGTGTAACCGCCCGCGCGAGTCTCCTTCATCGCCGCGAGACGGTTGCGCCGCACGTGCACGAGACGATCCGCGGAAATGGTAAGCCCAACTACCAGCGGGTGGTTCGCCTCAAACAATTCCGGCGGCAAGGGTACGTTGGGAACGAAAGGCACGTTTGCCGCCTTTACGCCGCGGTGGGCCAGATAAACGCTTGTCGGCGTTTTTGAGGTGCGGCTGACACCGACGAGGATCACGTCGGCATCGCGCAACTCAACGACCTGCTGGCCGTCGTCATGGTACATGGCGAAATCCAGCGCATCGATCCGCTTGAAATACTCCGCGTTGAGCTTCCGAGAAGCGCCAACCTTGTGATTGAGCTCCTGGCCAAGATACCGCGACGTCACATCCAATACCGGGTCCAGCACCGCCACACACGGCATGCCCAACTCGGCGCAGCGGCTTTCAAGCAACGTGCGGTGATCCAGGTTCGACAGCGTGAACATCACCACCCCAGGAGCCGCTTCGATCTCCTTCAACACCCGCTCCAGCTGCCGGATCGAGCGAACCAAGAAATAGGAGTGTTCGACGGGCAGGATATTGTCGAACTGAGCGCAAGTGGCGCGCATGACCCCCGCCAGCGTCTCCCCTGTCGAGTCGGAGACGAGGTGGACGTTGAAATAGGTGCTGATCGGTTCGCGGATCATCGCCTCTCCATATCAGGCGGCGCGGGATTGTGGACAAGCTGTGAGGCGCCGGAGACTAAACTCGGCAATGCGCCAAACGAGGCTCCCCAAGGAGGGGTTTCCTTCTCTTCGTTAGCGATTCCCTCTACCTCTCTCCACAAGCGGCCTTTCGGCAACACAGGGAATCACCCGCTCTGAAAACCGATCCCAAGCTCTTCGGCTAAAACGGATTTCACCGCCACACCCGTTTGAGGGACTCCGTGGACATCCTGTGGAGAGCAGAATTGTCCCGCTTTCAGTTTCCCTACAACAACGAGTCCTCCTAATCAGAATTTCAGAAATTAGATTTGGGAAGGTGAGAGGCATGACCGATCGCGAGAGCATACCTGCTCTCATGCGCGTTCTGAACGGAGAGAGGGTCGATCCTCCTCCGGTTTGGATCATGCGCCAGGCCGGGCGTTATCTCCCGGAATATCGGGAACTGCGGACCCGGGCGAAAAGCTTCCTGGATTTTTGTTACTCCCCTTCCCTGGCGACGGAGGCGGTGATGCAGCCTCTGCGGCGCTTCCCACTGGACGCCGCCATTCTGTTTTCCGACATCCTTGTTGTGCCTGACGCCCTCGGACAAAAGGTCTGGTTTGTCGAAGGCGAAGGCCCTCGGCTTCAGCCCTTGGTCCCCGAACCTGTCTGGAAACTCGCGGAGCCCGAAAAAGCGATACAGCGGCTCGCGCCGGTCTATGAGACTGTCGAGCGGATCAAGCGGCAACTCGACAAAGACGTCGCTTTGATCGGCTTCGCGGGCGGGCCTTGGACGGTCGCGACTTACATGCTTCAAGGTCGCGGCGGCGAGAAGGACGAGGCCCGGGTCACGGCTTATCGCCGTCCGGTTGACGTCGATGCTTTGCTCGATGTGCTGGTCGAGACGACGGCCCTGCATCTCCAGGCGCAGGTGAAGGCTGGTGCGGATTGCGTGCAGATTTTCGAAAGTTGGTCGCAGGATCTGCCGGAGCCAATGTTTGATCGGCTCATCGTGAAGCCAACGGCGAAACTCGTGAAACGCCTGCGCGCGCTCAATGTCGCTGTGCCGACTATCGGCTTTCCGCGCGGAAGCGGTGCGCAATTCGGACGCTACGCACATGAAACTGGCGTCACCGCGGCCGGGGTGGATTATCAAACGCCCGCGCAGTTTGCGCGTGACCAGGCGCCATCAGGCATGCCCCTGCAAGGCAACCTCGATCCGCAATTGCTGGTCGCAGGCGGCGCCCTCTTGGAGCAAGGCGTGCGAGATGTGCTCGCCGCGTTTAAGGGAGGGCCGCACATCTTCAATCTCGGCCATGGCATCACGCCAGACGCCACGCCGGAAAACCTCGCGCAGCTTGTGCGGTTCGTGAAAGGCGCAGCGTGAGCGCTGTCCCCATCGAGGATGATAGCCCACTCCCCTCCGACCCGGACGCGGAGGAAAAGAGCAATCTGAGCATTCTTACATCGCGCCGTGTCGCCATTATCCTCTTCAATCTTGGCGGGCCGGATACCCAAGCCGCGGTGCGACCATTCCTGTTCAATCTTTTCAACGACCGCGCCATCATCAACGCGCCGCAGCCAATCCGATACCTGCTGGCGCAATTCATCTCCCGCTCCCGCGCCAAGTTTGCGCGCGATAATTACATGCTGATGGGCGGAGGCTCGCCCATCCTTCCCGAAACGATGAAGCAGGCGGATGCGCTCGAGAGTGCAATTCGTCAGCGCGTATCGAATGTGACGTTCAAATGCTTTCCGGCGATGCGCTATTGGAAGCCGTTTGTGAAGGACGCGGCGCGTGCTGCCGAACAATGGGGCGCGACGGATGCGATCTTGCTGCCGCTCTATCCGCAGTTCTCGACCACAACGACGGCTTCGTCCTTGAAGGCCTGGAAGCAGGCATCGGATCTGCCAGTCTCCACTATTTGCTGCTATCCCGCCGGGGCGCAGTTCGCGCGCGCGCATGCCGACGCCATCGTCCAGGCTTGGCGAGACAACGGCGCGCCGCCCAATCCACGCATCCTTTTTTCAGCGCATGGTTTGCCCAAACGCGTCGTCGCCGCAGGCGACAGCTATCAATGGCAAGTGGAGAAGAGTGTTGCCGCGGTCATCGAGGCGCTTCCCGGCGAATGGGACACGCGCCTGTGCTATCAATCGCGCGTCGGCCCGCTTGAGTGGCTCGAGCCCTCTACGGAGGCGGAAGTCCGCAATGCGGGGCGCGAAAACATCGGCGTCATTGTCTCACCGATCGCCTTTGTGTCCGAGCATGTCGAAACCCTGGTCGAGTTGGATGTTGAGTACGCTCAACTCGCCAAGGGCGCTGGTGTGCCCTTCTACATCCGTGCTCCCGCTTTGGGTGCGGCGCCGCGCTTCATCGACGCGCTGGCGGATTTGGTGGAACTTGCGCTCAGATCGCCAGGCAAGCTGCAGTCTGAAAACGGCGGCCGCCTCTGCCCTCACCAGTTCGGGCTCTGCGCGCACGGGAGAACGTGATGGAGCACCTGATCAGCTACGACCTGGCGCGCGGCCTGCACATTATCGCGGATATCGCTTGGGTGGCCGGCATGCTGATGCTGCCGCGCTTCTATGCCTACCAGACAGGCTCGCAGCCCGGCGGCGAGCTGGAAGCCAAGATGATCGCCGCGTCGCGGTCGCTGCGCTTCATCATCGTCATGCCCAGCATGATTTTGGCCTGGACGTTTGGAATATTTTTATTCGCTACCTACATGGTGCCTGACTGGAGCCGGCCGCTGCCGGAAGTTCTGGCCCGCGTGCCTCACTGGTTCTGGCTGAAACTGGCGCTGGTGCTCGGTCTCTCCGCTTACCACGGCTACCTGATCGGCGAAGGCCGCAAGCTCGCCAAAGGCGAGCGCCGCCATTCCGAGAAGTTCTGGCGGCGCATGAGCGAAGTCCCCTTCCTCGTGGCCATCGTCGTGGTTTTGCTGGCAACGGTGGAACCCTTCTAAGCGGCCTCTCCTTGACGAACCCGGCGGCTTGTGGTGTGGCTGGCCCTGCGCATTCCCAATGCGTCCGGCGCCGGCGGCGCTCCATAAAATCCTTACCGCCGAAACAACCTTCCAACTGACGGCTCCGCCTCGCTTCGTCACGCGCGGCTTCCGTCTCCCGAGATATTTATGACTGAAGAACAAGCACTCGAAGGGCTCACGTCGCTCACGCTGCAAGAGCTGAAGCGCAAGCCCCCCACTGAAATCCTCGCTCTCGCGGAATCGCTTGAGATCGAGGGCGCAAATCAATTGCGCACGCAGGACATGCTGTTTGCGATCCTCAAACAGGTCGCTGAACGCGGGGTCGAAATTGGCGGCAGCGGCGTGATCGAAATTTTGTCGGACGGCTTCGGCTTTCTGCGCTCGCCGCAATCGAACTACTTGCCGGGTCCGGACGACATCTATGTGTCGCCGCAACAGATCCGCAAATTCGGTCTTCGCACCGGCGACACCGTCGAAGGCCAGATCAAAGCGCCGAAGGATGGCGAACGCTATTTCGCGCTGACGAAGGTGAACTCGATCAATTTCGAGGATCCTGAGCGCGTCCGCCACAAGGTCCATTTCGACAATCTCACGCCGCTCTACCCGACTGAGCGGCTGAAGATGGAGATCGAGGACCCGACGCTGAAAGATAAAACCGGCCGCGTCATCGACATCGTCGCCCCGATCGGCAAAGGCCAGCGTTCGCTCATCGTCGCCCAGCCCCGTACCGGTAAGACGGTGATCATGCAGAACATCGCCAAGGCGATCGAAGCTAATCACCCCGAAGTCTTCCTGATGGTGCTGCTAATCGACGAGCGTCCTGAGGAAGTCACCGACATGCAGCGCACGGTGAAGGGCGAGGTCATTTCCTCGACCTTTGACGAACCGGCGACGCGCCACGTCGCAGTGGCTGAAATGGTGATCGAGAAGGCCAAGCGGCTCGCCGAGCACGGCAAGGACGTGGTGATCTTGCTCGACTCCGTCACCCGCCTGGGCCGCGCCTACAACACGGTCGTGCCCTCTTCCGGCAAAGTACTGACCGGCGGTGTCGACGCCAACGCGCTGCAACGCCCGAAGCGCTTCTTCGGCGCGGCTCGCAACCTCGAAGAAGGCGGCTCGCTCACCATCATCGCGACCGCCCTCATCGACACGGGCTCGCGCATGGACGAAGTCATCTTCGAAGAGTTCAAGGGCACGGGTAACAGCGAACTTCAGCTCGACCGCAAGGTCGCTGACCGCCGCATCTTCCCAGCTATCGACGTGCTCAAGTCCGGCACGCGGAAGGATGAACTCATCACGCCCAAGGAGCACCTGCAGAAGATGTACGTGCTCCGGCGTATCCTCTCGCCGATGGGCACGCAGGACGCGATCGAGTTCTTGCTCGACAAGCTCAAGGGCTCGAAGAACAACGAAGACTTCTTCCAGTCGATGAACACGTAACATCACCCATTCCCGCGGCTCGGCGAAGCGGAGAGCCCGGGACCCATAAACTTAGGTGCTTGGAGGCGCGGCGCAGGTCGCGCCTCTTTGCTTTAGAGTTGTGGTTATGGGTCCCGGACCTTGCCCTTCGGGCAATCCGGGAATGGGTGGTTGGTGCTCGCGCGCGGTGCTACGCCTTCTCCATCGGAGGATCGCCATGCTGAAAATCTACCACTCGCAAGGCGCGCGTTCGCTGCGCGTGCTGTGGCTGTGCGAGGAAATGGGCGTGCCGTATCAGACAGCGGAAGCGTCGTTCATGAAGCCGAGCGACGAGTTCAAAGCCGTCAATCCTCTGCGCACCGTGCCGGTCCTCCAAGATGGCGATGTCACCATGATCGAGTCCGTGGCGATGATGATCTACATCATGGCCAAGTACGGGCCGACGGATCTCGAGGTGAAGCCTAACGAAGCCGGCTACACGGACTATTTGCAATTTCTGCTGTTCGGCGAAGCCGGCATCGCTGCGTACGGCAATCCCCTCGTCGGCACGCGCTTCATGGCGCCCGAGGATCAAAAAACCAATTGGACCGCGACCTATCTCAAGAGCGCGATCCTCAAACGCCTCCAGTTCGTGGCCGACAAACTGGAGGGCTGCCCCTACGTGGCCGCCAATCGCTTCACCGCGGCCGACATCTCCGTCGCCTACATCGCCACGGGCGCGAAGTTCGCCGGCATCGCCGATGAGATGCCGGCTGGCATCAAAACCTACGTCGAAGGCCTCTGGCAACGCCCCGCCTATCAGCGCGCAGCGGCCGTGAAGTAGGCCTTCCTCGATGCGTGGTCCGCGCGCGCTTCGACAGGCTCAGGACGACGCTACTTTGCCATCGCAATAAATGGCGTCAGCCTGAGCTTGTCGAAGGCGACGCCGGCGCAGTCTTCTACGGCACAAGCACCAAGCTGCCGGTGGTTTTGCGCGCTTCGAGATCGCGATGCGCTTGCGCAGCGTCGGCGAGCTTGTAGTGCGTGGGTGGGGCGATCTTCACGGCCCCACTCTCGATGACCGCGAACAAGTCCGCCGCCGTTTCATCCAGCATGGCGCGCGTGGCGATGTAGTGACCGAGCGTCGGGCGCGTCAGAAACAGCGAACCCTTTTGCGACAAGATCAGCGGATTGAACGGCGGCACAGCGCCGGACGCATTGCCGAAGATCACCATCATCCCGAGCGGGCGCAAACAATCGAGCGACATCTCGAACGTGTCTTTGCCGACGCCATCATAGACGACGTGTGCGCCGATGCCGCCGGTGATTTCGCGTACGCGCTTCGGAACGTCATCGCGGCCTATCAGCAGTACGTGCTGCGCACCAAGCGACTGCACGATCTCTGCTTTGGCTTCGTGGCCAACGGTGGCGATCACATCGGCGCCCAGGCGCACGCCCCATTGTACAAGAATCTGGCCGACGCCGCCCGCCGCAGCATGCACAACGACGGCGTTTCCACGTTCCACGCGAAACGTCTTTCTGAGAAGATAACGCGCGGTCATCCCTTTGAGCATGGAAGCCGCGGCGATGTCGTACGAAATCGACTCCGGCAGACGCACGGCGCGATCGGCCTTGATCACGTGCTGCTCGGCGTACGCGCCAATCGGCCCGGAGCAATAGCCGACTCGATCGCCGACCTTGAATGCGCTCACGCCATCGCCCACCGCATCGACCACGCCCGCGCCCTCTTGGCCTAAGCCGCTGGGCATCGGAATTTTGTACAAGCCAGTGCGGTGGTAGGTGTCGATGAAGTTGATGCCGCTGGCGGCGTTCTTCACGCGGATCTCGCCCGGGCCTGGCGATGGCGTCGGCACATCCTCGACGCGGATGACGTCTGGGCCTCCGTGCGCGTCGATCCGAACTGCTTTCATCGTGTCACCTCGAACGTGTCAGTTAAGCGCGGCGCGGCAGCGATCAATCCGTGGTCACGCACTGAAACGGGCCATAGCCTTCGACATTGTCGTGCGCGTCGAGGTCAGCGAGCGCCTCGGCGGGCCTGCCCGTCGCGATCAATTGCAGGCCGGTGTCCGCAAACGCGGCATACTGCTCGCGGCGCTCACCAGCGAAGCGGGCGTCCCAGGACGTGTGGCCGCCCAGCGTGCCGAACTCCACCTCCACGCCGCGCTGATTGAACGCGATGTTGAGTGCTGCGTTCGGCTCGTCGGTCCCGGTCCACGCCACGACATGCGCGAGGTCCACGCCGCGGCGGACGAGATCGTCCAGATCCCGCTCGCTCTTGATGGTGACGAACAGCATGGCGTCCGGCGCGACGTGATGGAGCCGGGCGGCTGCTGCGACGCTGTAAGCGATGAATGCCACGCGATTGACTGCGTGGGCGTCGCTCACCGCGCGCGCCACGCTTTCGTAGGAGACGCCTGGTTTGACGTCCAGCGCCAGGATGGTGTTGCCGTAGGCCCAATCCAAGGCCTCGCGCAAAGTCGGCGGATGCGCGTCCAGGACCTGGCCGTTGTCGTCGCGGAGCTTGAGCGCCGCGAACTGCGTCGCGGTCAGCCGACCGACAGCGCCCGTACCGTTGGTGGTGCGGTCGACGGTGTCGTCATGCATGAGCACCAGCACGTCGTCCTGCGTCGCGGCGACGTCGACCTCCATAAAAACGGCTGCACGCGCCAATGTGTGCTGGAACGTTGCGATCGCGTTCTCGGCGTAACCGGGCGTCGGGCCGCCGCGGTGAGCGATAATCGCCGTGAAGTGGCGTGTGCGTAGACAATCGAAGAAGGCGGGCAGGTCGGTTGGCGCCAGCGTGACGTGGGAAGCCACTGTATCGAGGTTTGACGACGAGGGCGCTGATGCACCCTCGCCCTGCCCACACGCCGCCAGCGCCAACGCCAGCGCGATCAGCGCCCGCTTCACGATGCGAGGTTCTTGGTGAGGAAATCGATGGTGCGGCCGTCGGCCAGACGCTTGGCGGCTTCATCGTAGTGCGCGCCGCCTTCGCGCGTGAACGCGTGGTCTTGCTCGGCGTATTCGTAGATCGTCACCAACGGATTGGACTTCAGCGTCTCGCGAATGGTGTTGAGCGCTTCGACCGGGATGAAGCTGTCCTTCATCGGGTTGTGCAGCAGCACCGGCTTCTTGATGTTTCCAGCCTCACCCAGCGCGGTGTGGATGCCGCCGCCATGGTAGGCGACGCTCGCGTCGGTATCGGTCCGGCAGGCCGCCAGGAAGGCGATGTAGCCGCCCATGCAATAGCCCATGCAGCCAACTTTCTTGGCGCCGAAGCCGCGCGCGGCAGTGATGGTCGCCTGCACGTCCTCGGTGGCGGCGTTCTTGTCGAGCTGGTTCATGTAGTCGATGGCCTGCTTCCACTCGCCATCGCTTTGGTCGGTGAGTTCGATGCCAGGTTTGATGCGCCAGAAGAGATCGGGCGCCAACGCCCAGAAGCCTTCGCGCGCCAGCCAATCGCACTTGCCGCGCATGACGGCGTTCACGCCGAAGATTTCCTGGATGACCACGACCGCGCCATTGGCCTGACCCGACGGCTTGGCGACATAGGCTTT
>DASZWS010000148.1:0-3764 GCA_035546515.1 Vitreimonas sp. | reverse complement strand
CGGCCGCGCGTATCCCTCGCCCTCGGGCGCGGTCAGCCAGCCCTGCAATTCATCGCCAATCGCCAACACAGTCTCATTGCTGAGCTTGCCGCCGCGCATCCAGGTCTGAAACGCTTCGAACGCCAACCCATCGCGATACGCCGTGTCCGGGTCGGCCAGGCACGCCACCATTGCGCGCGCCAGCGCGTTTCGCGCGGCATCGTCGGCGATCTCCCAATGCGCCGCGCCCAGTGCATCGAGCCGCGCGCGATCGTACCCCGCGGGCGGGCAGCCGGGCGAGGCGGCCTGCGCATTTGCAGCAACAGAAATGGCGAATACAGCCGCGAGCAAAGTCTGTTTCATTGCGCCATTGCGCCGTCATTGGTGACCAAGCGCAAAACCCTTGCGACGAACCGCCCCGAAAACGAAACAAGCAACGAACGCGCGCATCCAATGCGCATCGGCTAAGCATCTGCCTGTCGGAGGACGGGACGATGATCTCAACAGGGAATGCACATGGCGTCGCTTGAACTGCGCGGCGTCTCCAAGAGTTATGGCCGCAAAACCGTGCTCGCCGACGTCTCGCACAATTTCACGCCGGGCCTGACGCTGCTCACCGGCCCCAGCGGCGCCGGCAAATCCACGCTGTTGCGGATCATCGCAACCGCCGAGGCGCCCAATCGCGGCGCGATTGCCTGGGATGGCCGTAGCGGGCGCAGCGCGCTCCGCCGCACGCTGGGATATGCGCCGCAAGCCGTCGACCTTCCCGAGGATCTCACCGCGCGTGAATTCGCCATGCACATCGCCGCGCTCAAAGGTTTGTCACTGGCGCAGGCCGACAAGCAGTTCGGCGCCATCACCGACGCCATCGGTTTGCATGCCGACATCAACAACCGCATCGCCAGTTTCTCAGGCGGCATGCGCCGTCGGCTCATCTTCGCGCAAGCTTTGCTTGGCGCGCCGCTGCTCTTGGCGCTCGACGAACCCACCGCCGAGCTCGATCTCGAAACCGCGCGCAAACTCGGCGCGCTGATCCTCGAACGCGCCAAAAGCGCTGCCGTAATCATGACCACGCATTTGGCTGACGAACTCGCGCCGCACGCGGTCGCGGTGTTGCGCGTCGAAGCCGGAATGCTGCAAGCGGCATGACAGCGATCACCGCCTCATCGTTCGGCACATCGCTGCAGCGCTATTGGCGCAGTTGGGGGCTATGGCTGCTGCTGCTCGTTGCGCCCGTTGGCGCGCGCTACATGCTGCCGATCGACGGCACAGGCGTCATCATCGCCATCGGCCAGCATTTGCCAGTGATGACCTCGCCGTTCCTGGGCGTGTCGCTCGGCATCGTCGTTTCCACTTTGATGCTGCCGATAGGCTGGCTCTATCTGCGCTCCAACACAACGCGCCGTCAGCCGTGGCAGGTGGAGGAGGTGACCGCCGCCTCGCGCGTCGCCATCGCGCTGGGGCGGTTCGGCGCTGACGTCGTCGTCATGTTGGCGATGCTATGTGCGCTGACGCTCGCCGGCTGGTTCTTGGGCTGGATCCTCATCGGCCCGCAGCAGCTCAACATTGTCGAACTGAGCTTCGCACTTTGGCTCGTCGCCGCGCCTGCGCTGATTGGCGTCGCGGCGCTGCGCATCCTATTCGACGCCCGCCCGTTGTTGCGCAGCGGCTTTGGCGACTTCGCGTATTTCGTTCTCTACATGGCGTCCATCGCCGTGCCCGCGGCGACGGACGGACAAGGCCGCAACTTTGCCACCAATATGTTCGACTTCGCCGGCTTCGTTACGCCGCTCGAATACGGCGCGCCCGCCAACTCGCATGATTTCGCCATCGGCGGCATCGAAGTGCTGCCCGGCCACGTTTCTCTCGATGTGATGGGTGCGCTGCTGTCGCCCGGTTATATCGAGTCACGCTTGGCGTGGACGGCCATTGCGGTTGTCGTCGCGATGCTCGCCGGTCTCATCTACAAACAGCATCGCCCGCGCCGCAGCGCCGGCAAACCTGGCCGCCTCACCGCATGGCTGCACGCCGGTCCGCCGCCGCGCGTGATCGCCAATGCGCCCGCCGCACGTGGCGTCGCGTTGCCGTGGCTCAATCTCATCGTCGCCGAGTTCCGTCTCATCGGCAGCGGTCGCGTGTTCCTGTTTCTGGCCGCCGCTGTCGCCGTGTTCTCGTATTTTGGCGATTTCCGCCATGCCGCAAGCCCCGCCGCGCTTTTGCTCTTGGTGTTCGCCCTCAGCGCCCACGCCGGCCGCAGCGAAACCCGCGGCTTGTTGGCGCTCACGCGCACAGCACCGCTTGCGCCTATGCTGCGCCGCGCTGCCTTCGTCACCGCCGGCGCAGCGTGGACAACGTTGCTTGCATTGCCCGCGCTCGCACGCGCGCCGAACCTGCAAACCCTAGAACTCGCCGCCGCCACCGGCGCCATCGCCGCGCTCACCGCAACGACGCTCGCCACCATCAGCGGCTCCAGCTTCGCGCCACGCCTAGTCCTGTTGGTGATGTGGTACGCCTATTTCTCGGCGCATTAACCCCCTTGCAATGTGCAATCATTGCACATATACTACCGCCTCGATGCCGAGGATCATGCGGTTTTCGAGCGCCGAGATCGCGTTGTTCTTCGCCGATCATAATCCGCCGCATTTTCACGTGCTCGGCCGCGAAGGCGCAGCGCAGGTATCGATCGAGACGCTTGAGGTGATCGCCATGAGCGGACGCGTTGACCTGCGTGAGGCGCTGGAATGGGCGGCGGCAAACAAAGATGCGTTGCGCGCAAAATGGAATGAGTTGAGCGGATCATGATTGGCAAGATCGAGAGCGTGGCGGTGATTGGCGACAAGCAGCTGGAAATCGGCTGGGATGATGAGCACGTGGCGCCTGTTGATCTCAGCGAGGTGATCGCGGCGCACAAGGCGCTTTCAGCGCTGAAGAAAAAGTCCGAGTTCGCGCGTGTCGCCGTGAGCAAGGACGGTTGGTCGCTCGAATGGCCGAGCGGCATCGACTTCGGTGCGGAGCAAGTGCGTCGCTGGGCTGACGAGCAGGCCGGCGAACTGATGCGTGTTTCCGATTTCCGAGCCTGGATGGATGAACACAATCTGACGCAGGAAGGCGCCGCTCAAGCGCTCGGCCTCTCACGCCGCATGATCGCCTATTATCTCAGCGGGGAAAAATCGATTCCAAAAACGGTAATGCTTGCGACCGAGGGATGGGCGAGAAGGGTGGAGGCGTGAAGTCCTTGATGCGATGGCGATGGCTGCTTGGCGCAGCGGTCGTGCTGGAGTCGGCGATATTGGTCAGTGGCTGGCGAGTGTTGCTGTGGGAGCAACGTCCGCCCTATGCGCCAAAGAATATGATGGGCCGAGATGCTTGTTCGTTTCTGATCTCTCAGAACGAGTAATTCCTGCGCCTAAAGCCCGTTTGCCAGTTTGCGCTTGCGCTCGACTGAGCTCGGAATCCGCAAGCTCTCGCGATACTTCGCCACTGTCCGCCGGGCGATGTCGATGCCCTTGGCCATCAGAATTTCGACGATCCTATCGTCGCTGAGAATCTCTTCCGGCGTTTCCTTCTCGATCAGGCCTTTGATCTCGAAGCGCACGGCTTCGGCCGAGTGCGCCTCGCCGCCGTCAGCGGAATTGATCGACGCGGTGAAGAAGTATTTCAGCTCCACCACGCCGCGGGCGCAGGAGAGGTACTTGTTCGAGGTCACGCGCGAGACGGTCGATTCGTGCATCTCGATCGCCGCCGCGACCGTCTTCAGATTCAACGGGCGCAAATGCGCTACGCCA
>DASZWS010000147.1:0-12766 GCA_035546515.1 Vitreimonas sp. | reverse complement strand
TATTCGGACGCACACCCGGCTCGCGCCCCGTCAGCACCCACGCCAAACCGTCGATCGTCGCCGCTGCTTTCGAGCGCGGCGCGGTGGCGCCGATGGCCTTGTTCTTGAGCGCGCTCATGCCGAACAGCGCCGGGTCAAACTCCAGCTGATCGACGGGCTTTGCGCCCATCGCCTCAGTGTAATCGCGGCTCGAAATCTCCGGCCCCTTCGCCGCGCCCACCATCGACAGCACATAGAGCGGCTCGCTGCGATTTTTGCGGCCCTCCTTGAGCACCTCCATGATGCTCTTGGCGTTCCGCAGGCTGGCCAGATCGGGCGTGGCGACGATCACCACCTCGTCGGCGCCGATCAGCACCTCCTTTACCCAGGCCTCCCATTGGTGCGGCACGTCGAGCACAACGAATTGCGCCGTGCGGCGCACACGCGCGATCACGCGCTTGACGGCGTCTGCCTCAAGATCGAAGGGCTGCGCCACGCTTGGCGGCGCGGCGTACACGCTCAGTTTTTCGCTTTGCTTGACGGCGGCGCGATCGAGAAATGCGTCGTCCACAAGATCCGGCGCCAGGAAGCCCACACCCATCGACTGGACGCCGCGTTCTTCAAAATCGAACCCCGCTACGCTGAATGAAAGCTCAAGGTCGACAAGCGCGGTGCTCGCATGCTGACGCTCAGCGATCGACCAGGCAATGTTCTGCGCTAGAGTCGAAGCCCCCGCGCCGCCGCGCGCGCCCACCACCGCGATCACCCGCGCATTGTCATACGCCGCGTATAGATCACAGATCCGGCTTATCACCTCGTCGGGTTGCGGCGACAACAAATAACAGGCAACGCCGCGGCGCGCGAGATCGCGCACCAAGCCGACATCATTGGCTTCGCCGACAACGACGATTTTAGTCTTGGCGTCGAGCCGCATCAGCAACGGATCGAGATCGGCCAGCACCGCCTTAGGTCCGAGTGCGGTGTCCAAAACCAGCAAATCCGGCGAAGACATTTTGCCGAAGCGGGCGTAAGCGGCTTCAATGCCACCGCGCGCGGCGGTGATTTCCGTGCGCGCCAAGCGCGCGTCGCTGGCGAACGCCGTCAGCAAGGCCTGCGCGCCGTCGCGTTCCCAACTTATGTGGATGCTGATTGCTGGCGCGGGCGGCGACCGCGGCGCTGGCGTCGCGCGCAATGCGTCGCCGTCACCCTCGATTGAATCTCCGACATCAAGCTCAAGCGTTTGCCGGCGCGTCTGAAAAACCTCATCGTCCGGATCGGGCGCGTCGAACGGCGGCTCTTCATCGTCGGCGAGATCGAATGGCGGCGGCGCAACGTCCGCAACGGCGGATGTGGGTATGGGGGGCACAACGTGCGCCGCCGCCTGTTCGACAACGAAGACATCTTCCTCAGCTTCGACATCGGGCGAACATGGTTCATCCGCATCAAGCAAGGCCGTGGGCGCGGCGACTTGCGTCGCACGCGTGGTGCGAGGCGCAGCGGACGCCAGCTTGTGCGTCATGCGCTTCCGCGCCCGAGACCGGCTTACACTCCTTGGCTGCATGCCTGTCCCGACGCGCCCACTCAGGTGCGACTTTTGCAGGCACGCGTTACAAAGCACTTAGCAAGGAATGTTAGCGCGCGTTCACTGCGTTTGCGGTACGGGCGACAAAAGCGGCTCGCCAGCAATGCTACGTCGCAGATTTTCCAGCACGTTTTGGGAGCCCGCGTACAGCGCTTCGCGCGTGCCGCCGCCGAGGTGCGGCGTCAAAGTTGTGTTCGGTACATCTTTCCAACGGTCGGCCGGAGTTGGTTCTTCTTGAAACACATCAAGTCCCGCGCCGCCGAGATCGCCGCTCTTCAGCGCCGCGATCAGCGCATTTTCGTCGACGACGCTGCCGCGCGAAATGTTGATCAGCAGGCCGTCGCTGCCGAGTGCTTTGATAACCGCGGCGTTCACCAAGTTCTCGGTCGACTTATCGCCGCGCGCAGTAATGCCCAGAATATCGGCCCATTCCGCCAGCTTGATCAGCTCACTCTCGTAAGGCCACCGCACCTCCGGCTTGGCGCGCGGGCCGAACCATTTGATCTCCAGCCCAAAGGCCTCCGCGCGCACAGCCAGCGCCTGACCGATGGCGCCCATACCGACAATGCCCAGCTTGCGCCCGCGCAGACGCCGCTGTGGCGGCACCGCCAGCGGCGGCTTCCACTCACCCCCGCGCAGAAGCCGCTCACCCAAAGTGAACGAGCGCGCCACCGCGATAATCAGGCCCATCGCCACATCGGCGACGTCCTCGTGATTGATCTCGCGCCCATGGCTGACGCCCACACCGCGCTTGCGCGCATACGCCAAATCAATGCCATCGACGCCGACGCCGAAGCAGATGATGTTCTTCAACTCCGGCAACGCATCGATCATCGCGTTAGAGATGCCGACGTGACCGATGGTGATCGCCGCAACCACGTTCTTGCGCGCTTTTTCGCTTTCGAGCGGCCAGTGCACGACGTCGTAGGTGGCCGCGATCTGCATCTCGAACAGACCAAGCGGCGGATGCACCAGGACGACAGGCTTGCTCATACGCCCGTCTCCACCCAAAGCGTCTCAAGCCCGCGGAAGAATGGCAGCGTTCGCCACGTCAACGTCTGCTCAGGCAGGCGCAAATCCGGGAAGCGCGTGAAAATCTCGCGGAACACAGCGGCGGCTTCGATGCGCGCCAGCGGCTGGCCGATGCAGATGTGTGCGCCGCCGCCGAAGGCCACGTGCGGCACGTGCTTGCGAGTAATGTCAAAGCGATCCGGATTTTCGAACACGGAAGGATCGCGATTGGCGCCGCGCAGCGAGACCAGGAACGTCTGACGCTGCTTCACCGGGCAGCCGCCGACCTCCATGTCGCGCGAGGCAATACGCGATGTGATGTCGACTGGGCTCTCATAGCGCAGCACTTCTTCTACGGTCGCCGTCGCCAGGCTTGGGTCGGCTTTCAGTTTCGCCAATTCTTCGGGGTGCGTCAGCAAGAGCCGCACGCCGTTGCCGATCAGGTCCGACGTCGTCAGGTTGCCGCCCACCAGCAGCGCAATCAAATTGGCGGCGATTTCTTCGTCACGTAGCGCCGCGCCTTCCGCCTGCAGCTGCACGAGATCGCTGATCAGATCGTCTTGCGGATTCTCGCGGCGCGCACGCATCAGCGCGAAGAAATATTCGGTCACCGCCTCGCCCGCCCGCTGCATCCGCTCAGTCTGCTCCGGCGTCCGCAACGTCGTCAGCGCCAGGATCACCCCCTCCGACCACTCGCGGAACTCTTTGTAGCGTGCTTCTTCCACACCAAGGATGCGCGCAATCGCCAGAATGGGAATTGGAATGGCGACATCGGCCATCAGCTCGAAACGCGCCGGCCGCCCAAGGCGCTCGAACACATCGCTGATGACGCCTTCGATGCCGGTCTTCATCTGCGCAACACGCGCATAGAACGCTTTCATCAGCGGTTGGCGGATGCGCGCGTGGTCGGGATCGTCCAAAAAGAGGATGGAGCCGCTGCGCCGCTGTTCCTCTTCGGTCAGCTCCGGATTGATGAGGCGGCGCGAGAAGGAGCCTTCCTCCGCGTTCACCGGGTGGCGCCACAGCGTGCGATCATTGGCGATGGCCTTCACGTCGCCGTAGCGCGTCAAAAACCACGCCATCATCACTTCGTCGCGAAACACCGGATGCTCGGCCTGCAACGCTTTAAGCCGCGGATACGGATCTTCGCGCGCGTCTGGATCGAAGGCGCTGGTCTGCAGTGCCGTCGAGATCGGAGGTCTATCGCTCATGCCGCGCTCCCTCGGGCGAGGCTAACGGCTTCAGTGCGCGCTTGCCAGCGTCCTTGTTGCCTAAGCTGCCACGTCAATCACGACGATGCCGACCTTCTGGCCCGTCTCGACGTAGCGGTAGGCGTCGGCAATCTGCTCAAGCGGATAGCGGCGATCGATTACCGCGCGAAACTGGCCTGCCTGCAGCCGCGCCTTCATCTCGGCCATGAATGCCGCGATATGCGCGCGCCGCTGCAGCGGCACGACAACACGGTTCTTCTTCGCCAACCCCGCCCACACGATCAGCATCAGGTTCTGACCCCACGGCCCCATGTCGGTCGACGCAAACACGCCATCGGGCTTGAGGAGCTTGCGACAGCGAAAGAAGCTTTCCTTGCCCACCGCGTCCAAAAGGTAGTTGAAGCGCGCGCTGCCCTCTGCAAAATCCTCGCGCGTGTAGTCAATGACGTGATCGGCGCCGAGTGCGCGCGCCATATCCAGATGCGCCGTGGCGACGACCGCCGTGACCTCAGCGCCATAAGCTTTCGCCAACTGCACCGCCGCCGAGCCAATGGCGCCCGAAGCGCCATAGATCATCACCTTGCTACCAGCGCCGATCTTGAACTGCTTCAATCCCGCATCGGCGTAGTAGGCGCCTTCACACACAACGGCGCCGTCAAAACCGATATTGTCGGGCATCTTGGCGATAGCGCCGCGCTCAGGCACGCACACAAAATCGGCATGCGCGCCGCTTCTGCGCGACGGCGCCATGCCAAACACACGATCGCCTGCCTTGAACGTTGTGACACCATCGCCCAACGCATCGACCACGCCAGCGAAATCTAAGCCAAAGGTTTGGCGGCGCGGACGGCGGAGCCCGAACATGATGCGCCCAAGCAGGCGCGGATGCGGATTGAGCTCGCCTGCGTCCGTACGATTCACGGTCGTCGCGTGCACGCGCACGAGCACTTCGTCGGTCGCAGGGACAGGTCTCGCCGCCTCGCCAACGCTAACGACGTCCGGCGATCCATAGCGCGTGACGACTTCCGTCCTCATCAGCGCCCCCTTTGGGCTCCTACGCCGCCTTCGTCTTCTTCTTGCTCATCAGCTTGGCGAAGCGCTCGAACAGATAGTGGCTGTCTTGCGGGCCGGGCGACGCCTCCGGGTGATACTGCACCGAGAACACCGGCTTGCCTTCCAGCTCGATGCCGCAATTGCTGCCGTCGAATAGTGAGACGTGGGTTTCCTTCACGCCCTTCGGCAGCGTGTCGCGATCGATCGCAAAGCCGTGGTTCATCGACACGATCTCGACTTTACCGGTGCCCTTATCCTGCACTGGGTGGTTCGCACCGTGATGGCCTTGGCTCATCTTCATGGTCTTGGCGCCCAGCGCCAAACCCAGCATCTGGTGCCCTAAGCATACGCCCATCACCGGCACGCCGCTCTCGACGAGCTTCTTGATCGTGGGCGCCGCATAGACGCCGGTCGCTGCCGGATCGCCCGGACCGTTTGAAAGCAACACGCCGTCCGGCTTGTGCGCGAGCGCTTCTTCAGCCGTCGCCGTTGCCGGCAGCACAATCGTCTTTGCGCCGATGTCGCCGAGCGCGCGCAGGATGTTGCGCTTCACGCCATAATCCAACACCACCACCGTAAACTTCGGCTTCGTCACCGCGCTCACGCCCTGTGGCCAGCGCCAGCGGCCTTCAGCGACAACATAGCTCTGCGCGCAGGTCACATCTTTCGCCAGATCGAGGCCTTCAAGTCCCGGCCATGCAGCGGCTTGTTTGTGCAGCGCCTCAATATCGAGTTTGCCGTCTGGCGCATGTGCGATCACCGCGTTCGGCATGCCCTTCTCGCGGATGCGCTTGGTGAGTGCGCGCGTATCAAGGCCAGCAAGCGCAATCACGCCGCGCTTCTTCAGCCATGCATCGAGCGTGTCGTCGGCGCGCCAGTTCGATGGCGGCGTCGGCATGGTGCGAAACACCGCCCCGCGCGCCGCCGCGGCGGCTGCCGGCGAGGAGGTTTCCACGTCTTGGACATTGGTCCCGACATTGCCGATGTGCGGAAACGTAAAGGCGACGATCTGGCCCGCGTAGGAAGGATCGGTGAGGATCTCTTCATAACCGGTCATTGCGGTGTTGAAGCAGACCTCCGCCTCCGCCACACCTGTCTGGCCAAGCCCTTCCCCCAAAAAAACGGTTCCGTCGGCGAGCACAAGTGCGCCGGTGGCGGCGGGGGGACGAGTCGATGATGCCAAAGCGCACGTGAGATAGGGGGCGTCGCGCGGGGTGTCAAAATCGCCTCATAGGCTAGGCGAAAAGCCGCGGCTTCCGGTTAAGCGCACCCCGCGCCCCACCGCTGCCGCAAAGGTGAACTTCCTGTCAGCCATCCGCGTTGGCCAGGGGATGACAGACCTGTAAGGTTTTGGTGTGGGGTCGAGAACGATCAAACGATGGGCCGGGGTTTTTGCCGCCCTGGGCCTGCTCTTGGCGTTTGCCGGTTGCGGCCAGCGGCCAATCGTGGCTGCCGCCACACCGGCGGAAGCGCCGCTGATCCTGCGCGCCGACCTGTTCGGCGACGCCTACCGATCCGGCGCCCAGCTTTCCCCGCGTGGCGACCGCGTCGCCTTCCTGGCCCCCCGCGACGGCGCCAATAACCTGTTCGTCCTCGCCGTCGGCGCCATGGACGAACCGCGCCCGGTCACCGACGACAAGGACCAGGGCGTTGCGCGCTTCGCCTGGGCCGAGGACTCCGCCACGCTGCTCTATCTGCAAAGCGGCGCGGCTGGAGAAACCCGCCTCTTCGCTGTCGACGCCGGCGGCGCGGCGGCGCCACGCGCCCTGACTCCCGTCGGCACAGACGCAAAGATCATTGGCCTTTCATCGAGCGACCCGACCGGCGTTCTCGTCGAGCTCGGCGCTCACGGCGGCGCCAATCCTGACGTCGTCCGCATCGATGTCGCCAGTGGCGCGCGCACCACGGTTGAGCGCAACCAAGGCGGCGCGCAGGGCTTTGCACACTACTTCGTCGATCACGACAATCATGTACGCTTGGCGCTGCGCAACAAGGACGACGGCAGCGCCGAAATGTTCGCGCGTCCCGCTGTAGGCGGACGCTGGACAAGCCTATTCGCGATCCCGCTGGAAGACACGCAGTCTGCGCAACCGGTCGCCTTCGCGGCAGACGGTCAATCTTTTCTGATGCTCGACTCCACCGGCCGCGATCGCGCCGCGTTGGTGCGCGTCGATGCGGCCACCGGCGTGAAAACAGTGCTCGGCGAAAGTGCGCGCGCAGACGTCGACGATGTCTGGCTCGATCCCGCCACCAACACGCCGCACGCTTTCGCAGCTGAATATCTGCGCCCCGAATGGCGCGCGCTCGACAATGACGGCCAAGCCGATCTGGATTTTCTCGATCGCCAGCTCACCGGCGACTTCACCGTCGTTTCGCGCAACGCCGACAATACGCGCTGGATCGTCGTTGAATCCGGCCCCACCAGCTCGCCGCGCACGTATCTCTACGAACGCGGCGATACGCGCCGCTTGTCACTGCTCTTCCGTCAGCGCCCCAATCTCGAACACGCGCCGCTGCAGCCCATGACGCCCATCGAGATCGAGGCGCGCGACGGCCTTACGCTCGTCTCCTATCTCACGTTGCCGCCCGGTTCGGACGCCAACAACGATGGGCGCCCCGATCAGCCCGCGCCAATGGTCATTGTTGTCCATGATGGACCGTGGACGCGCGCTTCCTATGGCTTCGACACTGCCCATCAATGGCTCGCCAATCGCGGCTACGCGGTGCTCTCGGTCAATTTCCGTGGCTCCAGCGGTTTCGGCAAAGCCTTCCTCAACGCCGGCAATCGCGAATGGGGCGGCAAGATTCAGGACGACTTGAGCGACGCGGTGCAGTGGGCCGTGCAAAATGGCGTCGCTGAACCCGATCACATCGCCATCATGGGCCAGGGCTTCGGCGGCTACGCCGTGCTCAATGCGCTTTCGATGACGCCGGGCTTATACCGCTGCGGCATAAGCTACGGCGGCCCTGCCAATCTCTCCGCCCTCCTCAGCAATTATTCCTCCGGCATCGACCGCAACCAACTTTACCAACGCGTAGGCGATCCCCGTACCGCCGATGGGCGCAAGCTCTTGTACGATCAATCGCCGATCTACCGCGCCAACCAAATCCGCAGCCCGCTCTTGCTCGCTATGGGCGGCCACGATCCGATCGCGTCGCGCAGTGAAGCCGATCAAATCACACTTGCTCTGCGCGCGCGCGGCACAAGCGCCACCTACCTCGTCTTCCCCGATGACGGCGCCGAGCTTACGCGTACGCAAAACCGCCTCGCCTACCTCGCCGTGCTCGAGCACTTCCTCGGCGATTGTTTGGGTGGGCGCGTCGAACCCGTTGGCAACGCCTTCGAAGGCGCCAATCTCATCGCCTACGAGGGTGCAGTGAACGTGCCCGGCCTCACCGCCTTCGCCCGCCGCCTCGCCGCGCCGCCACCGCCGCCATCCTCCGGCCCGGTCAGCTTGCAAGGCGACGGCACACTGGTGAACGAAAGCGTCACGCCGACCACCGACTCCGCCGCCCCCACACCGCTGCCGCCCACGCCGTAAGGCTTGTCAGCAGGCGCGCGCGAGCGCACTTATTTCACATGGCCGATCCAAAGCCGCCGAAAGAGCCGGAGATCCGCGACGCGGGCCCCGACAACATGCCGGATCCGCCCGACGAGTGGGACGACGTCGACGAAGCCTCCGACGAAAGTTTCCCCGCCAGCGATCCCGCGCCGAACCATCCGCGCTAATCACAGCCGCATAACTTGGTTCGCCTCGAGGCAGATTGGAACTCGTCCCGGACTCCGCACAAAAGTCCGCCTTCACCCACCTCTCTCGATATGGCAAAAAGTGCGTCCGGTCGGCCGCATGTCGCAGCGCGATCGGGGAGTCGAAACGGATGAGTTCGACGAGTCCGGCGGACAACCGACGCCTTGCGACGATCCTCGCGCTAGATGTGGTGGGCTACTCTCGTGCCGTCGAGAGGGACGACGAAACGGCGGCGATGGCCGTGCGCCAGCTTCGATCCGCAATCGTGGATATCATCGCTCCGTTTGGCGGCCGCTTATTTAGCTCCGCGGGCGATGGATTCATGTTGGAGTTCCCGTCCGCCGCCTCGGGCGTGCAGGCCGCGATGGCGCTCCTTGCGGAAGCGACGGTCGGTGCGAGGCAGCTTCCAGCGGTGCGCATCGGGATGCACCTTGGCGATGTCATCGTCGAGTCGAACGGGGACTTGCTGGGCCACGGGGTCAACGTCGCCGCGCGACTTCAGGCGCTGGCCGACCCCGGCACGGCAATGGTGAGTGAGACCGTCAGGTCTCAAGTGCGCTCATCCGCTGGCCTGCCTTTTTCGCCACGGGGCCGGGTGCAACTGGACAAGATGGCGGAACGCCTCGAAGTCTTTTCGCTCGACCCGAGCGGCAAGCAAGGCCTCGGAAAAATCGGCCGTCGCCGTCTGCTCCGAGTAGCCGGCCTCGCCGCAGGTCTCATTTTGATCGCGGTCGTTGCTTGGTGGGCGTTGCGGCCCCACGCCGCGACCCACGCCATGATGGTTCGCCTGGCCAAATTCGAACTTCTGTCCGCGGATTTGCCCGCGAACCTACAGGATACCGTGACGGCCGAAATCACCGCTGCGTTCAACGTCGATGGCGTCGTCGGTGTGTCGAGTGTGCCAGCTGCTGCGCCGGGCGCATCGCCCGCCTACGTCCTCACCGGGTCGATCCAAAGGAACGGAGAAACCATCAGAGTCATCACTCATCTTGTGAGCGAGCGCTCCGGCGCGACGCTTTGGTCGGCCACCTTCAATTACGATAAGAACAACATCGCGAGGGTGCCGCGTCACATTGCAGTGGATGCCGGCAACGTGATCCGTTGCGGCCTTTTCGGCGCATCCACCTACAGCAGGCCGCTGCCGGACGCAGTCTTCAGGGACTACTTGCAATTTTGTCAGGGACACTGGGACCCGAATACTGAAGAGGGAGGCAGATCGCTTGTTCCCGCGCAACGGGTCGTCGCCGCCTTGCCGGATTTCTCCTGGGGCTGGGCGGCAGTCGCCGGCGGCTATTGGAAGGTCGCGCTGAACGCGGAGAATGAGACGATCGCCGACGAGGCGCGCGCAAACGGACGTCAGGCGGCCGACCGCGCCATTGCACTAGACCCGAGGAACAGTGAAGCCCTCTACATCAAGGCGATGCTGCTCGAGCCGCACGACTGGATCGGTCGCGACGCGTTGTTGCGACGCGCCGTGACTGCCGAGCGGCTGGATTGCGGATGCGAGTATCATCAATACGGATGGATGCTGCTCAATGTTGGTAGAACTGGCGAAGCGCTGGAAGAATTGCACAGAGCACATGATATGTTGGCGCTTTACGTCTACACGCCCGAAACTCTGGCGGAGGCGCTTGTCATTGCCGGAAGGCCCGAGGAAGCACAAACCTATTTTGATGAAGCGATCGACCTCGCGCCCGATACCGAATTCTCGCAATGGCTCACGATGCGCATGGCGACGCGCACGCCCGACATCAGCCTGCTGACAGACACGGCTTTGCCGATCCCAGCTGATCGCCGCGCCGCGTTGCTGAAAGGCTATCGCGCACTCGCATCGCATAGATCGGAAGATCGCACGCAAGCGGTCCGAGCGCTGCTAGCGTTGGAGCAAGAGCGCCAGGATGACGCCGTCGCCGCGCTGCTCGCGGCGCTCGGCGCTCCTCACGAGGCGTTCCAGATCGCCGCGCGCGTCGCGACGACAACAATCAACCCAGGGCCGTCGCTTCTCTGGGACCGAAACATGCGCGAAATACTTGCTGAACCGGGCTTCCCTGCATTGGCTGAAAGGCTCGGTCTTTTTGAATACTGGCGAACCACTGGCAGCAGGCCGGATGTGTGTGGCGACAACGCGCCCCCACCGTTTTGCCGGATGATTTGACCTCGCTCAGATGCCGAGATCATGACGCCTCGCCCCACTGCCGAGCGGCCGAACGACGCCCTAAATTGCACCTTCGCGGAAATCGTTCCGCGAATCGCTGTATAATACGCGTTAACGCCCATCCATCAGGTTCGCTTTGCGCTTTTCCGACACCTTTCTCAGACAGGTGCGCGACCGGGTTTCTATTGCCGAATACGCCGGCAAGCGAATGTCCTGGAACGCCCGCAAGACGCGCGCAGCAGCGGGCGACTACTGGGCGTGCTGTCCGTTCCACCAGGAAAAGAGCGCGTCCTTCCACGTGCTGGATCAGAAGGGCATCTTCAACTGCTTCGGCTGCGGCGAGAAGGGCGACGTTTTCGGCCTCGCCATGAAGCTCGAAGGCCTGAGCTTTCCCGAAGCCGTCGAGCGCCTCGCCGAATACGCCGGCCTGGAATTGCCGAAAGAGAGCAACGAGGATCGCGGCGAAAGCGATCGCCGCAAACGGCTGGTGACGCTGATGCAGCGCGCCGCAACGCTCTACGCCGATGCGCTGATGGCGCGCGAAGGTAAAGCGGCGCGCGACTATCTCAAGGGCCGCGGCTTCGACGCCGAACTCTGCGCGCGCTTCGGCATCGGCTATGCGCCCGACGGCTACACGTTTCTGATCGACAAACTCAAAACCGAAGGCTACGCGCTGGCCGAATTGGTCACCGCCGGCCTTGCGCGCGATGGCGAAGACGGCCGCCGCGCCATCGACACCTTCCGCGATCGCGTCACCTTCGAAATCTGCGATCCAAGCGGCAAAGTCATCGCTTTTGGCGGCCGCGCTTTGGCTAAAGACGCCAAGGCCAAATACATCAACTCGCCGGAAACGCCGCTCTACTCCAAGGGCCGCGTCTTGTACCGTTTGAAGCAAGCGCGCGAACTGCTGGCGAAGAGCAAAGCCAACGGCCTCGTGGTTGGCGAAGGCTATCTCGACGTCATCGCCTTCGAGCGCGCCGGCATCGCCGCGGTCGCGCCGTGCGGCACCGCGCTCACCGAAGATCAGCTGCAATTGCTGTGGCGTTCGGGCGGCGAGCCCACCTTCTGCTTCGATGGCGACGCCGCCGGCCAGCGCGCCGCCGAACGCGCGCTCGATCTGGCGATCCCGCACTTCGGCCCCGACCGCACGCTCAAAATCGCGCACGCGCCAGCGGGCGAAGATCCCGACGACATTTTCCGCCGCGCCGGCGCCGACGCGCTCAAGACTGTGCTTGAGGCCGCCGTCCCCGCCTCCGACGCGCTGTTCGAGCGCGAGAAGAATCGCCGTCCGCTGACCACGCCGGAAGCGCGCGCCGCCTTCAAGAACGCGCTCAAAGAAGCCGCCAACCGCATTGCCGACGCCGACACCAAGCAGCTCTATTTCCGCGACCTCCTAGCCCGCGCCGATGCCGCCATGCGGGCCGAGCGCCCACCCTTCGTCCCCAACCAGGCGCCCCAGCCCGGCGCCGGCTTCCGCCGCGGGCCCCCGCCACCGGCCCCGCCGACCGCGGAACTCAAGGCCGCCATGGCCGCCCCGGCCCGGGCGGCGGCCGAAAACTTCCTCCGCGCCGCCGCCGATTTCCCAGCCGAAATCGCCCCCTACGCCGATTGGTTGGAGCGCCTGCACATCGCTGATCCCGACCTGGAGGCCATCCGCAGCGCCCTAGTGGCGCTTTTCGAGGCTCAGACCGGCGCCGAAAGCATTGACCGGGCCGCGCTCAGCCTCCATTTGACCCAATCGGGTCAGGAACGCGCTGCGGCGCGCGTTTCGCGCTGGAAACACGACCAAAAGCCGCCTGGCGTCAAACCACGCCCGGCGCGCGAAACCGAGGCCAAGCCGGAAGAGTGGCTGGCGCTGGCTTCGCTGCATGTCGTGCTACCGGCCATCAGGGAGGAGCTGGCCGAGCTGGAACGCGCGGCTGCGGAGGGCGACGACGAAGCGTTCGCACGCTTTCAGGCGCTTCGCCGCGAAGCCCGGTTAATCGAGCAGCGCGCACGCGAAGCCAAGCTCGACGACGATGTGCAG
>DASZWS010000146.1:0-19344 GCA_035546515.1 Vitreimonas sp. | reverse complement strand
ATCTCAACCCACTTCGGCGGCTGATCCCCTAGTCGGCCGCGCTAACATCCTCCCCCTAAAAATGGGCGTCGTTCTTAACGGCGCCCATTCCTTTTTGCTCGCAGACCTTATGATCTCAGCTCGGCGCAGTCGGCAAATCCGCTGGCGAGACAATACGGACCCATCGGCCAATCGCGATCGGCACGTTGACGACCCAAGCCCCGTCAGGCGCCTGCGCGCGTGCCGCTTCGATTGTGTCTGCGTGAAGCAGCGTCAACGCCGTGAACGTACGCTGGGGCGTTCCCGTCGACGCGACAAACCCCAACGCGCCGCTCATCAAAGCATCGGCCCCGGCCGGTTCGCTTTCCGAAGCGGAAAAATAGCACCGAAAGTCAGGGCTCAAACCTTTCGGCCGCGCAGCCTCGTTCGTCCACGCGCCTCTCGGATCGCGCCACTCGTAGTAGTCGACTTGCCGCCATGCGCCCTGCATGAACGGATCCGCCTCCATGATGGCCCGAGCCGCAACGAGGTTGACCGCGTCGAGGCAATATACGGAGCCGCACAAACGCGGATCGTCGCCGACGCCGCTTGATCCGTCCGCGGTCGCCACAGGTCCAGTCAGCACGAACGCGCCCATGTGTTTGAGATTGTGCGCGACGTGCGCCTGGAACAATACGCTGCGTTGGGCCGCGCCTTCGACATCATGGCAGATCGCTACGCACAGCATGGCGCACTCCTTCTTCATGCCGTGAGGTGAAGTCACGGCCATCGCCAATTTCCTACCATGTCGCAAACCCGCTTGCGCTATATTTTTCCCAAGTGGTACACTTCGGTGAAATCGATAAGCCGCAAGGATCGCAAGCCGCATGATCAACGATCAGCTCGTCATTGACGCCGTGGCCCACGCTTATGACATGAGCGACGCCAACACCGAGACCAACCACTACGCCCGCGTGATGCGCGACATGCTCTGCGGCTTGCATGAGCTTTGGCAGCCGGGCATCGGCGTCAGCGCCGCTGACCAGTGCACGGATTGGCCGATCGAGGTGGTAGCGCGTTCACTTTTCCTCGAAAGCAATGTCGATCTCGCCGCGACCCACACGTTGCGGCTCAATTCTTATTTCAAGGACGGCCTCTGCGCCCGGCACAAGACGGTGGAAGCTATCCGCCGCTGGCCGCAGCGCTTCTTCGCCTATGTCGGCCTTGATCCGACACTCGGTGTCGACACCTGCCTGCGCGAATTCGACGAGCAGATGGATGAGCTTCCGGAAGCGGTGGGTCTCAAGCTCTATCCGGCGCAGGTCAATCCATTCCGCTCCTGGCGGATGGACGACCCCAAGCTGGCGTTCCCGTTGTTCAAAGCCGCGCGTGACCGCGGTATCAAGGTAGTTGCCATCCACAAGGCCGCGCCGCTTGGGCCGGTCCCGATCAATCCGTTCAAGCTCGACGATGTCGGCGGCGCCGCCGACGCCTTTCCTGAGCTCTCGTTCGAGATTGTGCACGCGGGCTGGTCGTTCATGGATGAAACTCTGCTGCAGCTGGCGGTGATGCCGAACATCTACGCCAACCTCGAATGCACCTCAGCCTTCTCAACCAAGATGCCGGGCCACTTTGAAGACATGATCGCCAATTTCGTCGCCTGGGGCGGCGCCCAGAAGATCATCTTCTCTTCCGGCACCATGGTGCTGCATTCGCATCCGCTGGTGGAAAAGATCAAAGACTTCCAAGTCAGCGAGGCGACGATGCAGAAATTTGGCATCCCGCAGATCACCGCTGAGGAACGCGCGCTTATCCTGGGCGGCAACTACGCGCGCATCGTCGGTCTCGACAGCGATAAAGCCAAGAAGGCAATCGCCGATGATGAATTCGCGCAAGAGAAGCGCAAAACCGGGCTGCAGGCGCCGTACTCGAATTGGCGGCGCTACCTCAAAGAAGGCCGCATCGGAGCTGCGGCATGATCGACAAAGCAGAGGTCGACGCTGCTCTGGCCGCCATTTACGATCCGTGCAGCGTTCAGGCGAACGCCGCCATCAGCATCGCCGACATGGGCCTTGTTACCGCGTTGAACATCGAGGGCGATGCGGTGCACATGCGCATCCGCGCCACCTCGCCCTGGTGCACGATGATCGGGTCGATCATGCAGGCGATCGAAACCAAGGTCGGCGCGGTCGCCGGCGTACGAACTGTCGCCGTCGAAATCGAGCGCGAGACAAACTGGAGTGAAGCTGACCTCTCGCCGCAAGGCCGCGAGACGCTGCAAGGCGCGCGGGCGCGGTCGCGCGCGGCATATCCGGTGCGACCACGCCAGTGGCAAGAGCGCATCCCAAAAGGAGAACGGAACGATGGCTCTATCGGCTGAAGCTCAAGCCTTCCTCGAGGCCATGAAAAATGTGCCGCAGCCGCCGGACATGACTGTGGCTGAATTTCGAGAGGCGGCGGCTCGGCTCATGAAGGCCGCCGGCGACCCGCTGCCAATCGCCAAGGTGGAAGACCGCGTGATCAAAGGCGGAGACGGTCAGCCGCTGACATTGCGCATCTACACGCCGGAAGGCGCTGCTCCGTTCCCGGGCGTCGTGTGGATGCGCGGCGGCTCGTTCACGCGGACGACGCTGGATCAAGTCGACCCGCTGCGCCGCCTCACCGCCAAGCTGACTGGCTGCGTTGTGATTTCCGTCGATCAGCGGCTCTCGCCGGAAGCGCATTTCCCGCAACCGCTTGAAGACGGCGAAGCCGCCGTGAACTGGGTGACCGCCAACGCCAAAGAGTTCAACATCGACGCCACGCGCATCGGCATTGGCGGCGAGAGCAGCGGCGGCAATCTCGCGACGTCCATCGCCTTACGCGCACGCGATCGCGGAGCGCCGAAGCTCGCGTTTCAGTTCCTGTTTGGCCCGCTGACCGACGCGAGCCTCTCATCGCCATCGATCAAGCAATTCGAGGATGGCTATGTCCTGACCAAGCGCCAGCTGGAATGGGCCTACGATCAGTACGCGCCCGGCGTGCCGCGCACCGACCCCGGCATTTCTCCGCTGCTGGCGAAGGACTTCAGCAAATTGCCGCCGACGGCGATCATCACCGTGGAAAACGATCCGGTGCGTGACGAGGGTGAGCGGTATACACAGCGCCTGCGCGAGGCCGGCGTATTCGTGGCGCATGCACGCATCGACGGCGGCGTGCACCACTTTTCCGGCCCGCAGGCATTGCCGACCTTCTTTGCACAGTGCACCGAGGTTCTGAAACACATCGGCGCCAAGTAGGACGCGCCAACACACAAGCGAGAGGACGTTTCGCATGCCCGCGCCCACGGCGATGAAGCCGCCTGCATTCCATGCGTTCACCGGGCGCGATTTGCCGTGGCTTGTTGATACCCAAGCCGCTGCGCGCGGCGACCGGCCTTATCTCATTTGGGAATCCTTCGAAGCCCCACCGCAAATATGGACATATGCCGCGTTCGCCGAAGAGACGCGCGCGTACGCCGCGGGTCTTCTCGCCAATGGCGTCAAGGCCGGCGAATTTGTGCTTCTGCACATGGAGAATTGCCCGGAATTCTTGTTCGTCTGGCACGCGTGCGCGCGCATTGGCGCCATCGTCGTCACCACCAACTCGCATTCCACGCTCGATGAGCTCAGCTATTTCGCTGACAAGTGCAACGCCGCCGTCGCAGTTACGCAACCGAAGTTCGTGGACCTCATCAAGCGCAGCGGCCATCCATTTCGGTGGATCGCCGTCACCGAGACCAACTCGGGCCAAAAGCCCGACGGCCCGCTCGATGCGGCTGCGCTTGCCCTTTCCGCGTTGCGTGGCGACCCGAACGCCGCGCCGCAGCGCGAACGTATTCCGTTCGCCCCGAACAGCGTGCAGTTCACGTCAGGCACCACCTCGCGGCCGAAAGGCGTTGTGTGGACGCAAGCCAACGCCCTCTGGGCGGCGCGGACAATGGCGACACACCTCCAGCTCACCGAAGACGACGTCACCATCGTCCACTTTCCGCTCTTTCACACGAACGCGTTGGCATACTCGATGCTTTCCACGCTCTGGGCCGGCGGCAGCGCGGTGCTGACGCCGCGCTTCTCGGCCAGCCGCTTTTGGGATATCGCCGTGCGCCACCGCTGCACCTGGGCGTCGATGTCGCCGTTTCCGATCCGTGCGATCATGGCGCAGGACACGCCGCCCGACCATCGTTTCCGCGTCTGGGCGTTCGCCGGCGATCTCAAATTTGTCGCCGACAAATGGGGCATTCGCACCACCGGCTGGTACGGCATGACCGAAACGGTCGCGGCCTGCATTGTCACCGAGCAGGGCTTCAAAGGACCAGAAGCGGCGATGGGACGCCCTACCGCAGAGTACGAAATTTCCATCCGCCGCGACGATGGCGGCGATGTCACGTTCGGAGAAACCGGGCGCCTTTATGTGCGCGGCGTTCCTGGCTTGTCGCTCTTCTACGAATATCTCAACGATCCCGAAGCGACCGCCGCTGCGTTCGACGAGGATGGATGGTTCGACACCGGCGATGAAATCGCCGCGCGCCCCGAGGGCGAGCTTTTCTTCGTCGGCCGGGCCAAGGATATGCTGAAGGTCGGCGGGGAAAATGTCGCGGCGATCGAAATCGAGACTGTAATCGCCGCTGTTGCCGGCGTCGCCGAATGCGCCGTGGTCGGCAAGCCTGACAAGATGCTGGACGAGGTGCCCGTGGCCTTTGTGGTATCACCCGCCGCGAGCCCCACGCTCGAAGCGGCGATCCACGCCGCCTGCTCCGAGAAATTGTCGGCGTTCAAACGCCCGCGCGAAATTCGCTTTATCAATGAATTGCCAACCGGCTTGCTGGGCAAGATTCTGAAGCGGGATTTGCGCGAGCAAGCACGCGGCGCTAAAGAATGAACACCGGTTCAGGATTGCGTCTGGCCGGTTTCGACGTAAGGCGGCCGATGGCGCAGAGGCAAAAGCAAACCAGCGCGCGCAAAGCGCGCAAGACCGACGCCGTTGAGAATGGGGGCTTCGTGCTGGGGCCGCGTGCGGAAACCAAGCAACGGCTGTTGGCGGCGACTCTGAACCATCTCGAACAACACGGCGTCGCCGATTTGACGCTGCGCCAGCTCGCTGAAGAACTTGGCACCAGCCATCGCCTGCTGATTTATCATTTCGGCGCCAAGGAAGGTTTGCTCGTCGCTGTGGTCGAAGAAATTGAGCGCGTCCAGCAGCGCTGGCTGGGCGACATGTGGGAACGCGATATGACCCCGATGGAGCTCATACGCATGAGCTGGGATCGAACGCGCGACCCGAAGCTCGATAAGCAGTTGCGGCTGTTTGTCGAAATCTACGGTCATGCGCTTCAAGGCCGGGCTCACACCGCCCCGCTTCTGGACACGCTGATTGGCGCCTGGCTCGATCCCGTCACCGACGTTTTCAAACGCATGGGCATGTCGCCCGCGCAGGCGCGCATTCATGCACGCCTTCACATCGCCACCATGCGCGGTCTGATGCTCGACTTGTTGACGACCGGCGACATGCGTGCGGCCAACGCAGTGTTCGAGCAATACGCGTCGCAGTACGAAAAGCTCCCCGGCGCGCACAAATCGGAACGCCGGCGCAAAAGCGCCTGAGCCCGCGGGCCGGCGGCTGCCGGCGCAGCAAACGCTTGCGCCGCTTTTGTCCCAAGTGGTACAGTCCGCAAAAGCAGCGGAGGCGCCCTTGGCCAAGTCCCAGCCTTATCTTCCGGCGCAATCCGACCCAGGCGCTTCGCCCGCGCAGATGCTCGCAACCATTCAGAAACTCGCGCCCGACATCGCTGCGCGGGGCGATGAAGCTGAACGCGAGCGGCGGCCGCCCGACGAACTTGCGGCACGTCTCGCCGACACCGGCGTATTTCGCATGCTATGGGCGCGCGAACGCGGCGGGCTAGGCTTCACCATTCCGGAGGCATTGCCCGTCATCGAAGCGCTCGCCGCCGCCGACGGGTCCGCAGGATGGAGCACCATGATCGGCGTCGAATCCGCGTCGATCTGGTTGCGCTTCGGCGAGACCATCGCCAGTGCGCGCAATGCCACTCATGGCGTGATGACGCGTTGCGCGCTTATTCCGCGCGGCGTCGCCCGCGAAACCACGGAGGGCTGGCGGCTGCAAGGGCGCTGGCCGCTGACGAGCGGCGCCTACGACGCCGACTGGTTCATTTGCGCCGCGCAAGTCCTCGACGGCGACGCCCCACGCATGCGCGCTGACGGCCTGCCGGACATGCGCTATTTCGCGGTCGCGCCGGAACGCGTCGAAATTCTCGACACCTGGAAGGCGCTCGGCCTGCGCTCAACCATGAGCCACGACATCGTCATCGATACGACGCTGCCCCCGCATCACGCCGCCCCGGCGCTCGGGACCATCGACACGCCGCACGCCCTCGGCCGCCTGCCAACTTGGCTTGCGCTCGGCCCCTTCCATTGCGCTGTGATTCTCGGCATCGTCAGCGGCGCCTTGTCTGACCTCACTGCGCTCCTGCCTACAAAGCGCCCGGTCCTCAATCCCGTTATTCGCACCTCTGAAGACCCGCTCGTCCAGCACCAGGTCGGCGAAGCCGCGACGCGCCTCAATAGCGCACGCGCGTTTCTGATGAGTGAGATGAACGCCGCCTGGGCCATGGCGGAAGCCAATACGGAGTTTACGCCGCAGATGCGCGTCGGCTTTCGTTCCATGCTCACGTTCGTGCATGCCGAGTGCATCGCGGTAATGGACAGACTCTTCCACCTCGCGGGCGCAACGCCGGTTTACGATGGTTCGCCGCTACAACGCCGCTTCCGCGATCTGCGCACCGCGTGCCAGCACGTAACCGCTAGCACCGAGGTCTATCGGCCATATGGCGCATTTCTGATGGATGCGCCCGTGCCGAATGCGGCCGCGCTATGAGCACCGAGCGCATCATCGTCCGCCGCGCCCGTGAGACGCGCGCATCGCCGGACACGGTGTTCGCGCTCTTGTCGGATTCATCCACCTATCCGAGCTGGAGCTCGATCGGCGGCTACAAAATGGAGCGCGCCGGCTCTCCTGACCCGCACGGCGTCGGCGAAATCCGCGTCTTCTTTTCGTACGGCATATTCAAGGTGCGCGAAGAGATCGTCGAAGTCGTTCCCAATCGCTTCATGGCGTACACGCTGCTCAGCGGCCTGCCGATGCGCAACTATCGGGGCGAGACCACGCTTGAGCTGTTGCCGGGCGGGGGTACACGCATCACTTGGCAATCTTCGTTCAACGAAGTCCCGGGAACGGGCTGGTTCATGCAGCTGTTCATGGCGTGGGTGCTGGCCACTCTTACCGCGTCGCTCGTACAAGGCGCTGAAGCGAAGATGTCCCGGGTCGACGCGACGACACAGCGTGCGGCTTCATGATCCTTGAACTCGCCGCCGACACGCCGTGGCGGCCGCTCGCGCAAGCGCCGCTCATTGTCGGCATCGGCGGCAGCACACATGCCGGATCCACATCCGAACTGCTTCTGCGCGCCGTGCTCACGGAGACCGCCAGACTGGGCGCGCGCACCAAATTGATCGCTGGTCCGGACGCGATGTTGCCGCTCTACGCGCCCAACGTAAGCGCGCGCGACCCGCTGGCGCATGAGCTGATCGAAGCGCTGCGAATCTGCCACGGCGTCGTTATCGCTTCACCCGGCTATCACGGCTCGGTATCCGGCATGGTCAAGAACGCGCTCGACTATATTGAAGACTTGCGCACCGACACGCGGCCGTACCTCGATGGCCGCGCCATCGGCTGCATCGCCTGCGCTGCAGGTCCGCAAGCGACCGGGCCAGTACTGGCGGCGCTACGCGCTATTGCGCACGCGCTGCGCGGCTGGCCAACGCCGCTCGGAATCGCCGCCACCTCCTACGACGGCCTCTTCGACGCCAACGGCGTCTGCACCAACGATGCGCTCGCCGCTCAACTCAAGATCATGGCGACGCAGGTGTTTCGCTTTGCCTCGAGCAAAAGCACACCGCTGCTGGACGCTAAGTCCTAAAGCGACGCTGGCGCGGGCGCATCCGAACCGCGACATTGCCCAACGAGATAGGACGACCTCAATGCGCCCATTGATTGACCTCACCGGCAAGACTGCGTTGGTCACCGGCGCTGCAGGCGGCATCGGCTTTGGCATCGCCGAAACACTTGCCCACGCGGGGGCGAGTGTCGCGATCAACGATATCGACTTCGAACGCGCGGAGGCTGCGGCACAGCGGCTTGGCGCCGGCAGCTTCGCGACGCCCGGCGATGTCAGCGACCCCGACGCAGCGGCGCAGGTCGTCGACGCCGCAGCGCGCGGCACGGGTCTGGACATCCTCGTCAACAACGCCGGCGTCGGTGAGCCAAGAGGGACGATCAGCACCCAACAGATCTCCGACTGGCGCCGCGTGATCGATATAAACCTCCAGTCCGCTTACCTGATGAGCCGCGCCGCCACGCCTCACCTTAAGGCGTCGAAGGCCGGCGCCATCGTCAATATCGCGTCCATCGCCGGGCTGACGGCGTTTCCCGCTTCGCACGCCTACGGCGTTTCGAAAGCGGGTCTTGTCATGCTGACACAAACGCTCGCCGGAGAATTGGCGCGGTTCAAAATCAGGGCAAACGCTGTAGCGCCGGGAATTATCGATGCGCCGCTACTTGAGACGGTCACCGGAGGCGGCAAACATCTGCCGGCGTTGCTCGCGCGCGTGCCGCTCGGTCGCCTTGGCACGCCACATGAGATCGGCGCCGCCGTTGCGTTCTTGTGTTCAGACGCAGCGTCCTATGTGACCGGCGCGGTTATTCCCGTCGACGGCGGTTGGCTCGCGTACGGCGCTGCCGGCCCAGCGTCGGCGCCTGCAAATTAAGCTAGGCCACTTTCCGCGAGTTCGCGCCGCAGCACATGCTTAGCCATCTTTCCGGTCGGCAGACGCGGTAAGGCCGCACGAAAAATAATGTGCTTCGGTACTTTTACGCCCGATAGAGACTGCCGCATCCAGGTCCGCAAATCCCGCGCAAACGCCTCTCCCGCATCGCGGGGATCGAGCGTTTGCACAACGGCGACCACTACTTCGCCGAGATCCTCATCCGGCGCGCCAAGTACGGCGGCGTCGGCGATGCGCGGATGTGTCACCAACAAATTCTCGATCTCTTGCGGATAGACGTTCACGCCGCCGGT
Source organism: Vitreimonas sp. (assembly GCA_035546515.1). Lineage (GTDB taxonomy): Bacteria > Pseudomonadota > Alphaproteobacteria > Caulobacterales > Aquidulcibacteraceae > Vitreimonas. The sequence continues at coordinate 10,214 of DASZWS010000146.1, read as the reverse complement.
GATGATCATGAAACTCTTGCGGTCGGTGAGGTAGAGGTATCCTTCCTCGTCCAACCGGCCGATATCGCCCACGGTGGTCCATCCTTCCGCACTGTGCGCTGCTGCGGTCTTGCCATCGTCATTCAGATACGAAAACGCGGCGCCGCCCTCGGCATAAATTTGCCCCACTTCGCCGGTCGGCAGCGGCCTTCCCTCGTCGTCACAGATATAGAGCTTTCCCACCACACAGCGCCCCACCGAGCCGGGATGCGCCAGCCACTCTTCCGAATTGATGATGGTGAGGATGGTCTGCTCGCTGGAGCCGAAATACTCCAACAGGATCGGGCCCCACCACTCGATCATGGCGTGCTTCACCGGAACCGGGCATGGCGCCGCAGCGTGCACGGCGAGCTTCAGGGAGGAGACGTCGTACTTGCTGCGGACATCGACCGGTAATTTCAGCATGCGCACAAAATGCGTCGGCACCCATTGGCTGATGTCGATGCGATGCTGTTCAATCAAAGCCAGCGCGCGCTCAGGATCGAAGCGCTCCATCACCACCACCGCACCGCCGATTGACAGCGTCGCCAGCGCCCACGCGAACGGCGCGGAATGATAGAGCGGCGCGGGCGAGAGATAGACGCTCTCCGACGTCACCCCCATGCGTCCAAGCACGCCCACAGCGGAATCCGACGCGCCGGCAATATCACCTTGCCGGTGATAGCAGATGCCTTTGGGGCGCCCGGTGGTGCCCGAAGAATAGAGCATCTCGCCGCCGGCGGCTTCGTCGCCGATTGGTGTAGTTGGTTCTGCAGCGGCTTCGCGATCCCACGAGCGGACGCCGTTTTCTTCAAAGCCCGCCGTCAGCATCGTCGCAGTCAGGTCTTGGGCGAGGATGTCGCCCGCGGACGCCTCCACGCCTTGCGACACCACCAGCACTTTGGCGCCGCTGTCATTGACGATGAAGGCGAGCTCGGCCGCGGTGAGCTTAGTCGAGATCGGCACCACGATCAGGCCGCACCGCCGCGCGGCGCAGACGACAAAGAAAAACTCAGGTGTGTTCTCGATGCAGACGGCGATCACGTCACCGGTCTGCAAGCCTAAACGTCGCAGCAGATGCGCGCCTTGGTTCGAACGCATCTCTAGCTCGCCGTAGCTAATGACGCGCCCGCTTTCACCCATAACCACCGCAGGCTTATGCGGCGGCTTGGCGTGAAAGGTCGGTGGCTCGCGCATGCGCTGCGACTATGTCAGCGCTTGATGTGCGGCGCCACCACGCGATTGCGCAGCGCACCAATCTTTTCCACTTCCAGCTCGATGACGTCTCCAGGCGCCAGCACTTGCTGCGTCTCGAACGAACAACCGCCGCCCACAGTGCCTGAGCAGATCAGCTCGCCAGGATAGAGCGTCGCCGCCCGCGTGAGCGACACCAGCAAATCCTCGAACTTGTAGTACATGCCAGAGCTTGAGCCCTGGGAGACCTGTTTGTCGTTCACTCTTACCGTCATCTTGAGATTGTAAGGATCGGGGATCTCGTCAGCGGTGACGATGCACGGCCCGACGCCGTTGCAGAAATCCTTGCCCGCTCCGGGGCCGAGATTAATGGCGCTCATATTCATCACACGCATCTGTTCGTCGCGTGCCGACCAATCGTTGAACACCGTGTAGCCAAAGATGCAATCCCGGGCATTCTCCGCGCTCACACCCATGCATTCTTTTCCTATCACCGCCGCCCACTCCATCTCGTAGTCGATCGACTGCGAGTAGCTGGGCCACACCACGTCTACGTCAGGCCCGGCAACAGCCATGCGGTTGGAAATGTAGTACACGGGAAAATCGTAGTACGCCTTCGCCACCTCGAAGCGGCCCGCCGCCTCCAATTCGGCGCGCATCTTTTCCGGTTCGGGTGCGGCGGCGATCATGCGCTCCAGTTGCACCCGCGCCGCGCCCTTCAAGTGATCGGGAAAACAGAGGCAATCGCGAATCTGCGTGGGCCGCGGCAACGGCGCGCGCAATTTGCATTCGATTGCGGCAAACACCGAGCCCTTCGGCGGGCTGGCGACCAGCTTGCGGGCCACAGCCCAAGTCTCCGGCCCCGCTTCGATCAGCGCCAGCATCGAGGCGAACGATGCCGCGTTTTCACCGCTCGCCTCCGCCGCACTGCGAAGATCGACGACTTTGCTGTCGCCGTCGATCCATGCGCCGACGCGTTCCTCGCCTTTGCGGACGTACGTAATCAGTCGCATCGCGTTTTTCTTCCGATGAGAGCTAGCGCGGCTTTGGCGGCGCGTCGGCGTCTATGAGAATGGCTGCAAGCACGGCGCGCTTGTCGCTATCGTTGCGCCAGCCATGCATGCAGCCGCGCTGGATCATCACATCGCCGGCCTTCAGCAGAACGTCCTTGCCCTCAGAAAGCGACCAGATCTCGCCCTCAGTCAGCACGAAATAATTGAGCGTGTCGGTGCGATGCATCGTGGGATGCTTGGCGGTGCGCAGATATTCGATGCTGGGTATGTGCACGCTGTGAATGGCCTTGTGCATCTCCACCATCTGTTCCGGCGAAATCTCCGGCGCTTCGTGCTTGGGTGGAAAAACCAGCATGCGGAACACAGCGCCCCCATCTGGCGGCTCGTGGTTCATCTTCTGATCGGCCACCGGATCGGCGGGATCGGACTGGTCGGCCGGCGTTTCGCGATTGAGCCACAGCTCGCAGATACGATTGGCTTTAAAGTGCGGTTCGAGATCGTCTTCGAACACAATATCCGCAAGCCCATCCGGGCGGTTGGCCATCACGTAACGCTTCATTTTCGCGACTCCCAGTCGAGCACGTATCCTGGCTCGCTTAAGCCGATAGAGACGCAGCGACGCGCGCCACGAGCAAGCGCAAAACCAGGACGAGCGTCCAACCGGACGGCGGCGCACACGCCGCGCTAACGTGGGATTTTTTTCACCGCCCGCGTTTGTTGCGCTGCAGCATGCGAGAAATGGATTGCCTTACGAGGCCACGCGGGTTTGCTGTACGCGCATTCTCATGTCCAAAGCAGACACAATTGATGCGCTGATGGACAGCGCCATTCAGAGCTTCTCACGCTTCGGCTATGAGGGCGCGTCATTACGCGACATCGCCCGCGACGCCGACGTACCGCTCAGCACGATCCACCTCTATTTCGGGTCCAAGGCTGAACTCTTCTCGGCGGTTTCCCACAAAGCCTGGAACGAAATCGACCACGAGCGCGGCGTGTTGCTGCAGCAAGCGCTATCCAAGCACGGCGAACGGCCGCCCTTGCTGGGCGATCTCATTTACGCGCTCGCATTTCCAGTGGTGCGGCGCGCATTGAGCAAGAACGAACGAGAACTGGCGCAGATCTACATCGTGCGCAGCCACACCGCGCACCTCCAGTACTTCCGCGATGGCGGCAACTCGCCGCTGATCGATGTCGCCGACCGCTCGGTCGTACGCTGGATCGACGCCATGATGCTGTCCTGCCCCACGCTGTCGCGGCAAGACGTGATTTGGGCGTTCTCGTTCGTCGTCGGGTCGATCTATTCCTGGCAACTGATCGACCATCGCTACGACCGCCTGCTCGGCCCGGACATCGAGCGCAAACCGGAAGACGTCGCCGGCGATATCGTGGCGTTCTGTGCAAGCGGCATCGAAGCCATCGTCGCGCGACGCAACGCAGAACGCGGGCTTAGCCGCTAACGCGAATCTTGCCGCCCGCACACGACAACGCCCGCTCCGATTGTCGCCATTGCACGCAACGGTCGTCGTGCTGGACGCTCGTCCTAGCTTAGTGCTTGCAGGCCGAGCGCTGGCGATCATGCTTGCTTATGAGAGTTCCGACGAACGGAGCCACGGCAGCCCAGGGAACGAGACCCTAGGGCGGGGAGGAAATACATATGAAATCGATCGTCTCAGCGCTCGGCGCCAGTGCGACGCTGCTCTTGGCCGCCCCGCTCGCGCAAGGCCAAGAGGCGCAGCCAACGGCTCACTCCACCGCGCAGGATGACGGCGGGGTCGAAGAAATTGTCGTCACCGCACAAAAGCGGTCGGAAAATCTGCAATCCGTCCCTCTCTCGATACAAGCGCTCAGCGCGCAAACGCTTCAGCGCGCAGCCGTCACGACGATAGATTCGGTCCCCTCGCTCGCGCCGGGCTTTACGCTCGCCAATGTCGGCAGCGGCTTTGTAAGCTACTCTTACATTCGCGGCGCAGGCACCAACGTCGTCGACGCTGGCGCAGATCCAAGCGTCGCGTATTTCGTTGACGAAGTTTACCTCGCCGGCACCGCCGGACTCGCATTCGACTTTCTCGACCTTGAGCGCATCGAGGTCTTGAAAGGCCCGCAAGGCACGCTGTTTGGGCGCAACGCCGCGGCGGGCGCGATCAACATCATCACCGCACGCCCCGAGGATCACTTTGACGCCTATGCACAAGTCGACGCCGGCGATTATGCGGCGTTCAGCGCTCGCGCCGGGGTCACCGGTCCGCTCACCGAAGCTGGCGATTGGCGCTATCGTTTATCGCTCGGCCATCGTGAACACGGCCCTTATGTGAACAATCTGACGCCAGGCGGCCGCGATCCGGGAGCGCTCAACACCTATACGGGAAGAGGTCAGCTGCAATACGTCGGCAACGATCTGATGGCGCTGCTCACGCTTGACTATTTCAATTCCGACAACGGCATGACGCCGCAGTTTGTGTCAACAGCGAGCGCCGTCGGCGAGATCACGCCCACCTATGTATTCACGCCAGGCCAGAATTTCGACCATCGCTATTGGGATGTGAACGGGTTCGAGCGGCAGAACATGGGCGCCGCAACCGGTCGCGTCGAATGGAGCTTGCCGTTCGGCACACTCACTTCGATCACCGCCTATCGCGACAATCGCTTTCATCGGCTTCAGGACCAGGACGGAACCGAAGCCGACGGCTATGTGCTCGAGACGCGCGAACATGACAAGACTTTCAGCCAGGAGCTGCGTCTGTCCGGCGACACCGGTTCGCTCAACTGGATCACCGGCCTCTATTATTATCACAACGACACAGAGCGCGGCGATGTCGTCGCCGTGGGCAACGATTTCGTGCTCGCCCCGTATCGCGGCGTGACCGCGCGCTATCACAACGACATCACCACGGAGAGCTACGCGGCCTTCGGCCAGGCGACCTATCACTTCACGGATGCGTTCAGCACCACCGTCGGCGCCCGCTATACGTCCGAACAGAAGACTTCGGACCAGGACACCATTCCGCTAACTCTTGTGCCCTACACTTTGCATCTCGACCCCAGCTGGACGTCGTTCGATCCGGCCATCACCTTCACCTACCAAGCCACACCGGACGTGATGGCCTATTTCTCGGCGCGCCAAGGCTTCAAGAGCGGCGGCTTCCAATCGCTTCCGAACTCTCCAGTTATCGCCTCGATCGTGTACGACCCTGAGCGCGTGCACTCATACGAGCTCGGTTTGAAAAGCCGCTGGTTGGACGAACATCTCCAAGTCAATCTCGCGCTGTTCCGGGCCGAGATGAACGACCAGCAGATTTTGACGCTGCCAAGCGCGGCCTTCACCTTCATCAACAACGCCGGGAAGACTGTCACCAATGGCCTGGATCTCTCCGTTACGGCGCAAATTACGCCGCAATTCCGCGTCGATTGGAATTCGACGCTGCAGCGCGCACGCTTCGAAGAATACGCCTGCAGCACCTGCACGCCCGCCTACAATTACAACGGCAATCAGCAAATTCGCTCTCCGGACTTCCAGACCTCATTGGTCGCCGAATACACCCAGCCTATCGGCCAACTTGGCGATGTGCGGTTGCGTGGCGAGTATTTCTATCAGAGCGAAGAATTCTTCGACCCCGCCAATCAGAAGACGCGCGGCTATTATCAACCCGCTTATGGGCTCGTGAATGCGCGGATCTCCTATCTGCCGCCCGGCGGCCAGTGGGAACTCTCGCTTTACGGCAAGAACCTCACCAATGAAGAATATTTCCGCAATATTGTGCCGATCGCCGGCGTCACCGGCGTTGGCGCCCCGGGCGACCCTCTCACGGTCGGCGTCGCGTTAAATTGGAGGATGTAGCCTGGCGTGGCGAGCCTGTCGTAGGAAACAGTGATGACGGTCTTCACACGACGGGCCTGGATCGGCGCCGCAAGTTCCGCATTCGCCTTGGCAGGCGTGGCCGGCGCGTCCGCCCCGACCGACCGACTTGTACTGCTCGGCACTATGGGCGGACCTACGCCCTCCGCGCGCCGCGCCATGACCAGCCAGCTCCTCGTCATCGCCGGCGCTCACTATCTGGTCGATTGCGGACCGGGGACAATCACGCGATTGGCGGCGGCGCAAGTCGCCGCCAACGCGCTTGACGCCATCTTCGTCACTCATCTTCACGACGACCACATCGGCGACTTGGGCGCATTGCTGGTGATCGCCTGGACCATGGGCCTTGCCCGTCCCATTGACGTCTATGGACCCCCGCCAATTGCGCGCACTGTCGCATTGCTGCTGCAGGCGTTCGCACCCGACATCGACGCCCGGCGGCGCGAAATCGCCCGCCCGGCGCCAGCAGACCTCATCAGAGTCCACGAACTCTCCGATGACGGCGTCTTCTTGCGCGACGACGGGGTCTCCGTCGCCGCGGCCAGAGTCGATCATGGTGAAATGGCGCCGGCGTTCGGGTTTCGGTTCGAATCGTCGGAGCGGACAGTCGCTTTTTCCGGCGACACGCGCGCCGTTCCTGCGTTGCGGCATCTTACAGCCGACGCCGATTTGTTTGTCGCCGAGGCGATGTATTTGCCCGCCATCGAACGGCGCCTCCGCAATCAACCCGGGGCCGTTCAGTTCGAAGCCCTGCTGCGGCGCATTCACATGACAGCGGAGGAGGCGGGACTTGTGGCGGCGCAAGCTCACGTGCGCACGTTGGTGCTGTCACACCTCGTGCCCGGCGACGATGTCGCCATCACCGACGCACAGTGGCGCGCCGCTGCGCACACACATTTTCAGGGGCGCGTCGTCGTCGGTCATGACCTCTTGACGCTTTGACGCTCGCAATTCCGCGTTCTCGGAGACGCACTCGTGAATTTCGTAAGCCTTATCGAAACGGCGGCGCAAACGCATTCAGACTCGATCGCCGTCTCCCTGGTCGATCGTCCGCTCTGGACCTATCGCGAACTTCTCTCGCGCGCATCTTCGCTTGCCGCTGGCCTCAGAGCACGCGGCCTCGAACCCGGCGACCGCGTCGCCATGGCGATGTCGAACGGGCCAGCCTTCTTCGAGGTGCTCCTCGCCATCTGGAAGGCCGGTCTCGTCGCTGCGCCGCAGAATTGCCGGCTGCACCCCGCCGAAATCGCTTTTGCCGCACGCGACTGCGGCGCCCGCCTTTGCTTTTCCACCGCCGATCTGACCGAAGGGCTTTCCGAGCAAGACTTCGGCGGCGGCGAATTGCTCGATGTCGACAGCGCCGCCTTCGCGGGATTGCACGGACATGGCGAGACAGCCACGACGCCGCGCGCTCAGGAAGACCCGGCGCTGCTCTTCTACACCAGCGGCACAACCGGGCGACCCAAAGGCGCCATCCATACCCATCGCACGCTTTATGCGATGAACCTCAGCTTCCTTGCCGATAGTGGCGCCGTTGTCGGCGACAACATCTTGCACATAGCGCCACTCTCACATGCGAGCGGATTTCTGGGGCTCAGCTACCTCACCCGCGGGCGCAACAACGTGGTTCTGCCCACGACATCGCTCGATCCGATGCTCGTGCGGCGCGCGCTGCGCGCCTTCGCGCCGCTTTCATTCTTCGCGGTGCCCACCATCGTTCGCCGTCTGGCGCGCGCGGATGTGCTCGATCCGCCTTCAATCGCCGGTATCCACCGCATCTTCTTTGGTGGCGCACCGATGTACGTGGAAGATTTGAAACAGGCGCTGGGCGTATTCGGCCGCGAGCGCCTCTGGCACCTGTACGGACAGGGCGAGTCGCCCAACACGCTGACGCACCTGCCGCCGCGGCTCTTCGGCGATCCGAGCGATGCAGATTACGAGGAACGCCTCGGCAGCGTCGGCATCGCCAGAAGCGGCGTGTCACTGCGAATCCTGCGTCAGGACGGCGCTGAAGCCGCAGCGGGCGAGATCGGAGAAGTCGTCGCTCAAGGCGACATGCTTATGGGCGGCTACTGGAACAATCCCGAAGCCACGGCGCAGACGCTGCGCAATGGATGGCTACACACCGGTGATCTCGGGCGGCTGGATGCGCGCGGCTTTCTCACGCTCGTCGACCGTTCCAAGGACCTCATCATCTCGGGCGGCTCCAACATCTATCCGCGTGAGATCGAGGAAGTGTTGTTGACCCACCCCCATGTCGAAGAGTGCGCCGTTGTCGGGCTGCCGGACCTCGAGTGGGGTGAAACGCCGATCGCCTTCATCGTGACCACGGGCGGCGCGCCCGAAGCCGCCGAGCTCGACGAGCTTTGCCTACGCCACCTCGCCAGGTACAAACGTCCGCGCGGCTATCAATTCGTGGGGCGCCTGCCCAAGAACGCCTACGGAAAGGTCCTCAAAACCGAGTTGCGAAAGACGGCGGACAATTCTCGCGCGACATGAGTGACCACGGAACACTTTCAGAGCGCCAAGCTCATTCCGCCCCATTGCTTCGACTCAATCGGCGAATCCGTATCGACGAACACGATCGCTGGATTTAACGCGCTCGCGGGTCGAGGCCTTCAGAGCGTTCGCACTCATTCCCACTCAATCGTGCCCGGCGGCTTACTGGTCACGTCGTACACCACCCGGTTCACGCCGCGCACTTCATTGATGATGCGCGTGGCGGCGCGGCCGAGGAAATCCATCGAGAACGGGAAGAAATCCGCGGTCATGCCGTCGGTCGAGGTCACCGCACGCAGCGCGCACACGTATTCGTAGGTGCGCCCATCGCCCATCACGCCCACGGTTTTCACCGGCAACAGCACCGCGAACGCCTGCCAGATAGAGTCGTACAAACCAGCCTTGCGGATTTCATCGAGATAGATCGCATCGGCGTCGCGCAGAATATCCAGCTTCTCGCGCGTGATCTCTCCCGGCACGCGGATCGCCAGGCCCGGCCCCGGGAACGGATGCCGGCCCACGAACGTCTCCGGCAATCCGAGTTCACGCCCCAGCGCTCGCACCTCATCCTTGAACAATTCCCGTAGCGGCTCCACCAGCTTCATGTTCATCCGCTCAGGCAAGCCGCCGACATTGTGGTGCGACTTGATCACCACGCTCGGCCCGCCCGTCGCGCTCACGCTCTCGATCACATCCGGATAGAGCGTGCCCTGCGCCAGGAACCCCGCGCCGCCGACCGACTTCGCTTTCTCTTCGAACACATCGATGAACAGCTTGCCGATGGTCTTGCGCTTCACTTCGGGATCGGAAACGCCCGCGAGCGCCGTCAAAAACCGTTCGCTCTCGTCGGCATGGATCAGCGGAATGTTATAGTGATCGCGGAACAGCGACACGACCTGCTCGGCCTCGCCCTTGCGCATCAGCCCGTGATCGACAAACACGCAATGCAATTTGTCGCCGATGGCTTCGTGGATCAGCACCGCCGCCACGCTTGAATCCACGCCGCCCGACAGCCCGCAGATCACCGTGCCGTCGCCCACTTGCGCGCGGATGCGCGCAATCGCTTCGGCCTTGAACGCGGCCATGGTCCAATCGCCTTTGAGCCCGGCGATCTTCTGCGTGAAATTGCGCAGCAGTTTCGCGCCGTCCGGCGTGTGCACCACTTCGGGGTGAAACATCGTCGTATAGTATTTGCGTGTCTCGTCGACGGCGATGGCGAACGGCGCGTTGGGGCTGGTGGCGATCACTTCGAAGCCGTCCGCCAGTTTGGTGACGCGGTCGCCGTGGCTCATCCACACCGGATACTTGCCGCCGACCTGCCACACGCCTTCAAACAGCGGTGAACTTTTCTTGATCTCGACATCGGCGCGCCCGAACTCGCGCGCGTGCCCGCCTTCGACCACGCCGCCCAGCTGCACCTGCATCGTCTGCTGCCCGTAGCAGATCGCCAGGATCGGCACGCCCAACTTGAACGCTTCTTCCGGCGCGCGCGGTGACTCGCCTTCGGTGACGCTGGCCGGCCCGCCGGAGAAAATGATCGCCTTCGGCGCGAAGCGTTTCAGGAACGCTGCGTCGACCTTGTTGTACGGATGAATTTCGCAATAGACGCCGCTCTCGCGCACGCGGCGCGCGATCAG
>DASZWS010000145.1:0-2219 GCA_035546515.1 Vitreimonas sp. | reverse complement strand
GGCGCGGTTTGCGCCTGGGCGAGCGACGGCGCCCCAACCAAAGCGGCCGCCGCGAAGGCGCTTGCCGCATAACGTGTAATCTGCACGGATTTCTCCATCCAACCGGAGTGATCGCACGCACGTGTGCGTTCGATCGCTGAGCCACGCGCGCGGGTGCGCACGCATGGCGGTTCGTTGCTCGGTTAGATGGCTTGGGGCGGGGCTCGGCTCTGCCAGATGTGCGAGGCTCTGCGAGGTGTCGTACGCAGGGCGGGCGCGGAGGCAGTTGCGATGAAGTTGCGTTCTATAAGAAACAGGACCGGCGTCGCCGCGAGCGCGAACGCGCCGGCAAGGGCTGCTTCTTGGCAGATGATGCAAGCGGCCGGCGCTTTTTCAGGCGACGTTGCGTTGGTGAGTTGATGCAAGCCGGCAGCGTTCGCGCCGGCATAGGCGACGCCGTCAATGTGGGGCTGAACGACGAAGGCCTGAATCAGCAGCGAGAGGGCGGCGAGGAAAACGCCCAGCGCATGCCAGCGCGTTTTGCGCGCGGGCGCCGCGTCCGTGGCAGTTTCAGCGCTGATCACAGCCCGCCTCACTCCTCCGCCCGACGCTAAGATGCGCCGACGCTATTGTATAGCGTCCACACTCAGCACGCGTCGGAGGGGCCTGAAAATGCGACGAAATGGCCGGATTTCAGGGCGCGTAGAGGATCTCGCAGGGCGGCATTTGCGGTTCGAAAAGCGCATCGACAGGCGCACCGCCAGCCTCCAGCCGTGAGCGCTTTTCCGCGCCGGTGATCAGCAGGAGCAGCCGGTCGGCGCGGGTGAGGGCGGCGCGGGTCAACGTCAGGCGGTCGTTCACAGGCACAGCGTCCGGCGCGTTGAGCGCGACCACAGTGTTCGGGTTGGCAAGGTCCAGCAGCTCAGACAGAGCCGGCGCGTTCGGAAACCAAGAGGCGGTGTGGCCGTCGCCGCCCATGCCCAGTACGGCGATGTCGAACTTGAGCGCCGCATAAGCGGCGTCTGCGCGCGCGGCAGATTCCGAAGGTGCGCCGCCGCTGAACATGGGCGCGACCCGAGCGCCCGCATTGATTGCCTGCGCAAACGCGCGCCGAACCATTCCCTCGTTGGACGCGCCATCGGTCGCCGGCACAAAGCGCTCATCGACAAGCGCCAAGGTGATTTCGCGCCATGGCAGCTGCGCTTGCGCGAGCAGGTGATAAGCGGGCTCCGGCGTCGTGCCGCCGGAGAGTGCGATACATGCCTCGCCGCGTGCAGCGAGGCCAAAGCGCAACGCTTCCTCCATCGCGCGCGCCGCAGCGCTCATCATTGCATCGCGCGTGGAGAAGACGGTCAGCGGCGCCATGCGCTCAATATTTCTTTTCGAGCGCCGCCTTCAAGGTCGCGGCGGCTTGGCCGCCAAATTCTTCGTTTGCCAGCGCGTAAGCCGAAAATGCACGCAGATAGCCGATTTTGTCGCCGCAATCGTATGTCGTGCCGTCGTATTCGAGCGCGTGGAACGCTTGCACTTTCATCAGGCGCGCCATGGCGTCGGTGAGCTGAATTTCGCCGCCAGCGCCGGCTTGCTGCGAGGCGAGGAGATCGAAGATCTCAGGCTGCAGGATGTAGCGGCCGCTGATGAACAAATTTGACGGCGCAAGTTCGCGCTTCGGCTTCTCCACCATGCCCTTCATTTTCAAGAGGCGGCCTTCACGACTTTCAGGGTCGATTACACCGTATTGCTCGGGCTTGTCGGTTGGCTCGACGGCGATGAGATTGCCGCCCACTTTGGAATAGGCGTCAGCCATTTGCGCCAGACACGACGGCTTGGCCATCATGATCATGTCCGGCAGCATCACCGCGAACGGGTCGTCGCCAATGATGTCGCGCGCGCACCAAACGGCGTGGCCGAGTCCGAGCGGCGCTTGCTGGCGCACAAAGCTCATGGACCCAGCGGGGCGGAGATCGGTCTCCAGCTCCTTGAGGAGCTGGGTTTTGCCCTTCATGCGGAGGGTGTCTTCGAGCTCATAGGCGCGGTCGAAATAGTCCTCGATGGCAGATTTATTCCGCCCGGTGACGAAGATGATGTGCTCGATCCCCGCCGCCAGCGCCTCGTCGACCACGTATTGGATCGCCGGGCGGTCGAACACCGGCAGCATTTCCTTAGGGATGGCCTTGGTGGCCGGGAGTACCCGGGTACCAAGCCCCGCCACCGGCAATACCGCTTTCCGTAGCGGTCTC
>DASZWS010000144.1:0-12910 GCA_035546515.1 Vitreimonas sp. | reverse complement strand
CGACGCTAAACAACGATATCGACGCTCACGCCTTTCCGCGGAACTAGCCTGTAAGCGCGGAACGCTTGCGCGGCGCGATCAGGCACGCGCGGCTCTGCTTCGTCGCTTTGGTCGCCGGCATCGTCCACGCACCAGACCTGCTCGCCGAGGCTGTTTCGATGGACGTGCGCTTCGAGGTAAGGCGCATCCACGTCGCTCGCCGTTCGCGCGTTGAACGGCGCGTTTAGTACAAAAGTTCCAGGTCAATCGTGGTGAACCGAAATTCATCGCGCCGCTTAACGCGTCGTTTGGTGAGAGTAGCGCAGCTTACGCGTGGGCGGAGTCCTAGACCGAAGGAGCTTGTCATGGGACGAGCCTTGCCCACTGTGAACACGGCGCAACGACCGCCGCTCATACTGATCGCCGACGACACCGATGTCAGCCGCGCGCTTCTGCGCCGTATGCTGGTGCGGACCGGCTTCCGAACCCTGTTGGCTGAGGATGGCGCACACGCCATCGCGCTTGCAGAAAAGCGGCGTCCGAACATGGTGCTGCTGGACCTGCGCCTGCCGGATATCGACGGCTCGGCCGTGCTTAGCCATCTGCGCGACACGTTCGATGCGGTGACGCTGCCGATCATCATGGTCAGCGCCGAGCATGATGGCGAGGTCATCGCCGCGTGCCTGGGGCTGGGCGCCAACGATTTTGTCACCAAGCCGATTCACTTCCCAACGCTGCGCGCGCGCATGGAGACGCATCTGCGTGTCCAAGCTGCACGCGCTGCGCTCGGAGATCTGCCGGAAATACTGCCGCCCAGCGCGCATGCCAGCGCCGGCTTCGCACCACAGCGACCCTGACGCCAACTACTGGGAGACGTGCAGATTGGTGATCTGCTGGCCGATCGTGTTCAGCGTGCTCACCACCTGCCCCGACGTGGTCAGGTCGAAATATTTCGATACGTCGGACGCGCAGTTTTGTAGCACGGTCGAATTGCCGTTGGTGCCGGCGAGGTCGATGAAGACCGTGTAGATGATGAAACCATCGGCCTTGGCGTTTGCGCAAGCCAGCGCCATGCGCGCATCGATGCTCGACTGCGTCGACGTCCAGCGATTTTGGGTATTGAGGCCGTCGCTCACCAGAATGATGTAGCGCGAGGTGTTTTCCGGCACTGAAGGCGCATTGAGCGGCGCCGTCTGCGACTGCGCCATCCAGCCCCACTGTAGGCCGATCGTCTGGTTGGTGTTGCCGCCCGCCGACATCGCAGTGACCGCGCTGTGCAAATTGGACCAATCATAGTTGAGCGTGCCCGTCATGACACTCGGCACGCAGGCAGAGGCGTTTTCGGCGGGAAAATCCGTCGCCGTTGACGTCGGCGCGGTGTTGCTGACGTCGTAGCTTTGATTGCGATCCATGATGCATCCCGTCCACGTCGAGTGGGCGTTCGGGATCCAGGTGTGCGTGTAACAGGTGCTGTGGCCGCACGTGTAGGCGACGCTGTTGTAACAGCCGTTGTAGTAGCGGCCGTTGCGCTGCGTATTGACGCGGCCATTGTCCTGCGTCGGGCAGATGTAGCCCTTGTACGTGCCGCTTGAGGGAATGGTGCTGGTGGTGGAGCTGCCGTTGGTGGGATTAACCTGGCAGCGGAAGCCCTGCGAGCTGGTCGACCAGGGACAGCTTGATCCGGGGCCAACCGACGATGACGGCGCGCCGTTCGCCGGCGCACTTTCCCAATCGGTCCAATCGATCCAGGCGGCGTTGACGTTGGCCGTGCCGACATTGACTGTCTTGCTGAACGGAATCAGCGCCACGCGCACATCGCCGGGTGTAACCGCAGCGCCCGCGAGCAGATCCAGCAATTGACTGGTGGCGGTTTGCAGCGCGCTCAGTTTGCTGAGGCCTGAACTGTCAGTCTCGGTCATTGAGCCGGTGTTGTCCAACACCAGCGACACCCAAAGCTTGGTTTGGCCCCAGACAACGTTCGAGGAGACCTGCAACGGCACGCTGGTATAGCCTAGCAGGTTGCCGATCGTGGTCGGCATGGCTGTGCTGGTCGAGACACGCACCGATTGCCCGTTGATCGTCACCGTCAGCGGCCGAGGCACGCCAAACGAAGGATCGAGCGAGTTGTTAGCGTCGAAATAGTTCTGCGCGACGGTTTGCGCTTGCGCCAGCGTGAGCCCCGGTTGTGCGCCCACGGCGAGCGCGGCGGCGTCCAGCATCGCGGCGAGCCGCTGCTGCACGTAAATGGCGCGGGTCATGTCCACGCCGAAGCCCACCGCGCCCAGCACTGGGATGATTGCCAGCGCGTAAAGCATGGAAATGTTCGCGCCCCGCCCGGTGAGGAACGCGCGCAACTTGGCGCTGCAAACCTGCAGCAGCCGGGAAGGCTTCACATGCATCGAACCGCATCCGACGGTCGTTGACCAGTGCTGACGGTAACATGGTCTGTTGTACCATTTCTTAAGCGATATGTTTGACGGCCTGGTAATCGCAGTCCCGAACCGGCGGTTAACTGATGTTGTGCAACACTTGCGGGGTCAAATTCGGGAAATTCGAATGTTTTGGCGTAGCAAAACGCGACGCTTTTCACGCAGCCGCTCGGGCGCAACCGCGCTCGAGTTTGCCATTGTCGCGCCGATTTTCCTGGTGGCGCTGGTCGGCACCATGGAGATCGGCATCGCTTATGGCGCGCAGGCCTCGCTGCAAAACGCCGCCAACGCCGCCGCACGCCTGGTCCGCACCGGCCAAGCGCAAACCGGCGCGCTCACGCAAACGCAATTCCGCGATCAGATCTGCTCCAGTATCCAGCCGCTTCTCTCCTGCGACGCCAATCTGCAGATTGATCTGGAAGCCTACAGCAATTTCGGCGGCGCCGGCTTTGGCTCGCCGCTGCTCGGCGATGGCACGCTCAATCCCAACTTGAACAAGTACCAGCCCGGCAATCCGTGCGACGTCGTGCTGTTGCGCGTGTTCTACAAATGGCAGGTGATCACGCCAATCATCGGGTCGATGCTCGCCAACATGCCCAACAACACCCTGCTGATGAGCGCGACATCGGCGTTCCGCAACGAGCCCTACACAAGCGGAGTCGCGGGATGCTGAAGCGTTTCTATCGTGCAAGGTCGGGCGTCGCGGCATTGGAGTTTGCGCTCATTCTGCCGCTGGTGCTGCTTGGCTTCGTCGGCGCCAACGAAATCTCCAGCGCGGTGCAAGTTTCACAGAAGGTGTCGCAAACCGCGAGTACGGTCGCCGACCTCGTGGCGCAGGCGTCGACCATCTCCAACGCCGACGAAACCAACATCTTCGCGGCTGCCAACGCGATCATCTTTCCTTATTCCAGCAGCGGCCAAAGCATCGTCATCAGCAGCATCGTCGACAATGGCGGCGGCATGGGCCGCGTCGTCTGGAGCGACGCGAACCTCGGCGAGGCGCGCGCGGTCGGCTCGACGCTGCCCTTGCCCGCCGGCGTGATCACCACAGGCGGCAGCGTCATCCTTGCGGAAGTGCACTACAGCTACACGCCCGCGCCAGCGTACGTCACCAACGGCGCCATTCTGATAAAGAGCCAGTTCTTCTCGCGGCCACGGCGCGTGGCGAACATTCCCCGCGTTTAGCAGGCGACACCGCCTTCAACTTGGATCGTCTGCGTGGCGCCGCGATAGGTGATCGCGAGCGCGCCTGACTCTTCAACGCTATCGCTTTCCTCGTGGGACGCGCCGGTGGTGAGGCTTTCGACGATCTCGACCGCGTGGTTCGCGTCCGCAAAGTTTCTCGTCGTGTGCTGTTCATCGCCGGCGTTGGCGGTCAACCCAACCGTGATGAGCTGGCCGTCGATGCGGATGAACCCCTTCGCGCCCTGATCAACGCCATCCTCGGCGAAAATCGTGTCCGTGGCGCCCGCCCGGCTTAGCGTTCGCGTGCAGCCTTGTATCTGAATGTCGTTTTCGGCGAGCGCTTGCACGCTGAACGATTGCGACCGGGCGGCGCTCGTGGGAGCGGCCGGTGACTGACAAGCGGCGAGCGAGACGAGCGTCATGGCCAGGAAGACGTGGCGTTTCATTGGATCCCTCTTGTCATTCGATGATGCCGCTTTTCCATTCCGCGTCGCGCCGCGGCAGCGCCAGATACCCCTGGCTGCGCATTTCCATGAGCCGCGACGCTGTGCGCTCAAACTCGAAACTCTGGTCTCCGGCGGGATAGAGGTCGGCGGGCTGGGAGTCGGCGGAGGCAACGAGCTTCACCTTAGCTTCGTAGAGCGCATCGACAAGAATGCGGAAACGCGCCGCCGCCTCCCGCATCGAAGGCGAAAGCTTGGGGATGTTTTCCAAGAGCACGGTGTGGAAGCGTTCGGCGATTTCGATGTAGTCGGCGGCGCCGAGCGCGCGCTCGCAGAGTTCAGCGAAGCTGAAGCGCGCCACGCCCGCCGCCTCGCGCTCGACGCGGAGCGCACGTCCGCCAACGTCGAGGGTCAGCGCTTGCGGCGCCGCGCCATGCGTCAACCGCGCCCAGGCCCGATTCATCGCCTCTTCGGCGGCTGGACCGAGGGGCGCATAATATACCGGCGCCGCCAGCAGATGCTCCAACCGAAAATCCTTCGGCCCCACGACCGAGAGCACGTCGAGCTTATCCTTGATGAGCGCGATGAAAGGCAGGAACAGCTGCCGGTTAAGGCCGTTCTTGTAGAGATCGTCCGGCGCGCGATTGGAGGTGGCGACAATCACCACGTCGTCGGCAAACAGGCGTTCGAACAGCCGGCCAATGATCATGGCGTCGGCAATGTCAGTGATTTGCAGCTCATCGAAACAGAGCAAACGCGCTTCATCAGAGACTTGCTTTGCGGCTTGTTCGATCAACTGGTCATGGCCGGCGCCCTTGGCGCGCGCTTCGCGCAAGAAGGCGTGACGCGCCAACATGAACTCGTGAAAGTGGACGCGCCTTTTGCGTTCAACCGGAGCGTTCTCGAAAAACAAATCCATGAGCAGAGATTTGCCGCGCCCCACCGGTCCCCAAAGGTAGAGCCCGCGCGGTGCGGCTTGGCGACCGAACCAGCCGCCAGGTTTCCACACCGCCAGTTGCTGCGCCAGCGCGTCGAGCCGGGCGGCTGCACGGGCCTGATTATCGTCAGCCTGCAAATCGCCGGCGGCGACGCGCGCGTGGTAAGCCGCCAAAGGCGTGGTGCGAGACATTCCAGCCGCTTAGAACCGTTTTGCCGCTGAAAACGCAAGCACGGCGACGCCGGAACGACCTGAACCGTGCTTGATTGACGCCGCATGAGCCGCGAAACTGCCGCCATGGACGCCGT
The DNA here is from genome assembly GCA_035546515.1 of Vitreimonas sp. Taxonomy (GTDB): domain Bacteria; phylum Pseudomonadota; class Alphaproteobacteria; order Caulobacterales; family Aquidulcibacteraceae; genus Vitreimonas. The sequence goes on along the minus strand of DASZWS010000144.1, from coordinate 7,629 downwards.
TGTGTCGCCGCCAGCACCACCAGCGACGATAAAGCACATTGTCGATGTGCTGATCGAGGAACGCGCGCCCCACCTTTCCAACGGTCCGTTTTGGGCAGTGCTCCGCCCCCTGCTCTACGCCGTGCTCAACTACGACAAGGCCGTGAGCATGGCCGATGCGATCGCGCCGATGCGCGGCGGCGAAGCGCTGGAATATGTGTCGCAGCTGCTCAGCGTGAAGCTGGAGATGACGGGACTGGCGCGCTTGCCGCCTCAAGGGGCGTTCCTAGTGCTCGCCAATCACCCGACCGGCATTACCGATGGCCTTGCCGTGTACGACGCCATCAAAACCGCGCGACCGGATTTGATGTTCTACGCCAACTCCGACGCGCATCGCGCTTGTGTTGGGTTTGAAGACAACCTCATCCCGGTCGAGTGGGTGCTCGGCAAGCGCACGCGCGAACGCACGCGGCTGACGTTGAAGCGCACCGAGGACGCCATCGAAGCCGGCAAGCCGATTGTGATCTTTCCTGCCGGGCGTCTGGCGCGTCTGCGCGAGGGCGTGCTGACCGATCCGGAATGGATGGCGAGTGCGGCTTCGATCGCGCGCAAATATGCGCTGCCGATCGTGCCGTGCCACGTCGCCGGGCCATACGCGTTCTGGTTTCACACCTTCAGCAAGTTTTCTGCAGAGCTGCGCGACATCACGCTGTTTCACGAACTCTTGAACAAGCGCGGTAAGACTTATGAACTGACCTTCGGCCCCGTCATCCCGCCCGAACATTCCACAGGCGATGCGACCCAAGTGATCCGCCGCATCAAGTATTATGTGGAGCGCGTGCTGCCGAACGCGCCCGACATCGCCTTCGATCCGGAAGGTCCGGAATGCCCGTGGCGCGATCCGCCCAAAGCCGACGGAAAATCCGAAATGAAAATTTCTCCATAGACGAAATCGTGGACTTGGCGCAGAGTGATTTGTGCGGGCCGGGCATGTGGAGGAAGACGCGATGCGCGCCCCGCTATTGGCGTTCGCAGTCTGGTTTGGACTTATCGCGACGGCCGCCGCCGTAACTTCGTACAACACACCGAAGCTGGAAGCGCCTGTCGCGCGCGCGGGTGCGCCTGTCTCCGTCGGCGGCTTGCTGGTGCCGCTCACTGACGCGCCGTTTCAACGTCTGGTGGATGCGCACTCCTCCGTTGCTTTCGATTTTACCGGCGCCGGCGTCCGCCGCGCGCAGGGTTGGCTGACGCGCAACGCCGCGTGGCTGGTGTGGGATCCGCACTGGGGCGGCGCGGTGAGCTCTGGCATTGATCTGATCGGCCAACACACCTGGGCATCGACCTGGAGCGACGGCTTCGAAGCGCTCGCAGCGCTCGACGCCAACAATGACGGCGTCCTGACTGGCGCCGAACTCGGCGGGCTTTCGCTGTGGGCCGATGCGAATGGCGACGGCGTCAGCGAGCCGGGTGAAGTCGTGCCGGTCAATGTGCATGGCATCGTGTCGATTTCGGTGCACGGCGGCCACGCGAACCACGGCGTCATCGTCGTGCGCGACGGCGTGCAGTTCGACGACGGCTCGACGCGGCCGCTTTATGACTGGATGCCGGGCGTCGCGGGACGCAGCGCCAGCTAGACATCCCAGCATGAGATTATGGGTCTTGATGCTGGGTGTAAAGGCTGGTATATCTGCCCATTATGGGTGAAATGCGCAAAATCACCGTCGATGTCGACGCCAAGGTGCTCGAAGCGGCACGCTCCGAGGGGGCGGGCGTGGCTGAAACGGTGCGGGAAGCGCTCAAGCAGCTTGCCCACAAGCGCGCGAGCGAGCGGCTGCTAGCGCTTGAAGGCAAGGTAAAGTTCGCGCTCACTTGGCAAGAACTGCGCGGCAAGGATGACGACGATTGATCGCGGCAGACTCGAGCGTCGTAATCGACTTGCTGACGGGCTCTCAATCAAATGAGGTCAGCAGTCTGAAGACCCACTTGCGCGCTGCGACGGCGATGCTCGCGCCAGTCACCCTGACTGAATTGTTGTCCGATCCGAAAGGTCGTGATCCGACGCATCCGATCCTGACGGAATTTATTTTACTACCCATCACCGATGGTTATTGGGAGCGCGCCGGAGTGTTGCGCGCGAAAGTCCGCAAGGCTGGACGCAAAGCCGCGCTCGGCGACGCGCTGATTGCGCAAGCTTGCATCGACGCGGACGTGCCGCTGCTGACGCGCGATGCTGATTTTGCGGCCTTCGCGAAACTCGGCGGCTTGCGGCTCGCTTAGACCTTCCGCTCCACCATCGCCTTCTTGATCTCGGCGATCGCTTTGGCCGGGTTCAGCCCCTTCGGGCACACCTGGGCGCAATTCATGATGGTGTGGCAGCGATAGAGCTTGAACGGGTCTTCCAACGCGTCGAGGCGCTCGCCCTGGTGTTCGTCACGGCTGTCGGCGATCCAGCGATAGGCTTGCAGCAAGGCTGCAGGGCCGAGGAAGCGGTCCGCATTCCACCAATACGACGGACACGCGGTGGAGCAGCAGGCGCAAAGGATGCATTCGTAGAGCCCGTCGAGTTTTTCCCGCTCTTCCGGGCTTTGCCGCCACTCTGCGTCCGGCTCAGGCGTTTCGGTTTGCAGGTACGGCTGGATCGAGGCGTACTGCGCTGCAAAATTGGTGAGGTCAGGCACCAGATCCTTCATCACCGGCTGATGCGGCAGCGGTGAAATGGTAATCGTGCCGTCCGGCAACTCGTCCATCCCCTTGGTGCAGGCCAAGGTGTTGCGCCCGGAAATGTTCATCGCACACGAACCGCAGACACCTTCGCGGCAGGAGCGGCGGAAGGTGAGTGTGGAGTCGATGGTGTTCTTGATGGCGATCAGCGCATCGAGCACCATCGGCCCGGTATGATCGAGATCGATCTCGTAGGTATCCCAGCGCGGATTTTCGCCGCTCTCGGGATCGTAGCGGTAGATTTTCAGGGTGCGCGTGCGCTTGGCCCCCTGCGGAGCGGCGTGGCGCTTGCCTTGGCGAACCTTCGAATTCTTTGGCAGCGTAAGTTCGGCCATGGGACGCGCAAAACTCCTCGACGTGCGGGCGGACCGTGGCGAGCGGCGCGGCGCTCGTCAAGCGCCGCGCCGTCGCTGCGTCAAGAAGCGGCCGGCGATTGGGCCGTGCGCCCGTACCAATCGATTCGCCGTGTGGCGATCATGGTCGCGGCGATCGCGATGAAGGCCACCAGCGAGCCCGCCAGCAGCGCGAAATCCTCCAGCGTCAGCAGTACGTACATCGCGCCATAAAGCGCGGTGAGGCCAGCAAACGCCCCCGCCCCGACGCCGGCAGAGCGGGCCGAAACGGCGGCGTAGTAGGCAAGCAAGGCAATCGTGGCTGCGGCGCCGGCGAGGAACGCCCCATCAAAGCCGATAATTTCGGTCATGGACAGAAGCAGGAGGTAGAAGATGCACTGGGCTAGGCCCACCAAAATGTACTGCGCAGGGTGAGCTTTCTTGCCGCTCACCGCTTCGAAAATCAGCGTCGCCAGGAACACGAGGCCGATGAACAGAATGCCGTAGGCGATGGCGCGGGCGACACCCACATAAAGATCGTCGGACGATACAAAACTCACCGCCATGTCGCGGTTCGCAAGCTGTTGCAGACTGAACTGAGCGAGATCGACGGCCTTTGCGTTGACGGACAGCGGCGCGCGCCAGTGCGCGGCGAAGCCGTGCGCATCCACCTGCAGCGGATCGAGGCTCTGGAAATAGCCCGTGGCGCTGGCGTCGCGACGATTGCCGCGCATCGACACTGTCGTGTTCTGTGCAAAGGCGGCGATAGCGAAGCGTTGCGCGCCGCTGACGTTCAAGCGGGAATCGACCTTGAAAGCGCGAGGTCCACCTGCAAGCACGGCAGCGGGCGCGGCAAAAGCCTGCAACGCCGGATCGTTTTCCGGCACATAGCGCGCGCCGCCGTTGAGCGATGCCGGTAGGACGCTCAAATCCATCGCCGTGGTCGCCGCCATCGGTGCGCCGCCGTCGAAACTAATCGTCGCGGCATCCCGCATTGCGCGGGCGTCGCGCGCGAACACTACAACGCGCGCAGCACTCCAATTCAGCTGATCGCCGGGATTGATGTCGACAATGGCCGCAGCCGGATCGAACTCGGCGTGAAATTGCGCATCCGCCTGATACACGGCCGCGCGATAGATGCCGCGCCGGCGGTCGGCCACTTGCACACTGGCGCCGGCGTCGCCGCTCGTCGGCAAAATGAGATACGCGCCGCGAATGACGTCGCTGCGCTGCGCGCCCTCCGTCGTTGTCGAGAGCACAGTGCGTGTGTAGGGCACGAGCAAAACCGGCCCGCCAAGCGTTTGCGCACCACCCGCCCGCGCACCGATTTCGTTGATCACTTGATGCGCGCGATCCTGCCGTCCGGCCAAGGTCAGCCCGACCATGCCCAGCGGCACGGCCATGATCATCACCAGCACGCACACCAGCAGCAATTTGAGCCCGATCGATCCGCGCGGAATGAGACCGGCGATAGGATTGTCCGACATGAAGATAGCCCTCCGCGCCAAGGTTCCGGCGCGGTGCTGCAATGCACGGCGGCTGCGCAGGCTTGATGCGGGCCGCTTCGAGACTTTGCGCAAGCGTGAGGAGATTTTGTGCAGCCGCTAGTTCGGTTGCATCAATTCAATACGGTTGCCGAACGGATCGCTGACATCGACGCGATCGTAGCCTTCCAGGTAATCGCCGGGCGTTGTCGGAAATCCGGCGGCGGCGAGCTTGGCTTTGAGCGCCGCGAGATCCTCAACGATCAGCGCGGGGTGCGCTTTCTTCGCGGCGCGGAAATCGGCGTCGACACCGAGATGAATCCTCACCGTCCCGAGTTCGAACCAGCACCCGCCGCGCTGGGCGAGATGCTCGGGCTTTGGCGTTTCGGGAATGCCGAGCACATCCGCATAGAACCGACGCGCCGCGTCTTCGCCGCCCGCCGGCATCGCCAGCTGCACGTGATCGATGGCGACGATGCTCACGGCCCAATCTCCGTGGGCACTGTGTTGCTCGGCGGCGTCCAATCCGGCGCAGGGCCCGTGTGCGCCGGTTGGGCCGACCACGCGATGGCAAAAGCTGCCGCGCCCAGCAATGCGCAAGCGAGGCACCAAAGCGCCACGTACATATCGTAGCGGCGCGTGATAAGTGCTGGGTCGACGCCATCCGTGCGCGCTGCTTGCTGCCGGCGCGCTTCGATCAGCACATAGCCGACGACGAACACCAACGGCACCGCAAGGCCCCACGGCGCGGCGGCGGGCATCCAATCCCGCACGAACAGCCCGATCGAGCCGATAAACAGCCCCGCCAAAACCAGAAATTCCACAATGCCCTGCCCGCGATCGCCAAAGGCATCGCGCAAACGCCGCCGCCGGGCGCCCATTTCTTCGAACATTGCGGGGAAAAAACCGCTCATGGTCTGGAGATAGCCCAGCGTCGCGGCGTCGCAAAGGCGTCGACGTGTCTCGATTTCGTGAAACGCCGGCACTAGGTTCTCGTTGAGCAGGGAGCGGCGGCCATGAAGTTCAACCTGAAGACCGTGGGCATCATCTTCGGCGGCCTCGTCGGCATTCTGGTGCTGGCGGTGGTGCTGTTCATCGCCTTCTTTCCCAAGCAGCAGGCCGCACGCGAAGCGGAACGCCGTATCGAGGCGGCGACCCACAGGCAGCTCACGCTTGGCAACGACATCTCGGTTTCGTTCTTCCCGGCGCTTGGCTTTTCAGTGAATGACATTTCACTTTCGAATCCCGAGGGCTTCGACAGCACCACGCCATTTATCAAAGCCAAGAAGCTCACGTTTGCGGTGGCGCTCCTCCCGCTGTTGCAGGGCCAAATTCGGGTACAGCAGCTGATCTTTGAGGGCGCCGAGCTGAATTTGCGCGCCAAGACCAATGGCGTATCGAACTGGACCTTCCCTACAGAAGAAAACTCCAACCAACAAAACACCATTGAAGATTTGAGTTTGAATGACGTGCGCCTCGTGGACGGCGCCGTCAGCTTCGATGGCGGCGACGGCAAGCCGCCGATGCAACTGAGCGACGTCGACGCCGGCGTCACGCTGCAATCGCTGGATCAGCCGGCGCAGGTCACCGCTTCGCTCACCTATCTGCGCCAGCACGTCAGCATCGACGGCACGCTCGGCAAACCGCGCGCGGTGCTGGAGAAGGGCGAAACGCCGATGCAGGCGCATGTGAAAGCTGCGCCGCTCGACGCCACCTTCGACGGCACATTCAACGCCGCCAGCGGCGCGCTCGCGGGCAATCTCACCGCCAGTGGCGGCAGCCTGCGAAATCTGCTGGCTTGGATCGGCTCGCCGATGCAACAAGGCGCAGGTTTCGGCGCGTTCCGCATCGCCGGCGCCATGCAGCACGCTGATCAAACCACGGCGCTCAACAATATCGACTTGAGCCTCGACGCCATCCGCGCGCACGGCAATCTGACCATCGTCACACCGGCGACTCCGACCGGACGCCTGCAGGTAAATGGCGCCCTCACCGCCCCTAGCATTGATCTCAACACCTATCTTCCAGCGCCGGCGCAAGATGCTCAAGCCGGCGGCGTCACCACTTCCAGCGCCTGGAGCAATGACGCGCTGGATCTTTCCGGCTTGCGCGCGCTCGATGCGAATCTGTCGCTGGGTGTTGCGGCGCTGAAATTCCAGCGGTTCAGTTTCAGCGACGTGGCGTTGGCGCTGAAAGTCGCCAACGGCGCGGTGGACGGCCACCTCACCCGGCTCTCGATGTATGGCGGCACGGGCACCGCGCGGCTGATCGCCGACGGCTCGCGTGCGACGCCGCAGATCGCCGTCGACCTCAACGTCCAGAACATTCAGGCCGAACCGTTGTTGAAGGACGCGATCGGCTTTGACCGCATCACCGGGCGCGGCCGCTTGCAGGTGACGCTTGCCGGCGCGGGGCGATCGCAGGCCGCGCTCATGCACGCGCTGCACGGCAATGCGGCCTTCTCGTTCAATGACGGCGCCTTCAAGGGCGTCAACCTCGCCGCTGTTGCGCGCAGCATCCAATCGGCGCTGAGCGGCGCCGCGATCGGACCAGGCGCATCGACAGATTTTGCCGAGTTGGGCGCGACCTTCACTGTGGCCAACGGCGCGGCGGCGACGCAGGACTTGCATTTGCTCAATCCGTTCGTCCGCGTCGACGGCCAAGGCCTCATCAATATTGGCGAGCAATCCATCGATATGCGGCTGGCGCCGCGGGCCGTGCGCTCCACTCAGGGCCAAGGCGGCGATGCGGCGACGCAAGGCCTGGGCATCCCCTTCCGCGTGCACGGGCCGTGGAGCCATGTGAGCTTCGAGCCGGCGCTCGGCGATGTGGTGCAGAACCAGCTGCGCTCGCAGATCGGCAACGTTCTGGGGCACCAGGATCAGAACAATCCGCTGACCCAACTTGGGGCGTCGCTGTTTGGCACGGGGGCGAGCACCACGCCGGCGCAATCCAGCGCAACGACACCGCCCGCGTCAGACACGGCGTCACACAGCGGTTCGACCACCTCGACGGCAACTCAACAACCGCAAGAACAACGCACGCCAAGTCTCGGCGATCTGTTGCGGCAAGCGACGCAGGGCCGCCATCGCAGCAACTCCAACGACACGACG
>DASZWS010000143.1:0-5743 GCA_035546515.1 Vitreimonas sp. | reverse complement strand
CGGTATCTTCGACACGGTGGCGCAGCGCGGCGTCCACGAGGTGATCGCCTCCTTCACACCGTGGGACGACAGCAGGCGCTTCCGCTTCGCCAATTACCGCGTACCCGACAACGTACAGCACGCACGCCATGCCTGCGCGGTCGACGAAAACCGCATCGGCTTCCCCCCGCTGCTCTGGGAGCAGCTGGACGAAGCCAACTCCCAACGCAGCAACCCGGACGCCATTCAGCAGCGCTGGTTCGCCGGCGCGCATGGCGATATCGGCGGCGGCATCGGCTCCAAACTTTCGCCGGTGGCGCTGAAATGGATCGCGGACGGCGCGGTCGCCGCCGGGCTGCGCTTCTACGGCAGCTACGGCGCCGATCATTCTCCGATCGATGACGCGCTAAGCGAGGTCGGCCTGGCGCTCGACTCCCGCATTTCACGGCTCAAATTTTGGGAAGGCATGGAGCCGTACAATTATCCCTGGCGCGGCCGCAAAATCTGGGCGCGCAAAGAGGCGCCGACGTCGCAGGACCTCGAGAAATATCTGCATCCTTCGCTGCTGGAGCGGGCGCACGAACGCAGGCAGCGCTACAACCCCGCCCCGCTCCGGCCTTTCCGCAAATTGCTGAAAAGCTGGAAGCCCAGCGACCACGCCTAGCCGAGTGCTGCGTCCGCGTAAGCGGCGCCGCCGATCTTGATAGCGCCGATCCGACCGGGCGCCGCCGCGAGCACAGACTCGCCATAGTACGCCAACAGCGCTTTTTGGCTCTCGAGTACAGGGCGCGGCTCGTCATCGTGCGCGAGGCCGCGCGCCAAAAGCATGGCGCCGGCCACATCGCCCGCGAGCATCAGATATGGAAATGCGCCGGCCAGCGCATCTTCTCGCGGCGCCTTGAGCATGAAGCTGGTCGCCTCTTTGAGTGCATCAGTGGCGACGTTGAGCCGAGGCGCAGCCGGATGCGCTTTGATGGCTTTGGCGGCGGCGTACGCATCGGCGATGAACGCACCCATGGCTTCGCCGCGGTCACCGAGCAACTTGCGGCCGTACAGATCGATGGCCTGAATGCCGTTGGTCCCTTCGTAAATCGGGGCGATGCGGGCATCGCGATAGAATTGCGCTGCCCCGCCCTCTTCGACGAAGCCCATGCCGCCGTGCACCTGCACGCCAAGGCTCGCGGCCTCAACGCCAAGCTCCGTGCACCACGCTTTGGCAATCGGCGTCAGCAAGTCCTCGCGGGCGCGATCGCCAGAGTCGGCCGCCACAGCGGTGGCGTAACAAATGGCGCGCCCGGCCTGCACCTTCGAGCGTATCTGCATCAGCATGCGACGCACATCCGGATGCTCAATGATCAGCGCACCGCCCTGCTTGCGCTCACGCGCATAAGCCAGCGCCTTCTGATACGCCGCTTCGGCCACCGCGACGCCCTCAAGCCCAACATTGAGCCGCGCAGCGTTCATCATTGTGAACATGGCGGCCAGCCCGCGGTTCTCCTCGCCGATCAGCCAACCGGTCGCGCCCTCGTAGGCCATCGTGCACGTGGGCGACGCGTGAATGCCCATCTTCTCTTCGACGCCGATGCAGCGCACTGCGTTGCGTGAGCCATCCTCATCCCGGAACTTCGGGACGATGAACATTGAAATGCCCTTCGACCCCGCCGGCGCGCCGTCAATGCGCGCGAGCACCAAGTGGATGATGTTGTCGACCAGATCGTGCTCGCCCCAGGTGATGAAAATCTTCTGGCCGGTGATGGCGTAGCTGCCGTCGGCTTGCGGCGCGGCTCTAGTGGTTAGTGCGCCGAGATCGGAGCCGGCCTGCGGCTCCGTCAAAATTCATAGTGCCCGACCATTCGCCGGAGATGAGCTTGGCGAGGTAGAGCTGCTTCTGATCGGCGGCGCCGTGCTGCTCGATAGCCTCGATGGCGCCCAAGGTCAGCATCGGCAGCAAACCGAAGCTCATGTTGGCCGCATGCATCGTCTCAAAAACGGCCAACGCGACGGCGCGCGGCAGGCCTTGGCCGCCGAAGGCAGGATCGGCGGCAAGCCCCTGCCAGCCCGCATCCTTGAACGCGGCATAGGCCTGTTTGAACCCGGGCGCCGCGCTGACGACGCCGTCCTTCAGTGAGATGCCGGCGTGATCACCGCTACGATTGAGCGGCGCCAGCGTATCGGCGGCGAGTGCGCCCGCGCCATCGAGGATCGCCTCCAGCAATTCCGGATCCAGCTCCGGAAAGCGGCTGCGCAGCGACCAAAGATCGGCGCACGCCTCCAATGCAAAGCGCATGTCCGCGACCGGCGCGCGATAGCTCATCCACAATCTCCGTGGCGAAAACCTCGGTCATCGCGGGTCACAAATCAATCACGATGCCGCGAGCTTACGCCTGGCCGCATGGGGCGCCGCCATCGGCGATGCTAAAAGGTCTGAGGGAATTTTTCCGGGAGACTACATGCGCGCTTGGATCATCGGCCTCAGTGTTATCGGCCTCGCCGCGTGCGTCAGCATGCGGGGCGCGCAGACCTCACCAGTCCCGTTCTCGGATCCTGCGGCGACACAGTCGCAGCAAGCGGGCAATTTCCAGATCGCCGCCGACCTTCCCGCCGGCGACTATAAGCTCGATCCCCGCCACGCCAGCGTGCAATTCCGCATCCGCCACGAGAACCAGCTCGCCTGGTTCACCGCGCGCTTCAACAAGCGCGACGCAACGCTGTCGCTGAACCCCGCCGATCCAAGCCAATCACACCTGATCGCCAGCGTCGATCTCAGCAGCATCGACACCGGCCTTCCCGATCCTGCCGACGCTTCGGGCTTTGCGCACAGCATCGCCGACGCTCTGGGCGTCGCAAGGTCGCCGTCCGTCACGTTCACATCCACCGCTATCCGCCGCACCGGCCAGTTCACCGCTGACATCAGCGGCGAACTAGTCATGAACGGCGATTCCCATCCGCTCGTCCTGCACGCGACATTCGACGGCGCCGTCGTCGACCCCCTGCGTGGCGGCAAAGAGGTGCTCGGCTTCTCCGCCTACGCGACCCTCAATCGCAGCGATTGGGAAGCCACCCGTTGGGCGGCCGTCGCCAGCGACGAGGTGCAGATCGTCATCGAAGCGGAACTCGTTCATGTCTGAGCACGGTTGCGGCTGAGGCTGCGGTCATGGCAACTCGACGCGGTGACACAGCAGGCAGACATTGAGCGCGCAGCCGCGGTGCTGAAGGCGGGCGGTCTCGTCGCCTTCCCGACCGAGACGGTGTACGGGCTGGGCGCCGATGCCACCAATCCGGCCGCTGTCGCGCGCGTCTATGCGGCCAAAGGTCGGCCTCAGTTCAACCCCCTCATCGCGCACGTCCTCGATATGGCTGCAGCGGCCGCGCAGGCGGACATGCCGGACGCAGCGCGGGCGCTCGCCGCGCAATTCTGGCCCGGGCCGCTGACGCTCGTTCTACGCCGGCGCGAAACCAGCACGGTAAGTGAACTCGCATGCGCGGGGCTGACGACCGTTGCACTGCGCGTGCCCGCACATCCCACAGCGCGCGCTCTGCTGACGGCGTTCGGTGCGCCCATTGTCGCGCCGAGCGCGAACAGATCCGGCCGCGTCAGCGCGACAACGGCCGCGCATGTTGCGGCCGACCTCGACGGTGCAGTCGATCTCGTGCTTGACGGCGGCGCGAGCCCGTTGGGGCTGGAATCGACCATCGTCGCCATCGACGAAGCCGGCCGCGGCACGTTGCTGCGCCCCGGCGCGGTCGCCCGCAAACAGATCGAGAGCATCATCGGTTCACTTCGCGCGCCGCATGGGCGCACTGTCAGCGCGCCGGGCATGCTCGAGAGCCACTACGCGCCCCGCGCCCGCCTGCGGCTCGATGTGATCAATCCCGGACCGAACGAGGCTTTCCTGGCCTTCGGCGCGCAGGCGCCAGAAAATGGTCTGACGCTCTCGGCGCGCGGCGACCTCGTCGAGGCGGCCGCGAATCTCTACGCGCACCTTCGCGCGCTCGACGCAACGGGCGCTGCGGTGATCGCTGTGGCGCCCATTCCCGCGCACGGGCTGGGCGAAGCCATCCGAGACCGCCTCGCCCGCGCCGCCGCGCCGCGCTAATCTCCAGGAATGTCCGATCTTTATGAGCGCCTTGCAGCGCGCTTGGGCCCCAAGGGCTTCGCCACCGACAACGCCACGCTTGCGGGCTATCTGAAAGAGTGGCGTGGCCGCTTCGAGGGTCACACACCCTTCCTCGCCATGCCGGCGAACACCGCCGAAGTCAGCGATGTCGTGCGTATGTGCGCTGCAGCAGGTGCGGCGATTACGCCGCAGGGGGGCAACACCGGCCTCGTCGGCGGTCAGATCCCCGAGGGCGAGGTGCTCGTCTCATTGAAGCGCATGAACCGCCTGCGCAGCGTCGATGCCGACAACGACTCGCTCGTCGCGCAGGCGGGACTCACACTCGCGGAGGTGCAGAAGGCCGCCGCTGATTCGAATCGACTCTTCCCTTTGAGCCTCGCGAGCGAGGGCTCGGCCACCATCGGCGGACTCATTTCAACCAACGCCGGCGGTGTGCACGTGCTCCGCTTCGGCATGATGCGCGAGCTCGTGTTGGGTCTCGAAGTGGTGCTCGCCGACGGGCGCGTGCTTGAGGGGCTGAAGGCGCTCCGCAAGGACAACACCGGCTACGACCTGAAACAGCTCTTCATCGGCGCCGAGGGGACGCTCGGGATCGTCACCGCAGCCAGCCTCAAGCTGTTCCCCCGTCCACGCGCCCACGAGGTGGCCTTCCTCGGCGTGGCCGACGCGCACGCGGCGCTCGCGCTGTTGCATCGGGTAAGGGCGGAGACCGGCGCCGTCTCCGCTTTCGAGGTGATGAACCGGCTCTCGGTCGATCTCGTGGTTAAGAACGTGCCCAACACACGCGACCCGATGCCCGGCGCACCCTTCATGGTGCTCATCGAGTTCGATTCAGCCCACGCCGACGGCCTGCGCGACAGCGTCGAAACGGCGCTCAACAACGCGCTCGAAGCGGGCGAAGCGCAAAATGCGCTTATTGCCGAAAATGCCACGCAACAAAGGGATTTCTGGCGGGTCCGCGAAGAGATTTCCGCGGGTCATCGCCCCGAAGGCGCACAAGTCAATCACGACGTCAGCGTGCCCGTTTCGCAAACGCCCGCGTTTCTCTCCGAAGCCAACGCCGCGATGGAGCAGATGTGTCCTGGCGCGCGCATCGTCGCCTTCGGTCACATGGGTGACGGCAATTTTCACTACACGGCGATGCAGCCCGCCAGCATGGCGCCCGATCGCTTCCCCGGCGCCGACCTAAGCCAGAAGGTCTATGAGATCGCCACGCGCCTCGGCGGCTCGATCTCGGCCGAGCATGGCATCGGCGTAGCACGCAAGCACGACCTCGCGCGCTTCAAGGATGCCGAATCACTCGCGTTGATGCGCACGATCAAAGCCGCACTCGATCCGCACGGCGTGATGAATCCGCGTGCGTTGTTGCCGTGATCGATGAAGTGAATCGCAGTACGCTTCGCGCATCACACACGACGCACACACACATCGTTTTGCATGCGACGCATGTTGCAGATTCATCGCGCTGTAATTTTTCAGTAGCGTTCTCGCTTGCACATCTTATTATGTCCGCGTACTGCGGCCTCGTTGCCGTGAACACAGAGGAGCCAGGGCATGGCTAAGAAAGCGAAGAAAGCGAAGAAAGTGGCGAAGAAGGCGAAAGCCAAGAAAGCCCCTCGCAAAGCTGCCGCCAAGAAGGGCGCACG
>DASZWS010000142.1:0-2208 GCA_035546515.1 Vitreimonas sp. | reverse complement strand
GCCTTCGCCGCGAGATACTGCGCCATGAACGGCGTCGCGCGCGGGGGCGGGCTGGAAGAGGAATCGGCCACGCAACAGCTTTAGCGGGCCGCGTCGCCGACTTCCATTGACGGAAAGGCGCCCACAGCTAGGGTGCGCCCGTCTTTCCCCGAGCGTGACCTCTATGCCCGACCAGAAGCGCAGTTTTACCGACGCCGAAGCACTCGACTTCCATAGCGTTGCGCCCGCCGGCAAGATTTCCATCACACCCACCAAGCCGATGGCGACGCAGCGCGACCTTTCTCTCGCCTATTCGCCCGGCGTGGCGGCGCCAGTGAAGGCGATCGCCGAGGATGCGGACAAAGCGTACGATTACACCGCCAAGGGCAATCTTGTTGCGGTGATTTCCAACGGCACGGCGATCCTCGGACTGGGCAACCTCGGCGCCATGGCCTCAAAGCCCGTAATGGAGGGCAAGAGCGTCCTGTTCAAACGCTTCGCCGATGTGGACTCGATCGACATTGAGGTGACCACCCAGGACGTCGAAGAATTCATCCTCACCGTCCGCAACATCGGGCCCACGTTCGGCGGCATCAACCTCGAGGACATCAAGAGCCCGGAATGCTTCGTCATCGAGAGCCGCTTGCGTGATGAGCTCGACATTCCGGTCTTCCACGACGACCAGCACGGCACCGCCATCATCGCCGCGGCCGGCTTGCTCAACGCTTGCGAGCTCACGGGACGCGAGCTTTCCGACATCAAGGTCGTCGTCAACGGCGCCGGCGCCGCCGGGCTGTCCTGTATCGGCCTGATCAAGCAACTGGGGGTGCCGCACGACAACGTCATCGCCGTCGACCGTGAAGGCGTCATCTATCGTGGCCGCGAAAAGGGCATGGACCAGTTCAAGTCCGTGCATGCCGTGGAAACCAAGGCCCGCACGCTCGCCGACGCCATGAAAGGCGCGGACGTGGTGATGGGACTTTCGGTCGCCGGCGCCATTACCAAGGAGATGGTCAAGTCGATGGCGAAGAAGCCGATCATCTTCGCCATGGCCAACCCCGATCCGGAAATCACGCCGGAAGACGTGCACGAGGTGCGCAAGGACGCCATCGTCGCCACCGGGCGTTCGGACTATCCCAACCAGATCAACAACGTTCTGGGCTTTCCCTACATCTTCCGCGGCGCGCTCGACGTGCGCGCGCGCACCATCAACGAAGCGATGAAGGTCGCCGCCGCGCGCGCCTTGGCGCAGTTGGCGAAGGAGGATGTGCCCGATGAAGTGGCGGCTGCCTATCAGGGCCGGCGGCTGAAGTTTGGCCCCGACTACATCATCCCTACCCCGTTTGATCCGCGCCTGATTTCGGAAATTCCGCCCTTCGTCGCGCAAGCAGCGATGGATAGCGGCGTCGCCCGCAAGCCGATTGAAGACATGGAAGCCTACCGCCATCGCTTGGCGCAGCGGCTCGACCCGACAGCGGCGATGATGCAGCGCGTAACTACCGCGGTGCGGCGCGCACCCAAGCGCATCGTGTTTGCCGAAGGCGAAGAAACATCGGTCATCCGCGCCGCGCTGAGCTTTCAGGACGCAGGCCTCGGCGAGGCGATTCTCATTGGTCGCGAAGAAACCGTGCGCGCCAACATGGCGCAAATCGGCGTGCCGGAGAATACACCGCTCAAGATTATCAATGCGCGGCTCTCGGAGCACAACGCCGCCTACACGGACTTTCTTTACAAGCGCCAGCAGCGGTTCGGCTTGTTGCATCGGGATGCGCAGCGTTTGGTCAATCAGGATCGCAACGTGTTCGGAGCGTGCCTCGTCGCCTTCGGACACGCCGACGGGATGGTCACCGGCGTCACCCGCAACTACGCCACAGCGCTGAACGACGTGCTGCTGGTGATCGACGCCGCCCGCGGCGAGCGGCCAATGGGCACCTCGATTGTACTTTCCAAGGGACGCACTCTGTTCATTGGCGATACCGCCGTTGCTGAGTTTCCCGACGCACTTGAACTGGCGCGGATCACGCTGCAGTCGGCGGCGTTCGCTAGAACGTTCGGCGCGACGCCGCGGGTGGCGCTGCTGTCGCATTCGAATTTCGGCAATCCGGAAATGGAGCGCTCGGAGAAAATCCGCGCCGCGGTATCGATGTTGGACCGGCGTGAGGATCTCAACTTTGAATATGACGGCGAGATGAACGTCGATGTCGCGCTCAATCCAAACATGCGCGAGCT
>DASZWS010000141.1:0-17843 GCA_035546515.1 Vitreimonas sp. | reverse complement strand
GGAGATGCGACCCGTGAAGGTCGAGCCGTTGTCGACCGTCATGGCGTCGGCGCCGGCGCCGAAGGAAATGTCCCCGGCAATGGTGCCCGCCAACAAGTTCACAGCATCCGCGCCGGAGCCGAACTTGATGTCGCCGACCGTCTGAATGGTTGGCCGTAAACCAACGTCATCGTCGACAGAGTCGTCGTCGGTGAATGGCACGTCCGGAATCTGATTGAAGGTGACACCGATCGTAGATGTCGAAACGTCGATCGCGGTCGACGATCCCGTTACTGGCGGCGGGGGTGTGCTATCTGTCGGATCAGTGTCCGTAGCGACCACGCGGGCCTGCAGCGTGCCGTAGTTCGTGATGGTGGCGAGCGTGTTGGAACGGTCGGTAATCGCCGTGGCGTTGCCGGTTTCACCGAACACCTGTGCGAGCATCGTACCGCTGTTGGTAAAGCTTGGCACCGAGGCATTGGTGTCGAAGAACACGCCATAGGCGTTGTGCGCGCCTTCCGAAACGCTAGTGACAGTGAACGCCTTGCGTTGCAGCACCTCCGGCGTGGACGCGTTCGCACCGATGTAGAGGCCGTAGGCATCTGCTTCTGACGCCGCGTCAGTCACACTGAAGTCGAGCGCGACGCCGCCCTGAATGGCGGTGGTCGCAGCGCCGTTGCCGAGAATGCTGATGGCCCGGCTTTCGACGCCGTCATAGACTCCGCTGGCGGTGATGTTGCCGCGCACCTGTAGGCCGAAGCCGTTGCTGTTCGGCCCCAGCGTCATGCTGTTGCCCGGATCGGCTTGAATCAGAATCGCCGGTGCGCCGCCATAGGACGTCAAGCTCGACGTGAGGTCATCGTTGGTGTCGCCTTCCGCTTCCGTCACTCCATCGCCGTCATCGTCAGGATCGTCCTCGACACCGATCCCCTCGAGCGTAACGCCGCCAGCGACGTTGGAATGAATAGCGAGCGTGGCCGCCGACTGCTCCAGATCGTCGGCATCGAGATGGCTGGTATCCGAAGGTTGAACTGTGGAGTGATAGCCGTTGGACACGATCGTGCCGTTGACGCGTAATTGGCCGCCAACGGGCGCGTCCACAACGATGGCCGATGAGTTCTGGCCCGATATCGACATGTTTCCGCGCAGAAGCACATCGCCGGTGATGCCGGCCGTCGCGCCGCCGCCCACCAGCACGCCCACGGAATTGTCGCCAACGATGTTGACCGAGCCGGTGGTGGTGAGATTGCCGTCAAGCAAACCATTGAGGGAGATGCCTGCCGAGCTGTTGCCCGAAACGGTGATCGAACCCGAACTCGTGACGTCGCCGGTGAACGTGCTGCCCGCGTTCAACAAAATCCCAAAGCGGTTCGAGCCCGTCGCCCAGGGGCCGTCGAGATCGCCGTCCCCGTCGGTGTCTGAAAGCGGGCTGGGTTCGGCGAGCGTAATGATGCTGGTGTTGCTAATGGTTCCGCTCGCACCGTTGCCCAACAGGATGCCGGTGGTGTTATCGGCGGCGGTCGACCCGATGCTGCCGCCATTGGCGACGTTGTTGTTTGAATCGACGGTGATGGCGGTCTGGCCTGCCGTCACCGTGATCTTGCCGTTCGAATCCAACGTGATGTTGCCGGCCGAA
Source organism: Vitreimonas sp. (assembly GCA_035546515.1). Lineage (GTDB taxonomy): Bacteria > Pseudomonadota > Alphaproteobacteria > Caulobacterales > Aquidulcibacteraceae > Vitreimonas. The sequence goes on along the minus strand of DASZWS010000141.1, from coordinate 16,228 downwards.
CTCGTCAGCAGCGGCGTCGTCGTGGAATTGGAGACCGTGGTGTCGGCGAGAGCGTCCTTGGCGACGCCACCCATCAGGGCGGCGGCCAAACCTGCGACGTGAACAGCTTTGATACGCATGCCCGCTCCGATCCCCTTCCCTCAACGGCGCGGGTGATACTGGCGACTGCGCGCCACGGCGAGACGCCGCTCCAGCCGGTCCCTACCGGCGTCGGCGCGGCCGACCCTACCCCGCTTCGAACGCCGCTTCGTGTCCCTGGCGGCGCCTCCGGTTGGCATGAAGGGTTATCGGAATTTTGTCCATAGCGCCGCGCACGGGGCCGCAGCGGCTTGGAAAGTGGCGACTTTGCGGCGCGACGCCGCCCCTTCTTCGCTTGCGCGAGCGCGGAGGCTGGCGTTCCCGCCGAACGTGACGTTTCGCGCCCGGAGCCGCCCTTTAAGCGCGCTGTTCGCGCCGCACCCGGGCGGTATCGGCATCGGCTGCCGGACGCCCGAAGGCGTCAACGAGTTCGGCGATCTTCGCCGAAGGCACCGCATGGGAGAAAAAGAAACCCTGTAATTCGGTCACGCCAATGAGACGCATGACCGAGGCCTCGGCTTCGGTTTCCACACCTTCTGCGACGATATCCATCCCCAGGCCGCGGCCCAAAGTCACCACTGACTGGATGATGGTCATGGCCCGCTTGCGCTCATGAATGCCGGTCACGAAGGCGCGGTCGATTTTGATCTTGTCAAAGCGGAAATCGCAGAGGTAGCGCAGCGACGAGTAGCCGGTGCCGAAATCGTCGAGCGCGATCTTGAAGCCGAGTTCGCGCACCGCATCGAGAATCTGGCGATTGCGCTCGGTGGATTCCATCAGCACGCCTTCGGTCACCTCGAGGACGATGCGCGAGGGATCGACATCGTGATCCTTGAGCAGGTTCTTGAGCAGATCCACCAGGTCGACGTGTCGGAATTGCACCGGCGAAAGATTGATGGCGACCTCAAGGTCGGGCCAGAGCTTGGCCTCTTCGAATGCGCGCGTCAGCACGAATGTGCCCAGCGCCGGCATGAGCCCCGCCTCCTCCGCCACCGGGACGAACATCGCCGGTGACAGGTCGCCTCGTGTCGGATGGCGCCAGCGCAGCAACGCCTCCACACCAGTTACCTTGCCGCTATTGCAGGAAATCAGCGGCTGATAGTGCAGATGCAGCGCGTTCGACTGGATCGCACCCTCGAGATCGAGTTCGATTTCGCGGCGTTGTTCGACCTCCGCAGCCATCTCGGCGCAGAACAGCATGGCGCGGTCGCGCCCTTGGTTCTTGCCCTGATAAAGCGCGATGTCGGCGTGGCGCATCAGCTCTTGCGGTGAAGCGCCGTGATCGGGCGCCATGGCGATGCCGATCGAGGCGGTCATACGAACATGTTGACCGTAAACGTCGAAGGCGTCCTCGAACGCACTGCGCAGGCGTTGCGCCAATTCTTCGGCAGCATCAGCACTTACAGCGCGCCGCAACACCGCGAACTCGTCGCCGCCGAAGCGCGCCAGAAAATCCGAAGGCGTGAGCGTAACCGACAGGCGCTGCGCCACCGCCATGATCAGCGCGTCGCCCGCCTGATGGCCCATAGTGTCGTTGACGTCCTTGAAGCGGTCAACATCGATGTAAGCGACCACAACACGGCCGTTGTTGCGCGACTGAATCAGCCCATCGAGCGCATCCTGAAGGCGTTCGACGAAGTGGTGGCGGTTCGGCAGACCCGACAACGCATCGTGCAGCGCCTGATGACGCGACAGCTCTTCCCGGTTTTCCAGTTCGCTGGACGCGCGCTTCAAGCGCCCGATCATCACCCAAGTCAGCATGCCCGCGCCGACGAGCCCCATCATCACCAACGGCAGGATGAACATCAGCAAGGCTTGGCCGGGGCGCTTCGGCGTCCACGTCAGGTAGCCGATCGGCGTGCCGTCATCGGCCTCGAACCGTTCGGAAATCACGCCGCGCGCGGTCGACGGCTCAGTGGAGAGCGCCAGGTCGGGCATCAGCAACGTGCGCCCCACCGAATACATGAAATCCCGATCCATGCGCACGACCGAGACCATCATGTGCGGGCGCCCGTGAAGCACATTGGCGTCGACGCTGGGGACGATCGCCATAGTGCTGACGACGGCGGGCACGCCGTCGATGGTAAGAATGTGCCCCGCCCAAGCGGCGTTGCGGGCGCCAAGAAGATAAGAGTAGCGGCGCTGGTCGGAGGTGAAAGCGGAATCGCGGACCCGCAGCGTCGCATCGCGGTTGCCGCGCGCGGCCTGCACAACGCGGTTAAGCTGCGCTGCGTGGCGCGCATAGGCGGCGGCCGGGTTTTGCTGCAGTTTGCCTTCAATGTTGGCGTAGATCGGCGTGTTGTCGCCGTCGACGAGATAGACCTCGTCGTGGCCATAAGTTTCGTAGAAGTACACGCCAATATTCGTTTCGATCCACTCGAGATCGAGCGGGCGCTTCTGGGCGTTCACGACAGCGTCGTCCCACCAGCAGATGGCCTTTTCCTGGTTCAAAATCGTGCTGACCGCTTGATCCAAGGCGTTCTCGACAAGCGTCCGCTCCCGCTCAATCGAGGTGCGGTTGGCTGACCAGCCCGCGTAGGCGACCACGGCCACGAGGATCATGCCAAAGAACGCCAAAGCCGCGCCGATCGTCAGCGTCAGCCGCTGCAAGTTATTCCTGTAAGGAAGCGCGCGGGAGGCAATATTGAACATGGTTATGCCAAAGTAAACACAGGCGCACTTCGCGCCAAATCAGCTACTTACCCAACCCGTCCAAATATATTGTTACCCAGATCACCATCTTGCCTCTGAAACTTCAAGTACAGACCAGTTTCCCGCCAAAGTCGTTCCTTTCATAATCCCGGTTAACCTTGTTCTTTAAAGAAGGTAAATACAGTTTAGGGATTGAATTTTTCGCATTTACACTTTATTAGTGAACTCCAGACGCGGGAAAGACCAACCGAGTATTCGTCTCGTTGTTGTTCTTGCACGCGAAACATAGTTAACGGTTTGGGGACACCGATGCCGCGCTACGTGGTGAAAACACGGGCTGACAGTCCGGCGCTGAAGCGCGCCGCCGTCGCGATCGAACAGGCCGCCTGGAATGCGTTGGGATATCTCAACTTCACCCGGGCGCACTTCAAACATTACGACGAGCTGCTGGAGCGCTACGCCGACTTCCAGATTTGCCTGGTTGACGAGGACACCGGCTACCCGGTCGCCATCGGCTGCGCCGTCCCCTTCTACTGCGCCGATCCCGCCAAGCTTCCAGCCGAAGGATGGGATTGGATCGTAGAGTCCGCCGGGCGTGCTGACGTCACCCCGAACATGCTTGGCGGACTCGGCATCTCGGTGCCGCAAGTGCATCGCTCCAAGGGGCTGGCGCGCTTGGTGATCAAAGCCATGAAGGACGTGGCTACCCAGTGTGGGTTCGAAGGCGTGGTGATCCCGGTGCGACCCACTGCAAAATCGCGCCACCCTGACGTCGCCATGTCGGATTACGTGCATTGGACCGACGACAAGGGCCGCGCCTACGATCCCTGGCTCCGGAGCCATCTCTCCGCCGGCGGGCAGATCGTCGGTGAAGCGACGCGCTCAATGGTCGTCGAGGAGCCTATTCCATTCTGGGAGACGTGGTCGGGACGTACGTTTGAAAGCTCGGGCGCCTACACCATCGAAGGCGCATTGGCGCCGATCACCATTGAGCTTGAAAAAAATGTCGGCCGCTACGAAGAGCCGAATGTGTGGTTTGCCTACGCCGCTTAGGCGCTCACGCGATTTGCGAGCCCCAAAGGTTCGTAGTGCGGCGTCTCGATGGCGGCGCCATAGAGAAAACCTTGCGCGAACTCGCAGCCCATCGTTTGCAGCGCCTTTGAGGTTGCTTCGTCCTCGACGCCTTCCGCGGTAATCTGCAAGCCCAGCGCCTTGCCCAAGCCAACCAGCGCGCCGACAATGGTGGCGCTTTCACGGTCGGTGACGAGGCTTGAAACGAACGAGCGGTCGATCTTCAGCTTGTCGATCGGCAATGCGCGCAACAAGAACAGCGACGAATAACCGGTGCCGAAATCATCGAGGGCGATGCGCACTCCCTGGTTCTTCAGTGACATCAGCGACGACTTGGCGCGCTGGATGTCGCCGATCATGGCGCTCTCAGTGACCTCGATTTCAAGGCGTTGTGCGGGAAAGCCAGTTTCGCGCAGCGTGCGCAGAACCTTCTCCGGGAACCATTGGTCGCGAATTTGGCTGGGTGAAATGTTCACCGCGAGCGTGAACGTGCCCGGCGCTTCCAACGCCTTGCGGCACGCTTGCGCCAGCAGCGTCCAGAACATCGCATCGACGAGGCCCGCTTCTTCAGCGACCGGGATGAATTGCGTCGGCGAGATCATGCCCCGCTCAAGATGAGGCCAGCGCGCGAGAACCTCAAAGCCGGCGAGTGCGCCCGTATCGAGATGCAACACGGGCTGGAAGTATGGAACGATGTCGCCGTTGGGGATGGCGGCGCGGAGATCGGTTTCGAGCGCGGCCTTGGACTTGAGCTCCTCGTCAATCGAGGAATCGAAGAACTTGTAGGCGCCGCGGTCTTCTTTGGCGCGCAGCATGGCGGCATCGCCGCGCTGCAAAAGCTCGGCGGCGCTGCGACCGTCTTCCGGGCACATGGAAATGCCGATCGAAGCGCCGACCGTCAGCTTCAGGCCATTGATCAAAATCGGCGCGGAGAGCTCATTCAGAATGCGTCGCGCGGCGGCGGCGACGCCTTCCCGGCCGGTTGGCGTTTCGATGAGCACGCAGAATTCGTCACCGCCCAAGCGCGCTGCGAAACTATCGTCGCGAATGCAGTTCTGAAGCCGCGTGGCGATCACTTGCAGGAGTTGGTCGCCGATGGCGTGACCATGCACGTCGTTGATCGGCTTGAAGCGATCGAGGTCGACGAACATCAATGCAAAAGCAATCTCCTCGGGCCCGATCAGGCTGAGGCGGCGGTCGAGTTCTTCGAGGAAGTGGCGGCGATTGGCGAGACCGGTCAGCGGGTCGTGGCGCGCCAGCGATTGCGCACGCGCCTCGGCGGCCTCGCGCTCGGAAATCTCGGCGACGAGATCCTGGGTGCGCGCCTGCACTGTCTTTTCGAGATCGTTGCGGATGGCGTCGAGATCGAGCACCGCCTTACGGCGATCGAGCTGCGCCTTGACCCGCGCGGTCAGCACCCGCAGGTCGATCGGCTTGGTGATGTAGTCGTTGGCGCCCGCCTCCAGCGCCGTGGAGACCACGTCGCCGTCGTCCAAAGCGGTGACGACGATAACGGGCACGTGCTCAGCATCGAATTGGGCGCGAATGCCGCTGAGGGCGTCAAGGCCCGAGCGCTCGGGCATCATCCAGTCCAGAAGCACGAGTTCGATGTTGTCGCGCACGATCGCATCTTCGATGCCCACCGCGCTTTCGCGCAGCACGACATCGTAACCGCGACGCTCCAGCCGACGGCCGAGCATGTCGCGGTTTTGCGCCTGGTCATCGACCAGGAGAATGCGTCCCAACCGCTCATTCGCGGTGGCGCGTTCTACGCTATCGGCCGAGGACATTCGTTCCTCTGGACCCCCGCCAAACCATACCAGCGTCGAACACTACGCGGGTTAGGTTGAGGTCAGCCTAATACGCGGATAGCTGATCGTATTTTTTGGATAAACGGCGCTGTAACCTGAATGGCCCCTAACCATGCTTCAGTCTTGTACGAGATTCAGGCGGCGTATTTCTCGATCAGCGCCACCAATCCGGCGAAGTCCACGGGCTTGGTGGCGAAGTCGTCGCAACCAGCTTCCATGCACTCGCGCCGCGCGCTTTCCATGGCGTGCGCGGTGAGCGCCACGATCTTCACGGTATCGACACCGGGCGTCTGCCGCAGCACCTTGGTCGCTTCAATGCCGGACATGACCGGCATCGAAATGTCCATCAGGATGAGATCCGGCGCGCACGATTTCGCCTTCTCCACCGCCTCAGCGCCGTTTTCGGCGCAATGAACTTCGTAGCCGCGCCGTTCCAGGCGACGCGTCAGCATCTCGCGATTATCGGGATGGTCTTCGGCGATCAGGATACGCATGGGAGGATTCCTCTTTACGCGGATTTCTTAGCAGGCTCGTGTTTCGCCGGGGCGGCCGGCTCCGAAATTTTTGTCGACGGGCGCGCAAACCGCAACGCCGCGGCAGCGAGTACGTCGCGATCGGCGGGCTTGACCAGATGCTGGCACGCGCCGGCCTTCAGCGTGCGGTCGCGCTCGTGGTTTACGGAGTGGACGACGATGGGAATGCCGCTGCTAGCGAGCGCATCGAGCACGTCGAAGCCGGAAACGTCGGGCAAGTTCATATCCAGCACGATGAGGTTCGGCTCCAGCGACCGCGCCAGCGCAATGCCCTCCGCGCCGGTTGCCGCTGAGCGCACATGAAAGCCCAGACGCAGCAGCGAGCGGCCGGCGAGATCGCGGGCGCTTTCTTCGTCGTCGATCACCAGCACCGTGCGATCGCGCCCCTGCCCAGCGGCCGCGGCGATGTCGACGCGGGCGGGCGCAGTGTTGGCAGGCGCAACGGCCGGCAAGCGCAGCGTGAAGGTTGAGCCTTTGCCCGGCGCGCTCTTCACCGCGACAACGCCGCCCAACAATTCGATCATGCTACGGGTAATGGCGAGACCCAGGCCGGTGCCGCCGAAACGCCGCGCCGTGGTGGTTTCAGCTTGCACGAAGGCCGTGAACAGGCGCGCGACCTGCTCGTCGGTCATGCCGATGCCGGTGTCGCTCACCGAAAGCTCAAGCCAATCGCCTTCGGCCGTGACGTCGCGGCGTGCGTGGATGGTGAGCACGCCGTTGCGCGTAAACTTGGCTGCGTTGGACAACAGATTGAGCAAGCATTGATTGAGCTTGAAAGCGTCGGTATTGGCCGCACCCAACGGCCCGACGACGTCGACCTTCAGCGCATTGCCGTTCTTCTCGATGCTCGGACGCACGGTCGCGGCTGCGTCCTCGATCATGGCGCGCACGTCGAACTCGGCCGCGCTGACTTCCATGCGTCCGGCCTCGATCTTGGAGAGATCGAGAATGTCGTTGATGAGATGCAGCAGCTGGCGGGCCGAGTTGAGAATGCGTTCGATGTCGGCGATGTCGCTGCTGCGGCCGTCATCCTCGGCTTCTTCGCGCAGAATCTCGGAATAGCCGATAATGGCGTTCAAGGGTGTGCGCAGTTCATGGCTCATGGAAGCCAGGAATTGCGATTTGGAGACATTGGCGGCGTCAGCGGCTTCGCGCGCGGCGCGCAGGGACGCCATGGTTTCGGCCAGCACCACGTCGCGCGCATCCATCTCGGCCATCAGATTGTCGAGGCGCTCGTACATCTCGGCGACGTGCACCGCCGCTTCGTCGATGGGCTCAACTTCGGCGACGTCGCCGATATCCGCGAACAACGCGCGCTTGGCCTTCAACGTCTCGTCGGCGCGGCGCATGGCGGCGATGAATTGCGCCTCCTGGCGCTTGCGCTCGGTGATGTCGGTCGACAGCGCGATGATCTTGCGGATCGTACCTTTGGAATTGTTGATGCGGCGCGCAACAACGCCGGCCCACCGCACTTCACCATCCTCTTTGATGACACGGTGTTCGACAGAGCCCTTGACGTCGCGGCCTTCGGCGACGGCCTTGAAATAGGCATCCAGCACTTCGCGATCTTCGTCGTGAAGGAAAGGCGAGGTGTTGTCCATGAACTGCTGATAGGTGATCACCGAGCCGTAAAGCGGCAGCGGATCGCCTTGGAACGAGATCGACTTGTTCTTGAAGTCGACCTCCCACACAAAACTGCTGCCGGCTTCGAGCGCGACTTTCAGGCGCTGTTCGTTTTCAGCGGCCGCCTCACGAGCTTGCACCAACTGGGTAATGCCGCGGCCATGGGCGATGACGCCGCAGATGTCGCCATTGATGTCGCGCCACGGACGCGCCTCCCACGAAAACCAGCGATGACCGCGGCCCGTTTCCGCGTCATCCTCTTCGTGTTTGACGTGTTCACCCGCGAGCGCACGTTTGAAACTGTCGCGCCACTTCTCCGGCGACCATGGGATCATGTCTTCAAGCTTGCCGGTGGCTTCGTTGACATGCAGGCCGTCGCGCATGCTCTTGCTCATGGCGACAACTTCGCCGCGACGGTCGACCAGCACGGCAGCCAAACCGCCCTGCTCAAACACAAGTTGCGCAAGCGTCAGCTGCATATTCTCGCTGACGTCGCGGGCGCGCAGAGCGCGCTCCGCAGAGGTCGCGCTGACGCGCGCCTGTGTGACGTAAGCCATCAAAGCGCAACCGCCGATGGCGGCGATGACCGCGAGATCCCAATCCGGTTGCGTCGTCATGAAAGCGATGAGCAGCGGCGCGATCGCCAGCGAGAACGCCGGCGGCGCCGCGCCTGCGAGGGCGATCGGCAACGCACCCGATGTTCCCGGGCTGAAATGACGGACAACACCGGCGACCCACAGCACGACGGCGGCGGCCGCGCCCGCGGGTTGACCGATCATCCACAACGAAATCGGCAGCGAGGCGTAGAAGGCGGAACTAAGGAACGCCCACGCCGACAAGCCTGCGAGCACCCGCCCCTCAATCCGCACGTCGGCGGCGTCGAGACGGCGATAGAGTTCGGTGTCGAAAATCAGGAGCAGCGCCATCACGGCAGCCCAACCGACGGGCCCCGGCCCATGCATGATGGCTGCGGCGATGCCGCCAGTAAGTATTACAAGCGCGACGGAGGCGGGCATCTCGCGCCGGCGCGCGTCCGCCGCATACGAAAGCGCCTGGGTCGAATAAGGCATGCCGCAAGTACTCCTGGTCCATTCGGACTCGGGCTTTTGCGGTTCACGCTGCCAGCGCAGGGTGAATTTAGGCTAAACCATTTTCAATCTGCGGAAAAAATTCGGTTATGCTGGGTAAAGATTCGATGCCCCGCGTCGCAGACCCCGCCTTGCCTGAACGCCGCCGCGCACAAATTCTGGACGCGTCGCTCGCGTGCTTTCGTGAACGTGGTTTCAGGCAGACAACGATCGAGGAAATCTGCGCCGAAGCGCGTATCAGCCCAGGCGCGCTCTACCGGTACTTCGACTCCAAGGCCGATATCATCGCCGCCATCGCGCTCGATGCGCGCGCGGAGGCCGAGGCCGCACTTGATCGCCTCAACGGCGCCGAAGCCTTAATCGATGGTTTATCTGATCTGGCGCGGGCGTTTTGCACAACATTCGACGAAGACGGCGATACCGCCCTGCTCGCCGATATCTGGGCCGAAGCGGCGCGCGATCCGCTATTGGCCAAAGCGCTGCGAAGCCGTGACCAGATCGTTGCCGGACGGCTTGCCTCGGCAATTACCAAGGCCCAGCGCGACAGCGCGATTTATCCCGCACTCGCCGCCACAGAGGCTGCTGAAATCTTAATGTCGGCGCTCGAAGGGATGGCGCTGCGCCGCGCTATCGCCCGCGACGTCAGCGCCGATGAGGTTGCGCGGCGCTTTCGGCTGCTCGCGCTGCACGTTCTAAAGCCGAAACGCTAAAGCCCGCGGTGCACGGCGATAATGGCCACGTTGGCGACAAAGCAGCAGAGCGACATGGTGTAGAGCCAGGGAAACGCCAATCCGTGGCGACCGCGGCGCGCCGCAAACTCCATAACTCCGCCAATGCTCACCAGCGCCGCCGAAAGCGCGAGGATCCAAAGCTCGTTGCCGTGAATGAGGGCATGCAGTTCGGTAAAGAAGCTCGAAAACGCCACAGCGCCCGAGGTAGCCGCGCCAGTTAGCGCCGTGAGCGTGACTGCCAGCGCGGGCAAGCCACAACACAGGGTATGGAGGCTGAGCACCGCCGCGTGGGCGATGTGGGCCTGTTTTCCAGTTCGCTCGGCGTTACGTTGTAACATTGCATCCCAAAATATCGCGCGCCGGGCCGTGGTCAAGCGGCTCTCGCGGCGTAACCTCGATTTCATCAATCGCGGTCAGTTACGGAACCTGCTCCTTGCCCCCACGGCGGCGAGAGCGCACATAGCCGAAGCGACGTTGAGGGACGAAGCAAATGCTCTCCGTATTGATCGCGGTTCGGGACTTTCTGGTGGCCATGGCGCTTGCCTGGGTGGGCATCACCCTGGAAGCGCAGCACGTTCAGCCGAATTCCACGAGCTGCGCCGGTCAAGCCTGCCAGGTCGACACGCAACATCACTAAAAGTTCGCCGGACAGCCGAGGCGGGCGCGCTTAACGTGCGCATGCGCGTGCGCGTGGCCCTCGATTGGCCCAAGTGTTAGCATTCGTTAGCATTTGTGGCTGCAACGCGCGGGGGCGCGCGGGTGCGACGGCGAGGACAAGCAAATGGCGGCCAGCACTTCGGCCAGTGAAAAGGCGCGCGATCCGGGCGCGATGATCGGCACGCTGGCCCTGGCGGTAGCGGTACTCTGGGTGATCGGCAGCACGGTTGCCGCAATAGCCCTGATTGGCCCTGACCATCTGACGGCGCTGAGGCCCATCGAAATGGCCGCTCTGGCAGCCGCTGCGATCCTGCCGGCGTTGATGGTCGGGTTCTCAGGCATCGCCGCCCGCGACAGCGCCCGGGCCCGCGCCGAAGCGGCGCGGCTGGCCGACGCCGCAGACCGCCTGCTCAATCCCGAACAAAGCGCCGAAGAAGCCGGCCGTAAGCTCGCGAACACGGTCCGCGGTGAGATTAACCAGCTCGACCGCGCGCTTGAGCAGACGCTCGCGCGTCTGCAAGAGGTCGAAGGCCAGATTCTACGCCAGGCGGAAGCCGTGGACACGATGGGCGCGCAAGCCAAGGCCGGCGCCAACGAGATGATCACCGGCATGGAGCGCGAGCGCGCTGAGCTGATGAAGATTTCGCGCGATCTGACGGCGCAAGCGCAGACCATTGGCGACAGTATCTCGCGCCATACCTCATCGATCTCGGAAGCCGCGCGCCAAGCCGAGGCGGAAGTGCGCGCCGCCGATCAAGCGCTTGATCATCGCTTAACCTCGTTTGGCGCCGCGGCGGCGTTGATCAACGACCGCACGCACGGCCTTTCGACCGCCGCACAAGCCAGCGCGGATTCAGCGCTGCGGTTGGAGACTGCCCTCTCCAACGCGCTGGATATTCTCGCCAAGGCGACCAGTCTCACCGATGCGGCGCGGCAATCCGCAGACGCAGCCTCGGTCGCGGCCAACTCCACCGCCGGCGCCGTGCGTGACTCCACCATCCGCGCCATCGACGACGCCAAGCGCGCCGCCGACATCATTCGCGGCGAAGCTGTTAACGTTGAGCGCGAGGCGGCCGTTGCGTTGGAGCGTCTGCGCGAGGCCGCAGAACAGGCCCGCGTCGCCGCCATCGGCGCACGCGAGGCGGCGGAACGCGAGGATCAGGCGCCGCGTGCGCCAGTGCGTAACCGCGCCGCTCAATCGCAGCCGCGCGAACCGGAAGACTATTACGACGCTTCCTGGCGCAACGAGGCCGATCCGCTCGCCACCGCGCCGCCGCCCAGCGGCGCGCGCGCGCGGCGCGAGGATGTTTCCATGTTTGGTGAACGCGACGAGCCGGTGCGCGACTATCAGCGCGACGACCGCGCCCCTCCGCCCACGGATTGGACGTGGCGCGATCTGCTCTCCAACGTCGATAACGGTGAACCGCAGCGGCGCGGCTCGTCCACGCCACGGCGCGATCCTTCCGAAGATCCGGTCGCGCACCTGCGCCGGCAAATCTCGGAGCCGCGTTCACCATCCTCCGCGCTGCCGATCGCCGACGTCATCGCTCAGGCCGGGATGGAATTGTCGGAGGTGTTTTCACCATCGGGCCTGGAGCGCATCGCCCAACGCGCCCGCGCGGGCACACAGGCGCGACGCCGCGCTGTACAAGACGCCGCGCCGGACGCAACTATGCGGCTCGCCAATTTTCTGCAGCGTAATCCCGCCGCTAATCAAGAAGCCATGCAGTTCCTGCGCAGTGAAGGCGCGCGCACGGCTGAACTGCTCGCCCGCGGCCGCGCGGCGATGGGTTCTGAAACCACGCGCGCATTCCTGCTGATCGACGCCGCTTCCGGTTAACGTCTCGCGCGACGCGCTCTTCGTAAACGCGCATGCACCAAAACGGTGCAAGCGCTGCGCGCGAGTGCGGTTCGCCTGGTTGGCATGTCCGTTGCACGCAACGCTTCCGAACGCCCGCAAACCGTGGGCAGCGGAGTGTTTGCGTCATGTATTTCGGAGACGATGAAGACGAACGCGATCCGTTCGAAGTGTTCGGCGAAGCCGAGACTTCGGACGAGACTCCCGTTCAGGATTTTGCCGCGCCGACGGCGGAAGAGCCGGCGGTGATCGAGCCGGAGCAACCGATCAAGGTGAAGACGGGCTTCTCTTGGGCCGGCTTCATGGGCGGGCTTGCGGCCCTCACCTGGATTGGCGGCGCAGTGGCGTTGCCGATCTCGTATTTCGGTATCGACGCCGTAATGGCGATGGACCCGGCCATGCAGGCGGGCCTCATCGCGCTGGCGTTCGGCCCGGCTATGCTGTTCTGGGTTGCGGCCTCGGCCGCCGGCGAAGCGCTGAAAGCGCGCAAGCTGGCGACTGAACTGACCCGCATGGCCCAGCAAGCGCGCTCGCCGATCGAAACCGCCGAGCAAGATGCGCAGCGTCTCACCAATGTCGTGAAGACGGAAATCGAAGCGCTGAACGACAGCGTCGCCACTGCGCTCAACCGCATGCGCGAGTTGGAAGCCTCTGCGCAACGCAACGCGACGATCTTCAACGAAGCGCTCGCCGCCACACGCGAGAACACCGACACGATGGCCGGTGCGCTGAAGAACGAACGCGACGCGCTGATCGAGTTGAATGCCGAGATGAAGGATCAAGGCGAAACCTTGGTCACGTCGGTCGGCCGCCAAGTCCGCTTGATGCGTGAAGCCTCGAAGCTGGTGGTGACGGAAATCACCGCCGCTGAAGACGCGCTCGACAGCCACATGAACTCGATCGGTGAATCCGCCGCGATCATGGGCGAGCGCACGACGGCGTTCCATCAAGCCGCGGACAGCGCCGCCGCCGCCACTGCATCGCTGCACAACACCATGCACTCGATGCTGGACAGCCTGGGCGAAGCCACCCGCCTGACCGACGCGGCGCGCCAATCGGCCGATCAAGCCGTGCTGGCCGCCAACGAAACGGCGACCGCCGTGCGCGAAACCACGCGCAATGCGGTTTACGAAGCCAAGAAAGCAGCGCAGCTGATCCGCGCGGAAGCCGCGGCGATGCAAGACACCGCCGTCGACACGCTGGCGAAGCTGCAGGAAGCCGCACGCGTTGCGCGTGAAGCGTCCAACGATAGCCAAGTCGCCGCCGAACAACACGCCGCCTCGATCGAGAAGCGCCTCGGCGCCCTCGCCGCGACGGTCAACGCCAAGAAGGCAGCGGTCGCGCCGCGCCCGATGGAGCGCGTTGTCGAACGCACGGTCGAGCGTCCAGTTGTCGCCGAACGTAAGCCGGTCATGGAAGCGACGCTGCAAACCGCGGCTTCAGCGGCGGTCGCCCGCAGCAGCCAACGCCAACGCGCCGAAACGCGCACCGAGAGCCACGAACCGCGCCGCGTGTTCAAAGGCTTCGGCGGCTGGGGCAACTTCATGCCGCGCGCTGAAGAGCCGAAGCACGTCGAGGAAGCGCCGGTAGCCAACGATCTTGTCGACTTCGGCACGCCTGCCAATGACGACACCAAGATCAAGACCGGCGCGATCGATCTGGTGCTGAGCGCCGGCGTTGACCTCGACGACGTGCTCTCCGCAACCGAACTGGAGCAGATCGCGCAAAGCTCGCGTCATGGCGCAGCGGCCCGCCGCCGCACCGTGACCGACTTCGCCCCGAGCGCGGTGACGCGCATCGTGCGCCACGTGAAGCGCAACGACGATGCGCGCTCGGTGGCGACGAGCTTCCGCACGCGCCCTGATCTCGCCAAGAGCGAGAACAAGCGCGAGGCTTCGGATCTCGTACGCGCCTACCTGCTGATCGACGCCGCCTTGGCGTAGTCCGCAGACGACCGCAAACACTGAGTGCAATGCGCGCGTCGCCTACTCCGGGCGGCGCGCGCAACGCAATTTGGGGCCGGTTTTTGTTGCGCCTGCGTCTGCAACTCCGCATGAACGTCGCTCGAAAGGACAGCGGATGAATGCGGACCCGATTCGTTTCGTGGCATTGCTGGCGGTGGCCATGGTGGTGGCGATTGTTACGCGGCGTCTTTCGCAGCCGTACACAGTCGGGCTCGTGCTCGTCGGCGTCATTATCGCGCTGACGCCTATCAACCTCGGCGGCGGGCTGACGCACGACTTCATCTTCTACGTCATCCTGCCGCCGCTTCTCTTCGAAGCCGCCCTCGTGCTTAACGGGCGCGAGCTTTGGGAAAACGCGGGCGTCATTTTAGTTTTAGCTACCATCGGCACTCTGATCGCTGCGGCCGCCGTCGCCGCGGGCATGGTGCTCGTGCTGCATTGGCCGTTGCCGGCGGCGCTGATCTTTGGATGCCTTATCGCGGCAACCGATCCGGTCGCGGTCATCGCCATGTTCAAGGACAACGGCGTCAAGGGCCGGTTGCGCACGCTGATGGAGGCGGAAAGCCTGTTCAACGATGCGGCGGCCGCAGTGATTTTTTCGGTTGCCGTCGGTTTTGCGATGAGCGGCCACTTGGGCGCGCCGCTGGAGCTGGCGCAAGAGCTCTTCTACGAGGTCGGCGGCGGCGCGGCGATCGGCGCGGCCGTCGGCGCCGGATCGATTTTTATCGCCGGGCGGTCGCGTGAGCATGTTGTCGAGGTGGCGATTACCGTTCTTGCTGCGTACGGCTCGTTTCTGCTTGCCGATCAGCTGCACGCCTCCGGCATTCTCGCAACCGTCACCGCGGGGCTGGTGATCGGCTCGATCGGCGTGCGCGCCGAACACAGCACCATCACCCACAAGGGCAAGGAATTCGCCACCGAGTTCTGGGACTTCGGCGCCTTCCTCGCCAACTCCGCGGTCTTCCCGCTCATCGGCGTCGCCGTTGGCGCGATGTCCCTGACGTCCTTCGGCGCACTCACGATTGCCTCTGCCGTCGCGATCGTTCTCGTCGCCCGGGCGATGACGATCTATCCCCTCTCACTGTTGTTTGCCGCCAACAAGCAGCGCGTGCCGGCCGCGTTCCAACACGTCCTTTGGTGGGGCGGCCTGCGTGGCGCCTTGGGGCTGGCGCTTGCGCTTTCGCTGCCGCCGACTTTGCCCTTCCGTGAACAAATCGTGCTGACGACGTTTGGCGTCGTCGCCTTCTCGATCGTCGTGCAAGGTCTCTCGATGCCGTGGCTGCTCAAGCGGCTCGGGCTCGTCGCTGCGGCGCCTGCAACGGCGACGGAGTGAACTCAGTGCTGCGGCGCCTCGGTTGTCGGCGCCTGCGAGAGCTGATCCTGCAGCGCCGCATCAGCCGCAAACGCCGCGATCTGCGCAGTCGCATCGCGCGCGGCTTTGGTCAACGCTTGCGACGCAAGCGTCGCGGACCGGCTGGCGACCGGCGCTGAAGTCTCGATCATACGCTGCGCGACCACCCGGCGTCCCGGCGAAGCCACGAGCTTTACGTCGGCCCGGAAGTGCGCGCTCATGTCGTTCTGCTGGACGCTGAACTCAAGCACCTCCCAACGCACCTCGTACGTCGCCGCCGCCTCTCCGCTGCGCGCTGCGGCGCGGAAGCGATGCTGCGCCGATAATGTTTCCACCAGCATCTGCTGCAGCGCGTCCTCCGCGCGTGTCGACCATTGCGTTTGATCGACGTAGGCCAGTTCGTCGCCAGTGCGCCACACCAGCAGATTGCCGAGGATGGAACGCTCACCGCTCGGATCGGCGACGTTGATCACCGCATCGACCGGCGTGCCGGCCGCGGCGGCGACGTCGCCCGCCTCCATCACGAAGGTGCGCGGGGCCGGCGGCGGCTTCGGCAACAGCGAGATGCACGCCGAGAGCGCTAAAGCGCTCATCAGGATCAGAACACGCTTCATGGACGCAGCTCCACGGTCGGCCGCGGGGCTTGCGGCGTGAGAACAGAGGGATTTGATTCCAGATTGTTGGCGACGCGGTTGATCGAGGCGGCGGCGCGGCGGATGTCTTCCGCTGCAAGCGACACTTCAGGCAGGGTATCGCCCGACACGGAAGCGCTCGCGGCCTTCAAGTTGCGCATGATCTCACCGAGATCGGC
>DASZWS010000140.1:0-6743 GCA_035546515.1 Vitreimonas sp. | reverse complement strand
CAGTTCGGCGCTTGCAGATAGACGATGGCGTCGAAGCTGGCGAAGAACGGCGCGTACTTCTTGCGCAGCTGCATCTCGGTTTCGCGCCGCCAGATGCCGCCGATGTCGTCGTGTTCGACGTCGTTCATGGGTTCGCCAGGCAGCATTTCGGTTGCGCCCAGGCACCAGCCATCGATGAGGATCGCCTCAGCCGGACCGTTGAACACCGGCCAAGCTGACTCCGGCGCACGATCATCGATGGCTTTGTCGAAGCGGGGCAATGCGGTGGGCTTGGCTTGGCTGAGCTGTGTGATGAGCTTCTGCGCCAAACCAAGGTCGTGCGTGCCGGGCGGGCCGCGCACCAGCAACAACTGCTCAATCAGCGGTCGCGACACGTGGCCGACTTCGAAATTGCCGTCGTCATCGCGCACGGCGTTGAACGAACTGATGTTGTCGGCCCGCCAGACCCGCTCCGCCTTGGTGAGATAGACATCATCAAGCGAAAAATGCGCAAACCTCGGCCGGTTGGCCGCTTCGAGCAGCTGGCAAACATAAGTCTTGCCCGAGCCCTGCGCCCCGGCGACGCCGATCAGCGCGGGACGATCTGGATGCTTAGCGCGGACATCTTTGATGACGTTGTAGATGAGGCTGGCGATTTCGCTCATTCTCCCCCTCTCCCTTGCGGAGAGGGGGCAGTGGGTGAGGGGCGTTCAGCCGCTGCGATGTTTGCAAGATCGAACACGGGGTTCATGAGGCAATCAGCGCGCATGTGTCTTCGCCCCTCATCCCCTAACCCCTTCTCCGCGGGGGAGAAGAGGAATCGCTTACTCCGCCAGCACCCGCGGCAGTTTGAACACTACGTCTTCCTCGGTGACTCGCACTTCGTTCACGTCGGCGTCGAAACGCGTGGCGATGGCGGCGACCAAGTCTTCCACCAAATCCTCGGGCGCACTGGCGCCGGCGGTGACGCCGACGATGGAAACGCCGTCGAACCACGCCCAATCCACGCTTTCAGCTGACGCCACCAAACGCGCATCCTTGGCCCCGGCGCGCTTGGCCACTTCCACCAGTCGCACCGAGTTCGAGCTTTTCGGCGAACCGATGACCAGCACAAGATCGGCCTGTTCGCTCATCGCTTTCACCGCGTCTTGGCGATTGGTCGTCGCGTAGCAGATGTCTTCCTTGTGCGGCGCGGCGATGCCGGGGAAGCGCCGCTGCAGCGCGGCGACCATGTCGGCGGTGTCGTCCACGGAGAGCGTCGTCTGCGTGACGAAGGAAAGTTTCGCGGGATCGCGCGGGGTGAACGCTTCCGCGTCCGCCACCGTTTCCAGCAGCGTTATGGCGCCGGGCGGCAACTGGCCCATGGTGCCGATCACCTCCGGATGGCCGGCGTGGCCGATCAGCACGATCTCGCGGCCGGCGTCGAAATGGCGCTGCGCTTCGACGTGCACCTTCGACACCAGCGGGCAGGTGGCGTCGACAAAGATCATGTCACGCTGGCGCGCCTCGGTGGGGACGCTCTTCGGCACGCCGTGCGCCGAGAAGATCACCGGCCGGTCGGCGGGGCAGTCGTCCAGCTCTTCCACGAACACTGCGCCCAACCGTTCCAGGCGCTCAACGACGTGGCGGTTGTGGACAATCTCGTGGCGCACATAGACCGGGCGGCCCCATTTCTCGAGCGCCTGCTCGACGATCTGGATGGCGCGGTCGACCCCGGCGCAGAAGCCCCGCGGCGCGGCCAACAGGATTGAAATCGGGCGTTTTTCGGGCAAGGGCATCGGCTCGGACGTGAACTTTTCGCGCTGTAATACATATGGGCGCCCCGGCGTGTTGCGGGGCGTTTGCGGCGAAGGTATCACGGCTCACGCCAAACGCCTTCGGGGCGGGGTGAGACATGCGGCCGCCGCCGCTGGCCCCTGACGGCGCGGGTGAGGGATTTGCATGAAGGTTCGGGTCGCCGCTTTGGTGTTGCTCGCCGCGCTCGGGCTTGGGCTGTCGGCATGCGGATCCTCGAGAGGCCGCACGGTCGAACTGCCGGGCGGTGTGCTGCCGGAAGAAGAGCAGCAGAATGCGCCGAAGCCGAACTGGTTCGACCGCATGATGGGCCATGACGTGCGCCCGAACGTGGGGCCGTGCCCGCTCATGGGCGTGCTCTACGACACCGCGCGCGTGGTGCAATTCGCACAGCCGAATGTGCAACGCTACGCCAACATCGCCTACACCGGCGAGATGGACGGCATTCGCGGCCTTTGCCGCTATGTCGACGCCGATCCGATCACCATGGCGATCGATGTCGACATGGAGTTCGGGCGCGGCCCAGCCGCTACCAGCGACACGCAGCATTATCGCTACTGGGTGGCGGTCTCCCGCCGGGGCCGCAATACATTGGCCAAGCAATATTATGATGTGACCGTGCGCTTCCCACACGGCCAGCCGGTTGTGACGCACACTGAGCACATCGACCGCATCACCATTCCGCGCGCCAATGCGGACATTTCCGGTGAGAACTTCGAAATCCTGGTGGGCTTCGACCTGACGCCAGAGCAGTTGCAGTTCAATCGCGACGGTCGCCGCTTCCGCATCGACGCAGCCGCGAACGCGGCGCGCGCCGAACAGCAGGAACAGTCCGCGCCGGCTCCGCAACCGCAAGGCGCTCCAGCGCGGCCGTCGCAGCAATAAAGCCGGGTTTTGGACCGGGCGCTTGACGCGCCCGCTTCCGAGCGCCAATCCGCACGCCATGAAAGACCTCGCGCAGGCTTTGACTGAAGCGAACGCGGCCGCGTTCGCTGCCGCTGGTTTCGACGCCACGCATGCGGACGTGCGCCGGTCGGACCGCCCGGATCTGGGCGAGTTCCAGTCCAACGGTGCGCTGGCGACGGCAAAGGCGGCGGGCAAGAAGCCGCCGGAGGTGGCGCAAGCCGTGACGGCGGCGTGGACGGCGACGGACCTGGCGCCGACGCCAACCATCGCCGGGCCGGGCTTTCTCAATTTCAAGGTGACGCCGGGCGCGCTTTCGAAGCGCGCGCAGACGATCGCCGATGATCCGCGCGCCGGCGCAAACCTTGTCGCGCACAAGCGGCGCGTGGTGGTCGATTATGGCGGACCGAACGTCGCCAAGGGCATGCACGTCGGGCACCTGCGCGCGTCCATCATCGGCGAGAGCATCAAGCGCATCTATCGCGTCCGCGGCGATGAGGTGTGGGGCGACGCGCACTTTGGCGACTGGGGCTTTCAGATGGGCCTCGTCATCACCGCGCTGGAGGACGAACTGGGCGGGTTCGGCAATCAGGGCAAAGTCGATGAGCGGCTGCGGACGCTCACGCTGGAGCAGCTTGAAGCGATGTATCCCGCGGCCGCCGCGAAGGCGCGGGAAGACGCTGCGTTTCGCGATCGCGCGCGCAAGGCGACCGCGGCGCTGCAATCGGGCGCCGAGCCGCACCGCACCATCTGGAAAGCCATGCACGACGTGTCGATGGCGGCGCAAAAGCGTGATTTCGCCAGCCTCGGTGTGAACTTCGATTTGTGGCTCGGCGAAAGCGATGCGGACCCGCTCATTGCCGGCATGGTCGACGATCTCGAAAAGAAGGGTCTGCTTGAGGACGATCAAGGCGCGCGCATCGTGCGCGTGGCGGGGCCGGGCGAAACGAAAAAGAAAAAGCTGGATGATGGCACAGTCGTAGAAGTGCCTAGCCCCGATCCATTACTGGTGGTGTCGAGCGAAGGCTCGGCCATGTACGGCACCACCGACCTTGCCACCATTCTGCAGCGCGTGCGCGATCAGAACCCGGACCTGATCCTTTACACAGTTGACCAACGGCAGGCCGATCACTTCGAGCAAGTGTATCGCGCCGCCGCGAAGGCTGGCTACATCAAGCGCGAAGCGCTGGAGCACATTGGCTTCGGCACCATGAACGGTGACGATGGCAAGCCGTTCAAAACCCGCGCCGGCGGCGTGCTCAAGCTGCAGGACCTGATCGGCCAGGCCGAGGAGAAGGCGCGGGCGCGGTTGCGGGAGGCGGATATTGGCGCGGACTTCTCGAAGGATGAGTTCGAGGATGTGGCGCACAAGGTGGCAATCGCCGCGATCAAGTTCGCCGACCTCTCCAATTATCGCGGCACATCCTACAAGTTCGACCTCGATCGTTTCATGAGCTTCGAGGGCAAGACGGGGCCGTATCTGCTGTATCAAGCGGTGCGCATCAAAAGCATTTTGCGCCGCGCTGAGAACGAAGGCGTTATCGCTGGCGGGATCGATATCGAGCATGATGCCGAGCGCGCGTTGGCGTTGGCGCTGGATGCATTCGACGGCGCGCTCACGACTGCGTACGACAAGAAGGCGCCGCATTTCCTGGCCGAGCACGCTTACACATTGGCGCAAGCCTTCTCGGGCTTCTACTCGCATTGTCCGATCATGAGCTCGGACGGCGCCACGCGCGCCTCACGCTTGGCGCTTGCGGGGGCGACCTTGCGGCAGCTGACGCTGACATTGGATTTGCTCGGCATCGAGGTGCCGGAGCGCATGTAGGCTTGAGCGGGTTAGTGCCCTGAGCGCGCCGTAACCGCGTGTGCTTTTTCCTCGATAAAATCCATCACCGCGAAGCCGATGCCTGACAGCACAAAGGTGAGGTGGATGATCACGTACCAGCGGGTCTGCTCGTCGGTGTATTCGCCGAGGTTCATGAATACCTTCAGCAGGTGAATGGCTGAGATCGCCACGATCGAAGCGACGAGCTTGATCTTCAGCCCCGAGAAATCGAGCGTGCCCATCCAATCGGGCCGGTCATGATCCTCGTGCGCGCTCTCCATCTTGGAGACGAAGTTCTCGTAGCCTGAGAAGAGGATGATCAGCACCAGGTTGCCGGCCAACGAGAGGTCCACGAGCGTCAGCACAAACAGCAAGATGTCCTTCTCTTCCGCATCCATGACCAGCGGCAGTTCGTGCGCCAGCTCGCGGAAGAAGGTCACCACCAGGATGGCGAGCGCGGCGATGAGGCCGAGATAGAGCGGCGCCATCAGCCAACGGCTGAGATAAATGACGCTCTCGATCGCGTGCTCGAAGAAGTTGCCGTGGCGGCGTTTGGGCTGCGAGTCAGTCATGCGCCGAAACTAGAGGGCTGCGCGCAGCCGCGCCAACCAAACTCTCGTAGGGAGAGGGTTGCGGCGCCGGGTCCGTCGCCTAATGATCGCGCGGAAGGGGAGGTTATAATGTACGAACATGGTTTACTGACGCCGGTGATCGCGCTGGCCGCGTGGTCGCTGATCATGCTGATCTGGCTCTACGCCACGCGCATTCCGGCGATGTCGCAAGCGAAGATCAAGCCGGGCGACATCAAGCCCGGCGCCGACCCGCCGAAGCTGCCGCCTTGGGCGAGCAATGTCGCGGACAATTACAACCACCTCATGGAGCAGCCGACGATCTTCTACGCCGTATGTCTGGCGCTGCAGATGCTGGGGCAAACGTGGGAAATCAACATCACGCTGGCGTGGGTTTATGTGGGTTTGCGTGTGGTTCACTCTTTGCTGCAGGCGACGCTGAATATCATCATCATCCGCTTCAGCATTTTCATCATCTCCAGCATCGTGCTTGGCATGTTGATTTTCCACGCGCTGATTGGCGTCGGACTGATGCCGTTTCCGTTCCATCACTGACGGCGAAGGAGGCTTTCCATGCACATTGATAATAAAACCGCCGCCGTCGTCACCGGGGGCGCCTCGGGTCTCGGCAAAGCCAGCGCGCAGGCGCTGGCAAAGGCCGGCGTCAAGGTTGCCATCTTCGATGTGAACGAAGCCGGCGGCGAGGCCGCGGCTAAAGAAATCGGCGGTGTCTTCTGCAAAGTGAACATCATGGATGAAGCCAGCGTCGTCGCCGGCTTCGAGAAAGCCCGCGCCGCACACGGGCAGGAGCGCATCACGGTCCACTGCGCGATGACCGCGCGGCGCGGCAAGACGCTCTCGTTCGATAAGGAAACGCGTGCGTACAAGCGCACGCCGACGGAGGATTACGCCTTCGGCGTCGAAGGCATCCTGGTCGCCAGCTATCGCATCGCTTCGCTCTCGGCGCTGGGCATGTCGACGCTGGCGCCGTTGGAAGATGGCGAGCGCGGTCACATCGTGCTGACCGCATCGGTGGCCGCGCAGGATGCGCAGATTGGCCAAGTGATTTATGGCTCCGCTAAAGCCGGCGTGAACGGCTTGGTGCTGCCGATGGCCCGCGACCTGATGGATCTGGGCATTCGCGTGAACTCGATCATGCCGGGCATTTTCGCCACGCCGCTGATGCTCGGTGCGCCGCAGCCGGTGCTCGATAGCCTCGCGGCGTCGGTGCCGTTTCCGAAGCGCCTCGGCAAACCGGAAGAGTTCGGCAGCCTGGTGATGGAGCTGACGCGCAATTCCTACTTCAACGGCCAATGCCTCCGTCTCGACGGCGCCATCCGCATGGCGCCGCGCTGAACGTCGCTGTGCAGGGAACCGGCCTGACAAATGATGCTCGGGGCCGAGGTTCCTTCTCGGCGCCGAAACAATGCGCGCAATCGGCTTGGTTCAAACCTCGTTTGGCGTGAGAGTGTCCGGGACAGGAGCACAGACGTGAAACGACGTTTGTATTTGCCCATCGCCTTTGCGCTTTGCCTGGCGGGCTGCGCATCCGCCAACAATAGGGTCGGCGCGGGGCTCGACGTCTACACCGGCCGCCCCGTGACTGAGCTGATCGCAATTCTGGGAACGCCCAACGAGGAGACGTCGATTTCGGGCCAAGAGGTTTTCGT
>DASZWS010000139.1:0-3741 GCA_035546515.1 Vitreimonas sp. | reverse complement strand
GGAAGCTTTCATTACGGCACTGCAAGGGCAAACTTGTCTCGACTCTGGAGGGCGGCTACGACTTGGGCGCGCTCTCGCGGTCGGCAGCCGCCTATGTGGGAGCGCTCCAGCGCGACTAGACCCGCTCACGGGGAGAGGGCGAGAGGCCGCGTAAGGGTCAGAATGACGACGACCATGGCGCCCGAGGAGACGCTAGATCGCCGTTTGGCTACGCGGATCGGATCGATTGTTATCGTCCGGCACGGCCAACCACACGCCGATCGCAGTGTGCGAGTCGATCGTCGCGGATTCCGCGACTGGTGGGCCAATTACGATTTGAGCCCGCTGCATCCGGACGAAAAGCCGCCGCCTGGCCTTCTGCATCTGGCCGAGCGTAGCGACATTATTTTTGCCTCGACGCTGCAGCGCGCCATCCATACCGCCGAAATGATCGCTGGCGGCCGCCAGATCATCACGGACCCGGTATTCGTCGAAGCGCCGCTGCCGCCGCCGCCCTTGGCGGGGAAGCGTCGGCCTAGCGTGTGGGGTGTGTATGCGCGTGCCGCCTGGTGGGTAGGCATGAGCGAGGGCGGCGAAACCAAGGGCCAAGCGCAGACCCGTGCACAGGCCGCCGTAGCCACGCTTACCGCACAGGCGCTGCGCGGGCACAACGTACTCTTGTGCGCGCATGGCTGGTTCAACCGCATGATGCGGCCGGTGCTAAAGGCGCAAGGCTGGCGCGAGGTGGAAGACGGCGGCGACGCCTATTGGTCTTACCGCCGGTACGAGAAAGTGAAGTAGCGGCCGCTGCCATATGTCGGATTTGCGCGTTCCCAAGTCGTTGCGGCCTATTCCCTCGGGCTGGAGGAACTCATACCTTTAAGCCCATGACCACCGAGACCCGCGATCCGAGCCAGTTGAGCTTTGAAGACTCCTTGTCGGAGTTGGAGAAAATCGTCGCCCACCTCGAGCGGGGCGATGTACCGCTGGCGGATTCGATTCGAATTTATAAGCGCGGGGCAGCGCTCAAGGCGCGGTGCGAAGCGCAATTGAAAGATGCCCAGCTCGAGGTCGATCAAATCGTCATGGGCCCAGACGGCCCCAAAACCGAACCGGCCAAGCTTGGAAACTAGGTCCGGCGAAAAAGATTACACGGGATAGGAAACGCATGGCCGACGATCCGCAATCCAACGCACGATTACCGATCGTGAGCTTCGATGACTTTCTCAAGCTGGACATTCGCTTGGGCACCATCGTCGATGTGAAGGTGTTCGAAGAGGCCAAGAAGGCCGCCTATCAGTTGTGGATCGATTTCGGCGATCCGCTCGGGATCAAGAAATCGAGCGCGCAGGTCGTGCAGAATTACACGCTGGGCGAATTGCTCGGCCGCCGCGTGGCGGCGGTTGTGAATTTCGAACCGAAGCAAATCGGCAAGTTCATGAGCGAAGTGCTGTGCCTCGGTTTCCCGGATCGCAACGGCAACGTCGTGCTGCTGAACGTGGACAAGCCGGCGACGACGGGCGGGCGGCTCTACTGAAGCGATCGCGCGTTACTGAACAACGCGAAGGCGGCCCAGGGTCTGGGCCGCCTTCTTGTTTTTGCGCCAAGGGTTTTCGCGGGGTCGTTCTCGGCGACGATCGCGTGAAGAACGCGCGCGCCGGAGAACAGTTCCTTATGGGGTTGTCGTCGGCGCGCTCGGCGGTTCTTGCGACGGCGGTTCGCTCGGTGGCGTCAGCTGAATTGGCGCGCCGTTGGCGGAGGGCGCTGTTGTCGTCGCAGATGTCGTGGTTTCACCACCGGGCGCGACCTGATCGGTGGTCGTCGGCTGATCGACGCCACCTGTGGTGTCCACGGTGGAGTCGGGGTTGGCTTGCAGTTCGGCGATCCGGCCGCGCGCGGCCAATGCATGCTGGCTGTCGGGGAAATCGTGCAGAAAGCCCTGCAGCGCATCGACCGTGTCGGCATCGCTCGCGGCTTCGTAGCTGCGTTCTTCAAGTTCGCTCAGCGCGCCTTGTGCTTGCGCTTTGGCGGCGCCGGAGTTGGCGGAGATGAAGGCGCGCAGCGCCGCGGGATCGTTGCGGTCGATCTGATCGAAGGCGGCAGCGCTCGCGTGCGCGGATTGTTGACCTTGCCACCACATATAGCCGGCCGCCCCGCCGCCGAGGACGACGATGAGCGCGACAATGCCGATGATCATGCCCATGCCGCCCTTCTTGGGCTCATCGGGCTCGTAGCCTGGCGGCGGACGGTCGACACGCGGCGGCGCGGCGGCGCGGGGTGGCGGCGCTTGTGGCGGTTGCGCAGTACGTGGCGCTGCTGGACGCGGCGGCGGCGGCGCGGCCGCGCGAGGCGCTTGTTGAACCGGCGCGGCCCTCATGTTTGCGGCGGCGGGCGCTGGTGCGTTCGGCGCGGTGCTCGCTTCAACGCGGCCGGGCGTAAAGAAGCCTGACGCAGGGCGCGGCGCAGGCGGCGGCAGCGGCGCAACACCAGCGCGATCCGTCACCAGGTTCGCCAGTTCGCGCCACGGCGCGAACTCATCTTCGCCGCGCCAACCAGTGAGGTTCACCGATTGATCGCCTGCGAACTGGGCCGGCGTTTGCGCATTTTGCATTTGCGCGTGCAGGATTTTGCTTTTGCTGCGGGCGAAAGCGACATCGTCGATCAGCGTCGCTTGGCTCACGGAGCGCGGCGACCACAGCGCTAGGATGACTTGTGCGTTCTTGGCCGCGTCGCGCACCTCGTCGCCCGGCATCTTTTCCAGCACCACGTTCAAGTTGGCGGCGCGCAGCTTCTCGGCCAACGCACGCGCCGGGAGAGCGTCGTCCGGTGCGTGGATGATCAGCGCCGTCGCCATTCAAATTTCCCCATTTTTTTCAACCGCCAGCGTCGCCGCCGCGGACACGAACGGCTGCCTTCTACAGCCCTGCGGCCAGCCCCGCTAGGAACCTCTATGATGCCCTCAAAGCCCGGCGGTTGGGAAGTCCACAGTCCAGCGCCAAAAGCACTCGCCCGAGGGATGAGCGAGGCCAGCGTATGCACGCGCCCGGCGCTCTGCTAACGCAGCGCCATGTCAGAATTACAAGCCCGCCTAAAAGAAGCGGCCGAACGGGTTAATGCCGCGCTCGATGGGCTGCTGCCGCGATCACAGGGCCCGGAATCCCGTCTGCTCAGCGCCATCCGCTATTCGGCCTTGGACGGCGGCAAGCGGCTGCGCCCGTTCTTTACCATCGAGGCCGGCTCGATGTTCGACGCCGAACCGAGTTCGCTGCTCCGCGCCGCCGTTGCCATTGAGTGCGTGCATACCTACTCGCTCATTCATGACGATTTGCCGTGCATGGATGACGACGACCTCCGGCGTGGCCGCCCGACGCTGCACAAGCAGTTCGACGAAGCCACGGCGCTGCTCGCCGGCGATGCGTTACTGACGTTCGCGTTTGAATTGCTCGCCGATCCGGCGACGCATCCCGATCCGCAGATGCGCTGCTTGCTGATTACGAGCCTCGCCAAAGCCGCTGGGCCGCTCGGCATGGTTGCAGGTCAAGCCATGGACATGGAAGGGGCCGAGGTAGGCAGCGACTTGATCGGCGTCACGCGCATGAACCGGCTGAAGACCGGTGCACTGATCAATTTCTCCGTCGACGCCGGCGCCATGATCGGTTGTGCGTCGGAGGCGGAGAAGACGGCGCTTTCACGCTACGCGCACGATGTCGGCCTCGCGTTTCAGATGGTGGACGATCTGCTGGATGCCGAAGGCGTGGTGCG
>DASZWS010000138.1:0-7287 GCA_035546515.1 Vitreimonas sp. | reverse complement strand
GGGCCAAGATCGGACTCACGTCGCGCACCCTCAACGCACCGTCTCTTTCGGCTTAGACACCTCACGCGCCTTCGGCTCAGCTTTGAACTTCGGCTTCGGCAGCAGCCGGAAGCGCGATTGGCACCAGGCGAAATCGATGCCGATGTCCAGCAGCGCATCCGAGCGCCCGCAGGGGCACGCGAACTCCATCACCGCGCCGACAACGTAGGTCTCGCCCGCCACCAGCGGCACTGCCTCGCCCGTCATATGGTTCGGCGCCGCATTCACACATAGCACCAGATCGCCGGGACCGACCGCATCGCTCATGGCTTCATCCCTTCGCTGGACGGGAAGATAGACCCGGATGAGCAACTGGGCAAAGCGTTGCCTTCATTGTCACCGGCCTGACGCCTGTCGCGCGCCGAGGCGCGCGCGATTGCGCGCTGCACAACAACAAGCGCCGGCCCAGCAAACTGGACCGGCGCTCAAGCAACAGACGTTCGGTCGAGGTTTAGTCCGACGTATTGTCCGTCGCATTCGTATTCTGATCGCCATCGGTGGCGCGTTGCGCGGCGTCGCTGGCGTGGTTGGCGGTTTGGTTGATGTCCGCTTGTGCGGTTTGCGTGGCTTGGTCCGCGCGTGCGCCAGCGGTTTGGAACGAGCCTTGATTATAAGCGAAGGCGATGATGGCGCCCGCGACAATCAGCACGCCGAGCAGCATGCCCCAACCAAAGCCGCCCTTCTTTTTCGGGCGGTCGATCTCGGTCGCGCCAACGACGTTGCCGTCCACGTCGCGTTCAACGCGGGTCTCACGAACCTTGCTCATCGCTGTCTCCTCGAATTTCGGGGAGGCAACGCCCGTCAGAGCGCGTGGTTCCCGGCACGTTTACGCGGTGGCCGCGATCCGCCACACCGGCTGTTCCAAGCCTTCGCGAAAAGCCAAGCGCTGCAGATGCGTGACCACAACATTGCCAAGCCGTGAGGCTTCACTGGCGTTGGCGGCGTCGATGCGCACATCGAGTCCATCATCGTCGGCGCCCATTAGGCACACGTTCTCGGCGTTGAACGGAACGTGCGCCTCGGTGGAGGTGAACGTCACCGGCATGCGGTGCGCCCAGTGTTTGCAAAGCTGCAGTAGGTAACCGCTCGCGTTCGCGGTCTTCACCCGCGTTTCGATGCTGTACATGGGAGTCTTTCGGTTAGCTGCGCTCGATGGTCTGCGCCGCCGCGTCGATGGCCGCGGCGATGGCGTTGGCTTGCTCGTCGCTGATCTGGCCGCGCTCCATGCGCAGGTGCAGCGCCATGCGGAAATTCTGGATCGCCCGCACGATTTGCGGCGCTTGCCCGCCCATCGAACGTTCGCGGACGCCGTTCATGTGGGCGTTGATGTGATCGAGGGTTTCTTTGTTCTGCGCGAGTTCGGCTTCGCCTTCGGGTGTGATGGCGTAGAGCTTCTTGCCGCTGTCCTCGGCGGTAAGTTTCGCAAAGCCCATTTCTTCGAGCATGGTCAGCAACGGATAGACGACGCCGGGGCTCGGCGCGTACTGGCCGCCAGTGCGCTCTTCGATTTCCTTGATCAGCTCGTAGCCGTGCCGCGGCTTCTCCGCGATCATTGAGAGGACCAGGAAGCGCAGGTCGCCCTGCTCGAACATGCGCCGGCCGCCGCCATGGCCGTGCCGGCCCCAACCCTGGCGTCCACCGCCAAAACCGCGCCCAAAATGCTCGCCACGACCGCCGCCACGGGCGTGTCGTTCGCGATCTCGATGAAAATGCATGATATTCTCCGTTAGGTCTGAGATATATTTCGATATATCGGGCCATAAGATATATCTAAGTTCGATCTGGTCAAGAGGCTTTCGGCGCGAAAGTGCGTTTTGGTTGACCGCCCGGCCCTGACGTTGGCAGGTGCGCGACACACGAACGGGAGCACGCGCATGGCCGACGAATGGACGTTTCCGAAGGGCAACCTGATGGCCGGCAAGCGCGGCCTGATCATGGGTGTCGCCAACGACAAATCCATCGCCTGGGGCATCGCCAGTCAGTGCGCGGCGCAAGGCGCGGAACTCGCCTTCACTTATCAGGGCGAGGCGCTGGAGAAGCGCGTGCGGCCGCTGGTGGAATCGATCGGCGCCAACATCATGCTTGAGTGCGACGCGACCAACGACGCGCAACTCGACGCTGTGTTCGACGCGCTGAAGCAGAAATGGGGCAAGCTCGACTTCCTCGTTCACTCCATCGCCTTCTCCGACAAGAACGAACTCAAAGGTTCGTTCATCGAGAACACCTCGCGCGAAAATTTCCTCCGTTCGATGGACATCTCCGCCTTCTCGTTCGTCGCCGCCGGCAAGCGCGCGTCGAAACTGATGCAGCGCGGCGGTTCGATGATCACCCTCACCTATCTCGGCGCCGAACGCGTGCTGCCGAGCTACAATGTGATGGGCGTGGCCAAAGCCGCGCTTGAGGCCAGCATGCGCTACATGGCGCGCGACCTCGGGCCTTCCGGCATTCGCGTCAACGCCATCAGTGCCGGCGCCATGCGTACGCTTGCGATCGCCGGCATCCAGGGTGGGCGCGGCCTCATCTCCACCGGCCGCGAATGGTCGGTGATGAAGGAAGATACGAGCATGGAAGGCATCGGCGGCTGCGCGCTCTGGCTGCTCTCTGACCTCGGCCGCTCCACCACCGGCGAAGTGATCCACGTCGACGCCGGCTTCCACATCGTCGGCGTGCCGGATACCGGCGGCGAATGACGCTCGACAAGGATGGCGGCGCCCCGCCAACAAAATAATCCATGAGCGCGCCACGCCTCGGCACGCAGGGCTACGGCGCTGAAGCGCCGAACCTGCTGCAGGTGTACGAAGCGCGTCCCTTCGCCGAAGCGCACCCCGGCATCGTCGAGCGCATCCCGCCTTCGCCGCTGAGCGTGCTCGACATCGGCGCCGGCACCGGCCGCGACGCGGCGTGGTTTGCTGCACGCGGCGACCGCGTCACTGCCATCGAACCCACCCGCGAGATGCGCGAGGGCGCGATGGCGCTGCATCCTTCACCCAACATAACTTGGATCGATGACGGCTTCCCGGACCTCGCCAGCGTCCGCGGCCAAGTCTTCGATCTGGTTTGGATGTCCGCAGTGTGGATGCATTTCGACGCAAACGAACGCGCCGCGATGTTTCCGGCGGTCGCCGCGCTCGTCGCGCCCAAAGGCGCGCTGATGATGAGCCTGCGCCACGGCCCTGTTCCCCCAGGCCGGCGCATGTTCGAGGTTGCCGCTGACGAGGCCATCGCCCGCGCCGCAGAACACGGCCTGACCTGCGCTTATTCCGCCTACAGCCAGTCCAAACACGACCCCATGGCGCACTGGACGCGCCTCTGGTTCACACGGCCCTAAATCTCGCCCGCCCTGTCACATCGCCCTAAGCTGCCTCGTCTTGAGCGCAGACAGGAGACGGCGCATGTGGCGGCGATGGCTGGCGGGCGTGCTGGGCGCGTTCAACGCGCTGAACGGCGTGGTGATGCTCACTGACGGCAAGCATTGGTACGACACCGTGCCGGGCGTCGTGTTCACCGGCCCCTACAATGCGCACTTCGTGCAGGACATCGGGGCTGCATTCCTGGCGGCAGGCCTTGGCCTCGCGGCACGCGCCTGGCGGCCACGTTACTGGGCAGCGGCTGTCACGGGTGCGGCGTTTCTGGCCATGCACGCGCTCATTCACGTCATCATGCTCGTCAGCATGATGCTTGGCCTCTGTAGCGACGAAGCCTGGCCGTTCGACATTGCGCTGGTAATCGTCCCCGCGGCGCTTGCGCTCTACGCCGCCTTCCCCGGCAAAGGAGAGACACGTGCTTAAGTCCATAGCCCGCAATCGCATCCGCGCCTTCAGCAACCGCTACGACTATGACACGCGCTACATGGCGCACATCCTTGACGCGTCGCCCGCGGCCTTCTTCAAGTTCGCGAAGCTGACCGATGCCGCGAGCCACCGCGAATCCGCGCCTGTCGACGCCTACTACGCGGCCAAGATCGCCGGCGCGCGCGCCGAGGATTGCGGGCCATGCGCGCAGCTTGTCGTGAACATGGCGCTTGAAGCGGGCGTGGATCGCGACCAGATCGAAGCTGTGCTCAAACGCGACTTCGAAGCCATGAACGAGGACACGGCACTGGGTTTCCGCTTCGCCGAAGCCATTATCAACCACGCGCCGAACGAAGAAGAAGTGCGCGACGCGGTGCGCCACGCATGGGGCGAAAAAGGCGTGATCGACCTCACCTTCTCACTGCAGATCGGACGCATGTTCCCGATGATTAAAGCCGGCCTCGGCTATGCCAAGGAGTGCCGGCGCGTAATCGTTGGCGACAAGCCGGTAGATGTCGCGCCGTTGGCGGCATGAGCGATGCACAAACCTTCGAGGCCCATCGCGGTCGGCTCACTGGGCTTGCATACCGTATGCTCGGCAGCCGCGCCGATGCGGAGGACGCGGTGCAGGATGCGTTTCTGCGCTGGTCCGCGGCGAGCGCGCGCGAAGCAATCGACAATGACGAAGCGTACCTTGTGCGCATTGTCACGCGGTTGTGCCTCGATCGCCTGAAGAGCGCCCGCGCCAAGCGCGAGGTCTATGTCGGCCCGTGGCTGCCTGAGCCAGTGGCAGACGTCGAAGCGCTC
The DNA here is from genome assembly GCA_035546515.1 of Vitreimonas sp. Taxonomy (GTDB): domain Bacteria; phylum Pseudomonadota; class Alphaproteobacteria; order Caulobacterales; family Aquidulcibacteraceae; genus Vitreimonas. The sequence continues at coordinate 2,650 of DASZWS010000138.1, read as the reverse complement.
TCGCCACACACGCACGCGGAGCTCGCCGACGATCTTTCCTTCGCCTTGCTGTTGGCGCTCGACCGCCTCTCACCGGCGGAACGCGCCGCATTCCTGCTGCACGATGTGTTCGACGCGCCGTTCTCCGAGGTCGCCGAAACTTTGGAGAAGAGCGAAGCCGCGTGCCGCCAGCTCGCCGCGCGCGCCCGCAAAGCCGTGAAGGACGCGCGGCCAGCGCCGGCGACGCCCGCCAGCGAGCACGAACGCCTTCTGCAAGCGTTCGCCGTTGCTGCAAGCAGCGGCGATCTCGTTGCGCTAAAGGCGCTGCTGGCAGAGCAGGTCGTGACGCTGAGCGATGGCGGCGGCCGCAAGGCTGCGGCGCTCAATCCAATTTTCGGCGCCGACAAGACTGCGCGCTTTCTGCTGGGCATCGAGCGCAAATTTTTCAAAGAGGGGCAACGGCATCTGCGCCCCATGGCGATCAACGGCGCGCCGGGCCTCGGGATCTACGTCGACGGCGAACTCGACAGCGTCGCCACCATCGCCGTGGAGCACGGGCGGATCGCCGCCCTTTACATCGTTCGCAATCCGGAAAAGCTGGCGGCGTTCGCGCACGCTTAGTCGGCGCTATTCGCGCTCAACTGCGCGTCGTGCAAAATCGCGTGCGCCTTCGCCGCATCTTGCTCGCGCACCATCAGACGCCATCCGGACTCCATCATGGATGGATCGAATTCGGCGGCGAGGACATTGAAGTCGGGCATAAGCGTTTCGATGCCTTCGCTACGCAACAAGGATTGCGCAACGATACATTCGGGGCGCGAGGCGAAGCGCGCGAGAGTTACGAGAGCGGCCACGGCGTTCGCTTAACACGCGATAGCGGATGACGTTAGCCATCACCGCAGCCGCCTGTGGCCCAGGTCGCTATGCGGAGACGTAACTTTGCGGTACGTTGCTACAGCGGGTGAATTCAGGACGAAAGCGGCGTTTATGCCCACGTACATGGATATTCACGAACTGCCGGGTGTGACGCCGGAAGCCGTCGCAGAGGCGCACCTTCAGGACATGAAGGTGCAGTCAAAGTATGGCGTGACGTACCACAAATACTGGATCAACCAGCGCAAGGGCAAAATCTACTGCTTCTGCGAGGCGCCTTCGGCAGAGGCCGCTGACGCCGTGCATCGCGAAGCCCATGGGCTCCCGGCTGCGCGGATCATGGAGGTGCTGCCAGAAATGGCGGAGGCCTTCATGGGCACCGCGGAAACCAATCTCGACGGCGCTGTGGTGCTGCCGCAAAGCACGAGCCACGATCCCGGCACGCGCACGATCTTCTTCACCGACATCGTCGGCTCAACCGCGCTAACTCAGAAGGTTGGCGATGACGGCATTCTCGCGCTGCTGGAAATCCATGATCGCATCGTGCGCGATGCGCTCAGCGCCAACCGCGGCGCCGAGGTGAAGCACACGGGCGACGGCATCATGGCCTCGTTCATCTCCGCCAACTCAGCCGTGCGCTGCGGCATGGATGTGATCAAGAACATTGCCGATGTGCGCGATGAGAGCGCGCCGCTGCGCGTGCGCATCGGCATCGCTTCCGGCGAACCCATCGAACGCGCCAACGATCTGTTCGGCGCTACGGTGCAGCTCGCCGCGCGCTTGTGCCAACACGCGGAGCCCGAGCAGATATTGATCTCAAATGCAGTGGCCGAACTGTGCGTCGGCAAGATGCTGCCGATCCGGGAAATCGGCCGGCTGGCGCTGAAGGGTTTTGACGATCCCGTGCACGCGCACGCTGTGGCTATGCGCTAGTTCTGCGACCCTCGGCCTTCGGGCAGCCACTTCGGCGTTCGAATTGTCGTTGGCGCGCCCGCTGCGAGAATGCCGACGAATAAGCTGAGCGCGCGATCGAGCAAGCCTCGCTCCGTCACCAGAATCTCACCTTCGTTCAACGGATTTGCGCGCGCCTCGGCGAGGACAGCGGCGGCGTCCTCGAGATCGTATTCCGAGACCTCAATGCAATAGCCGCCGAGTGCAAACCCCATCTCCGGGCGCATACGCAAGAACAGTTCGTTGCGGCGCAGTGCAAAAATCCCTGGCGCGTTCAGAACACTATGAACGACGGTCGCCTCGGCAGGGTCGAGATAATAGGCGAGTGCCCGCAGCCCCATGCGCGAACAATACCAAGCGATCGCGCAAACAAAAAGCCCGCCGCTTTCGCGACGGGCTTTCAGTTTGTGTCTGAAGCGACGGCTTAGTCGCCTGAGCTTTCGCGACGCGGGCGATCGCCGCGGTCGCGGCCCCCGCGGCGGTGACCGCGATCACCACGATCGCCGCCTTCGCCGCGCTCGCGACGCGGGCCGTGATCTTCGGCGTCAGCGCCCATTTGCGCGGAGAGATCTTCGCCCGTGGCCTGATCGACGACCTTCATCGAAAGCCGCGTCTTGCCGCGATCATCGAAGCCCAACAGCTTCACCTTCACGATGTCGCCTTCTTTGACGACATCGCCCGGCTTCTCAACGCGTTCCTTCGACAGTTGCGAAACGTGCACGAGGCCGTCCTTGGCGCCGAAATAGTTCACGAAGGCGCCGAACTCCATCACCTTCACGACCTTGCCTTCGTAGATCTGGCCCACTTCCGGCTCGCTCGTGAGCGACTTGATCCACTTCACGGCGGC